>NZ_JBEPRF010000010.1:0-309775 GCF_040548225.1 Bradyrhizobium sp. S3.12.5
ACGCTATTGGTCGCATCGTCGACACCTACACGCCCGCAGAATCCACAAACTACTTCGTGGCCGCAGGGTACTTGCAACCTGATCGGCTAACGCTCTAGGGCTTCATGCACCGTTGAGGAATTGCAACGGGTCAACCGGGCTCGATCCCTTACGGATCTCGAAGTGGAGCTGCGGCGACGCCACCTCCCCGGATTGACCCGACTTGGCAATGACCTGACCGCGCTTGATGGGATCGCCGCGCTTCACCAACAGCTCACTCGCATGGGCATATGCGGTGACGTAGCCGTTGGAGTGCCGAACCAGGACCAGATTGCCGTAACCTTTCAGCTCGTTGCCGGAATAGGCCACGACGCCGTCTTCAGCCGCCTTGACCGGCGTACCCTCGGGCACCGCGACATTGATGCCGTCATTCGACTTGCCGTTGGTCTTGGCGCCGTAGCTCGTGATCACCTTTCCGCGCACCGGCCAGCGGAAGGTCGGCAGCGAGCTGGTGGTCTCTGCGGCTTTCGCCGGCGTCTCGGCGGCCTTCTCTTCGATATTCGTGTTGGCCTGAGCCAGGCGCGCACTCTGCGCCGGTTGGGCAACAGCGGCCATCCTGGTGGTCGGTGCGGGAGCGGCCGCAACCGGCTGCAGCGCAGCCGCCACGGGGGCCGCGGCGACAGGCGCCGGGGCAAGCGGAGCGGCAACCGCTGCGGTTTTGGCGCCCGGCACGGTCAGCTTGGTGCCGAGCTTCAGCTTGGTCGACGGCTCGAGACCATTGGCGCGAGCGAGCTCGGCCGCGGAGATATGGTTCTTGCGCGCGATGCTGGCGAGCGTGTCACCGTGATTGACGAAGTGGTAGCTCGATGGCGCAGCGACGGCGGCAACCGGTTTCGCCATTGCGGGAGCCGCCGCAACCGGAGCCGTGACCGGCGCCGGTGCAGCAGCCGTTGCACCCGGATGCGGGATGACCAGCTGCTGGCCAGGCGAGAGCGCGCGCGGCCCCTTGTAGCCGTTGGCGGCCATGATCGCCTGCGGGCTCACATGGTAGCGCTTGGCGAGCACGTCGAGCGTGTCGCTGGTGCCGACGATGATCTTGGTTCCGCCGACGGGCTGGGCAGCTGCAACTGAGCGCGGCGGCACGGTGCCGGTGGCTTCAAGACGCGGCTGAGCCGGCGGCGTGTAGGAGCCGAGGCCGCGACCGCCTCCGGAGACGCCCCCACCCGATGCAACCGGATAGGATTGCGGCGCAGCGACAGCCGGCGGCGGCAAGGCCTGAGACTGATAGTAGCCGGGCTGGGTCTGCGGCCGTGCATATTGCGGCAGCTCACGCTGCGGCGGCGGGGCCTGCTGGACCGAACCGGTCGATTCAGAGAAGGGATTGGAGAAGTTCGACTGGGACAGCCTCGACTGCATGTCGGCACTGCACCCTGCGAAGCTGAAGGAAATCAGCGCCAGCACCGCGACCTGCGGTACGCGGCGCGAGTAAAGCAACTCGGCGACAACAGACATGGTTACTCACTCGTACGCAACAGAACTGGTCTTTTAAGTAAACACGTCGCGAGTAAATAACGGCTTAACCCTCCCAATAAGATGTTGGCAGCACAGCCGATCCGGAATTCTACAGCTCCCGCGCCACGCCGGGCAGCGCCGGCACGAAACGGACCTCCACGAGTTCCCTGCGTTCGATCCCGGCTTCGGTACGGCTGAGACGGGTCAGCGTCTGCACGCCCTGATGCGGCCCGACCGGCGCAATCAGGATGCCGCCGACCTCGAGCCGTTCGACGAGGTTCTCCGGAATCTGCTCCACCGCGGCGGTAACGATGATGCGGTCGAACGGGCCGATGTTGGGTGGCAGATTGAGGCCATCGCCCAGCATCACCTCGACATTGTGACACCCGAGCTTTTCAAGCCTGGCGCGCGCGGCGTCCGCAAGCTTGCGGTAGCGCTCGACCGTCAGCACCTCGCGCGAAAGCCGCGACAGCACGGCGGCCTGATAACCGGAGCCGGCGCCGATCTCGAGCACGCGATGCTGCTTCTGGAGCTGAAGCTGCTCGGTCATGTAGGCGACGACAAATGGCTGGCTGATGGTCTGCCCGCAGGCGATCGGCAACGCGCTGTCACGATAGGCGGCGTCGCGATCGGACGCTTCGACGAACAGATCGCGCGGCACCTCTTCCATGGCCCGCAGCACGGTCTGATTGCTGATGCCGCGACGCCTCAGCGTGAGCTGAAACATCATCTTTTCCGGCGGGGGCTGGTTGGAGGTCATCGCTGCTTATATCGTCTCGTCAGAGGGCCGGATCGTCGCACGCGTCGCTCAGGCCCGGGCAAGAATCCTGTTCCTGCTCAGGAACCTATGATAGCCTTTCGCTGCGGTATTTGACCACAAATCGGCTTGCAGCGGGCCAGCCGCAAACGCATTTCCGCGCGTCCGCCGGCCGAAACGCGCATTGCGTCGATTCATGTTATCTGCGAACGTTTTCCGGAGATGGGCAAGGACTCAACGACAATGACCGCGACCGGGCTTTCGGGCCGCTCTGTATTCCTCGTCGAGGACGAGGTCATGATCAGAATGATGGTCGCGGATATGCTGGAGGAGCTCGGCTACAAGGTCGCGGCGGAAGCGGGCGATATCAACGAGGCCCTGCGGCTGGTCCAAGCCACCGAGTTCGACATCGCCATCCTCGACGTCAACGTCAACGGCAAGGTCATTTCGCCGGTTGCCGATCTCATCAGGGAAAAGGGCTGCCCGTTCATCTTTGCCACCGGCTACGGCTCGTCGGGCCTGCCGGAGCAATATCGCGACCGGCCAGCGCTGCAGAAGCCGTTTCAGCTCGACGCGCTCGGCAAGACCATCGAAGCCGCGCTTCGCACCGGCTAGCTAGCTTCTACTTCCAAATCATCTTCACTTTAGCGTCGCGCTCAGCTCTTCGGAAAACGCTTCATTGGTACGATCGAGCCGCAGTGGCGTGACCGAGACATAGCGCTCGCGCAGCGCCGCGAGATCGGTGCCTGCGGCCGGCATGTCCATCATCGCGGCACGTTCGAAGCCAATCCAGAAATAAGGATTGTTGCGGCCGTCCCTGCGCTCGTCGATCCTGAGGAAGCCGAGATTGCGCTTGCCCTGCCGCGTGACGCGAATGCCGAGCACATCCTCGGGCGCGCAGGACGGGAAGTTGACGTTGATGACGGTGTCCTTCGGGATGCCGGCCTTGATCACCTTGCGCAGGATGTCGGGACCGAATTTGCGCGCGGTGTCCCACGGCGGCCGCTCGCGCGTCTCGACGCTGAACTCCTGCGACAGCGCGAATGACGGGATCCCTAGGATGGTGCCTTCGAGCGCACCGGCGATGGTGCCGGAATAGACCACGTCCTCGGCAACGTTGCGGCCCTTGTTGACGCCGGAGAGCACGACATCGGGCAGCTTGGCGCCGAGGATGTGGCGCGCGCCCATGATGACGCAGTCGGTCGGTGTACCGCGCACCGCGAAGTGCCGCGGCCCGACGTCGCGCAGGCGGAGCGGATCGTTCAACGACAGCGAATGCGACACGCCGGACTGGTCGAGCTCGGGCGCGACCACCCAGACGTCGTCGGACAGCGCGCGCGCGATCTCCTCCACGACCTTGAGGCCGGGAGCGTGGATGCCGTCGTCATTGGTGCAGAGAATGCGCATGCCGGTGGTCGATTCCTGAGCTGGGTCAGGCCGTCTTATCCCGCTATGGCGCATCAGGCAAACCGGTATCCAGGCCCGACGCATTATTAACGCCGGACGCAATTAACGCCGGACGCGCCATTGCGGCAGGAAGCGCGCAAGCTTGCCCTCCGCGCGCAGCTGCATCGCCGGCACGACAGGGCTGACGACGGGTGTCTCGATCACACCGAGCGCCTTCAGCTGCGCAACGAATGGAGCCGACACGGGCGCCTCTGGAAAGCGCTCACGCGCTACCGTTACCGCCGTGTCAAAATCCTCGACATTGACGCCCGGCTTGGCGCGCCGGCTTTGCACATGCGTGTCGTCCCAGAGCCGCGCGATGTCGATGTCCAGCACGCCACGCAAGCGCTGGTCGACGGCCTGGATACCGGAACCGGTCACCGCCCATTGTCGGCCGACCCAGAAGATGTCGCGGTGCAAGGCCATGGACGGTCGGTTCGCGTTGACGGATGGCCGGCAGGATAACCGGCCGCCCGATCTTCGCAACCAAACGTTTCTGCGTTTCAGGCGGGCAACGAGAATTATTCGCGCGCGACCACTTTCAGCCCGCCCATATAGGGCTGAAGCACGCTGGGAACGGCGATCGAGCCGTCCTCCTGCTGATAAGTCTCCATGACGGCGATCAGCGCGCGGCCGACCGCCGTACCGGAGCCGTTCAGCGTGTGCACGAAGCGCGGCTTGCCGTCCGGGCCGCGCGAACGCGCATCCATGCGCCGCGCCTGGAAATCGCCGCAGACCGAGCAGCTCGAGATCTCACGGAACATGCCGCCGTCGCCCTGCCCGGGCATCCAGACTTCGATGTCATAGGTTTTTTGCGACGAGAAACCCATATCCCCTGCGCAGAGCGTCATGACGCGATAGTGCAGGTCGAGCTTCTGCAACACCTGCTCGGCGCAGGACAGCATCCGCTCCAACTCGTCCTTGCTGGTTTCAGGCGTCGTGATCGAGACCAGCTCGACCTTGGTGAACTGGTGCTGGCGGATCATGCCGCGGGTATCACGCCCTGCGGCACCCGCCTCCGCGCGAAAACACGGCGTCAGCGCAGTCAGCCGCATTGGTAGTTGCTTCTCGTCGAGGATGGATTCGCGGACAAGGTTGGTGAGCGAGACTTCCGCCGTCGGGATCAGGCCGAGACGCTCGGTCTTCAGCCGCTCATGATCGGGCGAAGCGAGCAGCTCGCCCTTGATCGCCCAAAACTGGTCATCCTCGAATTTCGGCAATTGCCCGGTGCCGAACATCACCTCGTTGCGCACCAAGAGCGGCGGGTTGATCTCGGTGTAGCCGTGCTCATTCGTGTGCAGGTCGAGCATGAACTGCCCGATCGCGCGTTCAAGGCGCGCGAGGCCCTTCTTCAGCACGACGAAGCGCGCGCCGGAGAGTTTTGCCGCCGCCTCGAAATCCATGTAGCCGAGCGCGGTGCCGAGATCGTCGTGCAGCTTCGGCGCAAAACCATAGTTGCGCCTGGCACCGAACACGTGGTGCTGGACGTTGCCGTGCTCGTCGACCCCATCGGGCACTTCATCGAACGGAATGTTCGGGATCGCGGACAGCTCTTTGGTCAGCTCATCGTCGGCCGTTTTCGCGGCAGCCTCGAGCTGCGGCATCGTGGTCTTGAGCTCGGCGACCTCAGCCATCAGCTTGGCCGCACGCGCATCGTCCTTCGCCTTCTTGGCGTCGCCGATCTCCTTCGAGGCCGCATTGCGCCGCGCCTGTGCCTGCTCGGAAGCCAGGATCGACGCCCGCCGCCGCTCGTCGATCGCGAGCAGCGACGCCGATAGCGGCTTCAGGCCCCGCCGGGCGAGACCGGCGTCGAAGGCTTGCGGATTGTCGCGGATCGATTTGATGTCGTGCATGGCGGTGGTCCTGAATCAGCGTGCAATGGCCGAAGCGCGTGTTGGCGGGGTGCACAGCGCTTCCCACTACCACAGGCGTCATCGCCGGCGAAAGCGGGCGATCCAGTATTCCAGAGACAGGGGTGATTCTCCGAGAGGCCGCGGCGTACTGGATTCCCCGCTTTCGCGGGGAATGACACAGAGGCGCCCTACTCGGCCGGATTCGGCGGCGTCGACACGTCGGTGCCGGTCGTGGCCTGCGAGGCGGCCGCCTTCTTCTCCACCATCGAGACCGCAATGATCGAGCCCTCGTAGAGCGCCAGTAGCGGAATCGCCAGCGAGCACTGGCTAAGCACATCAGGCGGCGTCAGCACGGCCGCGATGATGAAGGCGACGACGATGAAATAGCGGCGCTTCTCGCGCAGCATCTTTGACGTGATGATGCCGATCCGCCCGAGCAGCGTCAGGATCACCGGAAGCTGGAAGGCGATACCGAAGGCGAAGATCAGCGACATCATCAGCGAGAGATATTCGCCGACCTTGGGCAGAAGCTGGATCTGCGCGGTCTCGTCGCTGCCGGCCTGCTGCATGCCGAGCGAGAAGCGCACCAGCATCGGCAGCACGACGAAATAGACCAGCGCCGCGCCGAGCACGAAAAAGAACGGCGTCGCGACCAGATACGGCAGGAACGCCTGCTTCTCGTGCTTGTAGAGGCCGGGCGCGACGAATTTGTAGATCTGCGTCGCGACGATCGGGAAGGAAATAAAGCCGGCACCGAACAGCGCGAGCTTGAGCTGGGTGATGAAATATTCCAGCAGCGCCGTGTAGATGAATTTCGAGTTCTCGGCGCCTGCGATCCACACGAACGGCCAGACCAGCACGTTGTAGATCTGCTTGGCGAAGAAGAAGCAGAAGATGAAGGCCACGCCGAATCCGAGCAGCGCCTTGATCAGCCGCGAGCGCAGCTCGATCAAATGGTCCATCAAGGGGGCCTTGCTGGCCTCGATCTCGGCGTCGCTCATGACGCTTTGGCGTCCTTGATCGCTTCGGGCGCGGTGTCTTGCTCTACCGTCGCCTGCGGCTCGACCTCGCGCGTGATCGCGAGCGGCTCGTTGATCGCCGCGTGCGCCTCGGCCTCCACGAAGGTTTCAGGCGTCGGGGCTTCGGGTGTCGTTGGTGTCGTCGGCGTTTCACTTGAAATCGCCGGCGGTTCGACAGCGGTGGTCGTGGCGGTCTCGGCCGGCTTGTCGAGCGCATCGACGCGCAGCGCGTCGCTGACGTCCTTCTGCAGCGAGGTCATCAGACCGCCGCCGGTGAAGCCGGAAGCGGCTTCCTTGACCTCGTCAAAGCTCTTCTTGAGGTCGGCCATCTCGGCCTCGCGCATGGCTTCCTGAAACTGGCCCTGGAATTCGGCGGCCATCTTGCGGGCCTTGCCCATCCACTGACCGACCATGCGCAGCACGCCCGGCAGCTCTTTCGGGCCGATGGCGACCAGGGCCACGACCCCGATCAGAACCAGTTCACTCCACCCGATGTCGAACATGACGTCTTCCGTTCACGCGAAATCACGATCGGCCTGATCCCTCACGCGCAGGATCGGGCCGCTACCCGTGTCTCGCGTGCTCCTGGCTCAGACGGCCTTGCTGCCGACGTCGGATCGCGCCGCGGTCGGCGCCGCATTGTGCTCGATGGACTTGGACGGCTCGGCGGGCTTGTCAGCGACCTTGTCGTCGTCCTGCATGCCCTTCTTGAAGGCCTTGATGCCCTGCGCCACGTCACCCATCAGATCCGAAATCTTGCCACGGCCGAACAGCAGCAGGACCACTGCGATCACCAAGATCCAGTGCCAAATGCTAAGTGAACCCATCCTGCAACCCTCCAAACGCGCATCGCCGGGACCCCCGGCCGATCTTCACCGAAACCTAGGCTTCGCAGGCCTCAAAAACAAGGACCAAGGCAGCGCCAATTCGCTGTTGGCGCTACGTAATCTTGCCTAGTGTTAACTGGTCGCAGGCGGCCCGCAGAGCGACCGGAGGATCACTCCTCGTTCCCGCCTTCGCCGCCCTCATTGCCGCCTTCCGGCGGCGTCTCGGGCTCGACCGCAGGCGCCAGCGCCAGATCGAGGTCCTCGCCCGGTTCCAGGGGGTCCTCGTCCTCGCGCAGCTGAGGATCATCCGATGGCGTCGGCACGCTGAAGCCGGTCGGCAGCCGCGAATCCAGCAGTCCCGTACCCTTCAGCTCCTCCAGACCCGGCAGGTCGCCGAGCTGTTCCAGAGTGAACTGCGAGAGGAAGTCCTCGGTGGTTCCGAAGGTCAGAGGACGGCCAGGCGTCTTGCGACGACCGCGCGGCTTGATCCAGCCGGTCTCCAGCAGCACGTCGAGCGTGCCCTTTGAGGTGACGACGCCGCGGATCTCCTCGATCTCGGCACGCGTCACCGGCTGGTGATAGGCGATGATCGCCAGAACCTCGATGGCCGCACGCGACAGGCGGCGGGTCTCGGTGCTCTCGCGGGTCATCAGCCAGGCGAGATCGCCGGCAGTGCGGAACGTCCATTTGTTGGCGACCCGCACGAGGTTCACGCCGCGCAAGGCGTAGTCGGCCTGGAGCTGCTCGAGCGCGGCCTTGATGTCGACGCCCTCGGGCATGCGCTTGGCCAGCGTCGCCGTATCCAGTGGTTCATTCGAAGCAAACAGCAGCGCTTCCAGCAGCCGCAATTCTTCGGGACGCGCCTGGGATTCGTTCTCCATCGGCTCGGCCTCATCTACCCGCACTTCAGCCAGGCTTGCCATGGCAGATTCTCCTTCTTGCACTTAAGCGACCGGCGCATCGGGCGCAGGAGCTGCGTCCGGAACCGGTTTAGGACGCCCCTTCCGGAAATAGATGGGCGCAAACGCCTCTTTCTGATTCAGCTCGAGCTGACCTTCGCGCACCAGCTCGAGCGCAGCGGCGAAGCTCGAGGCGAACACCGTCGCGCGCTGCGTCGGATCAGCGACGTGACGGACCAGGAAATCGTCGAGCACGCCCCAGTCATCCTGGTCGGTGATGCTGCCGACCAGCCGCTCCAGCGTGGCGCGCGCCTCGGCGAGCGACCACACCGTGCGCTTGGCCAGATGCACGCTCGCCAGCACGCGCGACTGGCGCTGTGAAGCATAGGCCGTGAGCAGGTCATACAGCGTCGCCGTGTATTTCGGATGCCGGATCTCGGCGATCTGCTCGGGCTCGCCGCGCGGAAAAATGTCGCGCAGCAATTGCTGCCGGTTCATCAGCCGGTTGGCGGCTTCGCGAATGGCTTCCAGGCGGCGCAGACGGTTGGCGAGCGCGGTCGCCATTTCCTCGGCGCTCGGACCTTCCGCACTCGGCGGCTCCGGCAGCAGCAGGCGCGACTTCAGGAAGGCAAGCCAGGCGGCCATCACGAGATAGTCGGCGGCAAGCTCGAGGCGGATTTTTCGAGCAGCTTCGATGAAGTGAAGGTACTGGTCGGCCAGCGCCAGGATCGAGATCTTGGCGAGATCGACCTTCTGCTGCCGCGCCAGCGCGAGCAGGAGATCGAGCGGGCCTTCATAGCCCTCGACATCGACCACCAACGCCGGCTCGCCCTCGGCCAGCTCTGCGGGCCGCCCGGTTTCAAACGATAGGATTTCTGCGGTCATGCGGATGCCGTGGTTGCGGTCAATGCGTCCAGTTCCGCATTGTCATTGCTGTGAAGCGTCGTGTCGCAGCCGCCCGCGAACATGGCGCGAATTCGCTCGGCGATTCCGCCCGCCGGCGCGTTCATCGGCACGTCATTACTCATTAACAAACCCTGGAACCCAATTGCGCTGCGAATCACTTGAGCAATCATTGTCGCAGAAGTCGTCACCGGATGGGCGGGGGCGGCGGCGCCATCCACGGGAATGCTGAGACTGCCGAGATTGGCCGCGGTTAAGCCCGCAACCACCAATTCCTCAAGCAGTACCGTGACTTGCGTCGAGATTTCGATGCTACGCCTGAAGCGAATGAAATCCCGTGGGCATTCGGCACGGCCAAACGCCAGCTCGGCGGCGGTCAGTTCCATTCCGGATACGCCGGTATTGAAGGCCCGCGTGCTCATGGGGCCGATTAACCCTGCCCCGGCAGGGGGTCAAGGAAACGGCCGCTAATTCCTCTGGACGAAGCAGGACGGCAGGCCAGCCGACTTCAGATTGTTGCAGGCCTGCACCGCCTCGTCGGCCGAGCCATACGGTCCGGCGAAGGCGCGGTAGACGATACCTTTGCCCTTATCGGTCAGATCGACGCGCTTGATGACCGGCGAGCGGCCGCCGAGCACGCTGCCATACTTGCTCTGCAGCACCCTGTAGGACGCGGCGGCGCTATCCTCGCTCTGCTGCGAGGAAACCTGCACGACGAAGCCGCCACCGCCGCTGGGCGTGGGTGCAATTTGGGTCGGATTGGTCGCGGCCATACGCTGCGGCGGTTCGGCCGGCGCAGCCTGCGGCGCCAGCGAGAGTGGCTGGTTGGCACTGGCATTGGCCGAAGTCGGCGGCGTACGCGGCGCGGCTGGTGCAGCGACCGGCTTCGGCGGCGCGGCCGGCTTGGGCGCTGATGACGCGGCGGCCTGCGGCGCGGCGCTGTCGGTCTGGTCACCCTTCACGGCCACGGTCTTGACCGAGCGTGGCGCACTGTTCGGCATCGTCCCGTTGCTCGGGACCGGACCGGCATTCGGTGGCGGAACGTTGGACGGCGACACGCTCGCAACCGGCGGCGGGTTCGCATTCTGGTTCAGCGGCGGAAACACCACGCGCGGACCGGCCGCCTTGGCATTGACGTCGACGGGCGCCTCCTCGCGCGGCACGATCTTCTCGCTGCCGTCGCCGCTCGCCATGCGGTCCGGCACCTTGGCCGAGGAGTCCGACGGCGCGGGCACGATCTTGGTCGGCGTGTTGTCGGCCTTGATGATCGGCGGCTCGCCGCTGCGGGGCGATCCGATATAGGTCTTGTAGGCGAAGGCAGCACCAGTTCCGACCACGGCCAGCGCGAGGATCGCGGCGACCGTCATCATGCCGCCGCGCGATTTCCTGGGCTCGTCGAGATCGGCCTCGGGATAGTCGCTCTGGAACGCGTAAGGGTCGTCCGGATAGGCCGGCTCACGCTGAAAATCCTGCTCACCCGACTCGAGCCGCCCGTAGAGCGCATCATCGTAACGCGCCGAATCGGGCTGCTCGGATGACGCCTCGTGGGCTTGGTCCTGGGCCTGCTCCTGATGATAGGCCTGATGCTGGTAAGCCTGATCCTGATAGGCCTGATCCTGATAGGTCTGGGGCTGATGAAACTCAGGCTCCGGCGCAGCCGGCTGGGCTGAATAGCGATGCAGCGGATGAACGGGATTCACCGCGACGGGATAGTCAGGCTCGGGCGCCGGCTGCGGTTGCACGTTGGCGCGGCGCATCCATGACGGCGGACCCGGCTGAGTCGGGGCAGCCTGCTCGGCATATTCCTGCCGATAGCCGTCCTGCGAATAATCTTCGTCCTGATAAGTCTGTGCTGGCGCTGCGGCCGGCCGCGCGCCCGGGCGGCCCTGTGCTGCGAACGGATCGGTCTGCCCGATCAGGCGGGCGAGCTCAGCCAAGGGATCGTTTTCCGCCTTCCCATGCTGGTCGGCGCCGCGGCCATAGTCGTCGGACGGAAACGGTCTGTCGTGATATCGATCGGCCATCGTGATGATGCGTCCCTTCGGGAAAGCCGCGCGCCCCTCGACCAAGGCGCGGCTTTCGACCCACAAGGCTTTCAACCAAGTCTAAGCGATCCGGCTTCTGCCGGTACCCCCAATATTCCCCTTAAGTAGTTCGCCCCAAACTACCGCATCTCGTCCGGAGCATGGACGCCGAGGATGGCGAGGCCCGATGCCAGGACAGAGACGACGCCCTGGACCATGGCCAGCCGCGCCTTTGTTAGAACTGCATCATTATTGATAATGAAGCGTAAATAGGGCAAATCGCGCCCCTTCGTCCAAAGTGCGTGAAATTCGCTCGCTAAGTCATAGAGATAAAAGGCAATACGGTGCGGCTCGTGAGCCGCCGCGGCGGCTTCCAGCATCCTCGGATAAATTGCAAGGCGCTTGAGAAGGTCGAGTTCAACGGGGTCCGACAGCCGTTCCACGTCCGACTCGCTGAGCCATGCGATCCGCTTGCGGGCGTCCTCGGGGAGTTCCGGAAACACCTCCGCCCGCGCGTTGCGGAAGATCGAGTGGCCGCGGGCGTGGCCGTACTGGACGTAGAACACCGGGTTGTCGCGCGACTGCTCCATGACCTTGGCGAGGTCGAAGTCGAGCACGGCGTCGTTCTTGCGGTAGAGCATCATGAAGCGGACGGCGTCCTGGCCGACTTCATCCACCACCTCACGCAAAGTGACGAAGTCCCCGCTCCGCTTGGACATTTTCACCGGCTCGCCGTTGCGCAGCAACTTCACGAGCTGGACGATCTTGACGTCGAGCGCGCCCTTGCCAGAGGTCGTCGCCTTCACCGCCGCCTGCATGCGCTTGATGTAGCCGCCATGATCGGCGCCCCAGACGTCGATCATCTCCGCAAAACCGCGGTCGAACTTGTTCTTGTGGTAGGCGATGTCGGAGGCGAAGTAGGTGTAGGAATTGTCCGACTTGATCAACGGACGATCGACGTCGTCGCCGTAGGCGGTTGCCTTGAACAGCAGTTGCTCACGGTCTTCCCAGTCCTCGACCGGTGCGCCCTTCGGCGGCGGCAGGCGGCCTTCATAGATGTCACCCTTGGCCTTCAGGAAATCGATGGTCTCGGCAACCTTGTTGTTGCCGCTCTCGATCAGCGAGCGCTCCGAGAAAAACACGTCGTGGCGGATATTGAGCGCGGCGAGATCGTCCTTGATCTCGTCCATCATCATCCCGATCGCCTTGGACCGTACCGTCGGCAGCCATTGCGCCTCGCTCATCGCGAGGAGCTTGTCGCCATGCTCCTCGGCCAGCACCACACCGACCGGCTTCAGATAGTCGCCCGGATAGAGGCCTTCCGGAATGGCGCCGATGTTCTCGCCGAGCGCCTCGCGATACCGCAAGAAGGCGGAGCGCGCGAGCACGTCGACCTGCGCGCCGGCATCGTTAATGTAATATTCACGCGTGACGTCGTGGCCACCGAATTGGAGCAGGCTCGCCAGCGCGTCGCCGAACACGGCGCCGCGGCAATGGCCGACATGCATCGGCCCAGTCGGATTGGCCGAGACGTATTCGACGTTGACCTTGGAGCCGCCGCGGACGCGGCCGTAATCGGCGCCCTCGCGCAGCACCGTCCGCAGCGCCTCGGCCCAGGCGGCGGGCTTCAGCGTCAGATTGATGAAGCCGGGACCGGCGACGTCGACCTTGGCGATCAGCGCGTCGGCGCGCAGCCGCTCGGCGATCTGCTCAGCGAGATCACGCGGTTTTGCCTTTGCCTCTTTCGCAAGCACCATGGCGGCGTTGGTCGCCATGTCGCCGTGGGAGGCATCGCGCGGCGGCTCGACCACCACGCGCGAGAAATCGATGCCCTCGGGCCAGTTGGCTTCGGCCGCGAGCGCGCGGCAGGCGGCGTGCACGCGCGCGAGCACGTCGGCGAACAAATGCGGTGCTGAGGATGTGTCGGGCATGGTCGCCGCCTAACGCAAATCCGGGGTCGAGTCAAAGAGCCGCTGGTGCTCGGTCAGGGCGAAACGGTCGGTCATTCCGGCAATGAAATTGCCGATCCGGCGGGCCCGGTCGCCCTCGTCGTCCGCCTCCGCCCCGGCCAGCCATTCCGGCGGGAGGTCGGCCGGCGATATCAGGTATTTTGCGAACAGGTCGAACAGGATCTGTTCCGCCTCCGCCATCACCCGCACCACCCGCTTGTGGCGGTACATGTGTCCATAGAGAAATCGCTTGATGGCGGCCTCCTCCTCGGCGACCTCGGCAGGGAACGCGATCAGCGCCCGGCTCTGCTGGCGCACGTCCTGGGCCGATTGCGGGCTGACCGCGGCGATGTTCTTTTTCGCCTCCGCGAACACCGCGCCGATCAGATGCGAGATCAGCTCGCGCACCAGCTCAGCCCCGCGCCTGACGTCTTCGAGATCGGGGTAATGCGCCGAGGTCTCGGCGATGATCTCCGCCGTGAGCGGCATCACCTTGAGATCATCGAGGTGGAACAGGCCGGCGCGCAGGCCGTCGTCGATATCGTGGGCGTCATAGGCAATGTCGTCGGCAATCGCCGCGACCTGCGCCTCCAGCGAGGCGAAGCTCCAGAGCTCGAGATCGTAGGACTTGATATAGTCGGCGATGCCGACGGGAATGCCGTGCTCGCGGTAGCGCCCGACCGGCGCGCCGCTGCGATCGGTCAGCGGGCCGTTGTGCTTGACGATGCCCTCGAGCGACTCCCAGGTCAGGTTGAGCCCGTCGAACTCGGGATAGCGGTGCTCCAGCGAGCCGACGACGCGGAGCGCTTGGGCGTTGTGGTCGAAGCCGCCGAAATCCTTCAGGCAGGCATCCAGCGCCCGCTCGCCGGCATGGCCGAATGGCGGATGGCCGAGGTCGTGGGCGAGCGCCAGGGTTTCCGTGAGATCCTCGTCCAGCCCAAGCTGGCGCGCCAGCGCGCGGGCGATCTGCGCCACCTCCAGCGAATGGGTCAGCCGGGTACGGTAATGGTCCCCCTCATGGAACACGAACACCTGGGTCTTGTACTTGAGGCGGCGGAACGCGGTGGAATGGATCACCCGGTCGCAATCGCGCCGGAACGGGCTCCTGGTCCGGCTCGGGGGCTCGGCGACCAGCCGGCCTCGGCTGCGATCGGGGTCGCAGGCATAGGGCGCATGGGGGGCTGCCATTCCGACGGACACGACGAATTTAGTCCCTATCCATTTGATTCTGCGTATCCTTGCACTTAACTATGCCGGACGCGGGATACCAAATGAATTGGCCAAATGAATTTGGTACGACTGCGGGCCTATCGGAGAGACGAGCCATGACGACTGACGTGACCATCAGTGACCGCGCCGCGCGCCGGATTGGAGAAATCCTCAAGGGCGAAGGCACAGGCGCGATGCTGCGCATCTCCGTCGAGGGCGGTGGCTGCTCCGGGTTCCAGTACAAGTTCGACATCGATCGCGACCGCACCGATGACGATCTCGTCATCAAGCAGGAGAACGCGGTGGTGCTGGTCGATTCCGCCTCGCAGCCGTTCCTGGCGGGCTCGCAGGTGGATTTCGTCGACGATCTGATCGGCGCCTCGTTCCGCGTCAACAATCCCAACGCGACGGCGTCCTGCGGCTGCGGTACCAGCTTCTCGATCTGATCCGGCTCAAAATCTGAAAAACAACCCCATGCACAGTAGCCGGGACGCCGGCACGGTGTATTTCGGCTTTTGCGAAGATCGGTTGACCCGTCGGGCAAAACAGGGGTAATGTATCATCATCGCGAGATCCCCCAAGGTCGGGGAGCTCGACCGGGCGCACACGGGGCGGGTCGATACAGCCCAACGCCGAAGCGTCCCTTGCCGCAGTCCAATCCTTCGAGAAGGTTTGAATCTCGTCAGTGGCGTCAGGTGTGAGTGGTGACATGATCCCACGTTTGTTGGCCGTATCCGATAAGCCAATTCAAAGCGTGGTGTCTTTCTGCCGTCACGCCAGGATCTAGAGCTGCGGGTACCTGCTGTCCTTTAGTACGCGCGTTTCTGACAGCCCAGTGGTACCTGTAGATCAGATCGGCCTGATCAAGAATGTCGGCGATCGGACGAAGTTCGGAGTCGTCGATAAACTCAGATGTCGTCCTTTCGGCCATGGTCTTCGCGGCGAATTCCACGTCGCAAATCTGATCTGGCTTGCCTAGCTGGGCCACGAAGCCCAATGCCCAAAGCAGAGTCCAGGCGGCTTCGTGCCTCCAAGTGAATTGAATCCGGTCGTGCTGCGAAGGGGAATTGTCGAGCACGAACGCGAGTTCCTTGGGAGTCAGATGCGGCCGGAGTTCGTATGTTTCTAGAAGTCGTTCGACTAATTCTTCCTCAAGTCCCTCGCCTTTTGCAGCAACAAAAAGGAGACAAAGAGTGCGTAGCGCGACTTCTTCTTTAGATCGTTTCAGCGCCTCAGCCTTGGTCTCAATAACGGGTAATGCGGCAAAGAAAGGTACGCCCTCGGCTTGAAGGATCCTCTCTGATCTGAGCTTTCTATCAATAGCTTCCGCTGAGATCCCTCCATTATCCGTTGACATCCTTCCATTCATCGCGCCAATCCCCCCAACGGTTGCCGGACGTACAATATCACGAGGCATCCTCGGCCGCGACAGGATCGAGCATGCCGCCGCTTGGAGCGCATGCCAGACGGCGAAGCACCCATCTTCGTCTGCCGTGGCGCGCCGTTCTACGCTAGGGCACGCCACGGCCCGCGTAGCGGCCGTTCCTGCGCTGCCGCTCCTACGATCAGCTACCGCGCCGAGGCTGTGGCTAGGCCGCGTATCATTGATTGATACGTTGATATTGACAGGCGTATCATCCAATGATACACCTTGTGAGTGATCAGAAGCTTCCGGGACAAAACCACCGAGGCCGTCTTCAATGGCGAAAGTCCCAAGGGCTTTCCGGCCGACCTGGTCAAGGTAGCGCGCCGGAAACTGCGCTACCTGAACGCCGCGGGCGATTTGGGCGACTTGAAATCGCCTCCTGGCAACCGCCTTGAGGCATTGGCGGGCGATCGCAAGGGGCAACACTCAATCAGAATCAACGACCAATTCCGCGCGTGCTTTGTTTGGACAGCGCAAGGCCCGGCGGACGTCGAAATTGTAGATTACCATTAGAAGAAGAGGACGCGACAATGGCCAAGAAGCTCAAGCCCATGCATCCAGGTGAGGTTCTGCGGGAGGAGTTCCTGGTTCCGCTGAAAATGTCGGCGGGCGCTCTTGCCAAGGCCTGCGGCTTGCCTCGCACCCGGATCGAGCGGATCGCCAGCGAACAGACCGGCATTACTGCCGACACTGCGCTCCGGCTCGCTAAGGCGCTCGGGACAACCGCCCAGCTTTGGCTCAACCTGCAGAACGACTATGATATGCAGCTCGCAAAGCGCGAACTCGGTAAGACTCTTGACCGCATCGAGACCGTAAACAAGCCGGAAGCAGCCTGAGCGGCGGAGCGCAATATCGCAAGGCGTCGAAAATTTGCGGATCGGCGCGGGCGGCCGGCCGCTCCATCATAGCGCCCCGGCGAAAGCAATTGTGCCCATCTTCATCGGCCGTGGCGCGCCAATAGTGGAAGTCAATTATCAAATGCGCATTATCGATCGGCTGCTCTGTTGCTTCGTTCTATTCCTTGCAATCGCAGCCGTCCCGGTGCTGCCCGTGCACGCTGCCGAAACCTGCCCGTTCATCAGCGCCAAGGATCTCGCCGACGCGATGCCGGCGCTCAAATGGTCGCTGATTTCAAATCAGGACGGCCGTGGTTGCATCTATCAGGGCGGGCGCGGCGACACGATGATGCTGACCGTGTTTCGCAATCCCGACAAGGACCGCGCCAAGGAGTTGTACGCGACCTTCGTCAAGACGCTTGGCGAGCGCATGCCGCTTAACGCAGTCGCTGACATCGGCGACGAAGGCCAGGGCGGAACAAGCGCCGCCGGCGCGGAGCGCCAGGAGGCATCGGTCGTCGCCTTGTCCGGCGATTACATCCTGCAGATCAGCGTCTATCCGACCGGCCGGCGTGCCGACGAGGCCTTGCTCGGGCCGCTCACCGAAGGCGCCCGCGTTGCCATCGCCAACGTGAGCAAGAGCAGCGAGCGGTTCGGCAATTGCGAGTGGCTCACTGCCGCGGATGCCGACGGTTTTCTCGACAAAGGCACGCTGACGGTGCAGCGGACCGGCGCCGGCAGCTGCATGATGTTCGATCGCGCGGCCAACACCATGACAGTTGCGGTGATCGCGAGCTCGCGCGACACGGTCATCAGCATGATGAAACGCACGGACCCGTGCCAGCACGTGGCGATCCCCGAGCTCGGTAATGAAGCGTTTGGCGAGCATTCCTGCACCAAGGGCAACGGCAACGCCGTCAACATCTATGTCTGGAAGAACGGCAGGCAGGCTTCGATCCTGTTCGCACCGGTCAAGCCGCATCCGGAGTCCGGTTCGGTCGAGCGCCTGAAGGCAGTCGCCGGGCGAGTTTATGGAAAACTGTAACGGCGCCGCGTTGCATTGTCGGCCGTAGCAGAGCACCAAATCGATTTCGCCGGCGATTTGATCGGCGATTCTCTTTTTGACGCGTTTGCTTTGCGCCAACCGGCATTCACTTCGCTTGAAAGTGCTTTAAGCCCCGGTCATCTGCCTTTCCTCGTCCGTCCACTCCGCCTCGACCGGCATCAACTCCGGCTGGAGCGGCGCGTCCTCTGCCATCACGTGACCGTCCAGCCCGCGCAGCAGGGCCGCGGCCAGCGCGGGCTTCCGTAGCGGCTTGGCCAGGAAGTCCGACATGCCGGCCTCGCGGCAGATCTTGACGTCTTCGGGGAAGGCGTTGGCTGTCAGTGCGATGATCGGCAGGGCCTCGAAGCGCCCGCCTTCCGCGCGGATCGCCCGGGTCGCGGCAAGGCCATCCATCTCTGGCATGCGCACGTCCATCAGCACGATGTCGTAATCGCCTTCGGAGACGGCCGCGACGGCGTCCACGCCATCGGCGACGACCCGCAGCTCGACCTCGAAGGCACCGAGCATCTTGCTCACGACCATGCGGTTGACGGCGTCATCCTCGGCGACCAGCACCTTCAGCGGCCGGTCGAGGCTCGCGATGCGGGCCTTGAGGTCGTCCGCTTCATCGCGGCCCGCGTCCTGACTTGACGTCTGCGCCTGACTCCACGGCAGCACCAGCGTGAAGCGGAAGGTCGAGCCCTCGCCCGGCGTCGAGATGACGCCGATGGTGCCGCCCATCTGCTCGATGATACGCCGGGAGATCGCGAGACCGAGGCCAGTGCCGCCGAAGCGGCGGCTGATCGAGGCATCGGCCTGCGCGAAATCCGAGAACAGCTGCCCGAGCTTCTCGGGCGCAATGCCGATGCCGGTGTCCGACACGGTCCATTCGACGGTCGCGAGCAGATCGCGGCGCGCCTGGCAAATGGCCTTGATCGTCACCTCGCCCTGATCGGTAAACTTCACGGCGTTGGAGGCGAGATTGAGCAACACCTGCCGGATACGCGCGACGTCGCCACGCAGCGTCGGCGGCAGGTCCGGATCGAGCTCGACCTTGACTGCGAGCCCCTTGCTCTTGGCGCTTGCGCGCACCACGGTCGCGACCGTCTCGACCAGCGTCTGCGGCGCAAAGTCGATCGCCTCGAACGCGAAGCGTCCGGCCTCGAGCTTGGACAGGTCGAGGATGTCGTTGAGGATGCGCTGGAGGTTGTCACCGGATTCGCGGATCGTGGTGACGGCCTCGCGCTGCTCCGGATCGAGATTTGTTTCGAGCAGCATGCTCGCAAGTCCGAGCACGCCGTTCATGGGCGTGCGGATCTCGTGGCTCATCACGGCGAGAAAATCCGACTTCGCGCGGCTCTCGGCCTCGGCCTTTTCCGCGCGCCAGCGCTCGGTGACATCTCGGCCAAAGCCGCGATAGCCCAAAAATTGCCCGTCGCGGTCATAGGCCGGCTTCGCCGTCAGCGACCACAGCCGCGCCTCGCCGCCCGCAACGACCTTGAGGTTCATCTCGTGCAGCGGCTCGGCGTGCTCCATCAGGCCGACGACGTTGTAGGCCGCCGCCTGATCTTCGGGGCACAGCATGTCGAGCACGTCGGCGAAGAGCGACCCCTTCAGCAGTGGAAGCGGCAGCTGCGCGACGTCGGCGAAGCGCTCGGGCACATCCGTGAGATGCCCTTCGGCGTCGGTCTGCCACAGCCAGTCGCTGGCGTTCTCCTGAAAATCCTTCAGCAGCAGCGAGATGATCTCGGTCTGGCGTTCGAGCTCGAGCCGGGCCTTGAGATTGCCGAGGAACAGATTGCCCTGCGAGACGATGTTGCGCGCCATGAAGAACGCGAACAGCAGCAGGAACACCGCGGTCAGGGCATACGGACCAGCACCGCACAACAGCATCGCGCCGGCGCAGGCGACCGTCATGGTCGCGAGATAGACGAGGCCCGCACGCGGAAAGGTCGACAACGTGAAGGCGCCGCCCGACATCATGCCAACCATCAGGCAGGCCAGGATCAGCTGGCTGGTCGGGCCGACGCGGCTGAACAATGCGAGCGGCAGCATGCCCCAGATCGCGGCCAGGAAGAATGCCTGCCGCATCATTTGCCGCGTCGCGCGGCGTGACGCTTCCTGCGGCGGATTCTGCTGCGCGCGCCGCCACGCCCTCACCGCGAGCGAGGCGGCGGCGGCAAGCGTCATGCCCCATATCGCGAGGAAATCGTTCCAGCCCCGGCCCCAGAACAGGATCAGCACGATGGCGACATTGAGCATGGTTACGGCCATCGTCACCGGGATGGCCCGCGTCACGGCGTCGATCTGCTTGGCGCGGATGCGGCGCAGCTCGCGCTCGCTGAGACCGGCGGTCAGGCCGTCCTCGATCTCGAAGCCGCCGAGCCAGTACAGGAACGCGCCGATCAGGCCGTCTTTCAGGCCATCCTGCGGCTCAGTCTCTGTAGCGGATTTGTCCGGCCATCCCATCCGAGGAACCTTTTCCGCATCAATGGCCTGCCGCCTGCTTAAGCCGGGTTAATTTTGTGGGAGATTTTGCGGCGTCCTTGACGGGCACGTTTGCATTTTGTTCTAACCATGGCCCCTGCCCGGAGCCCGTCGACATGCCCATCAGAGTAGCCACCTGGAACGTGAATTCAGTCCGGCAGCGGATCGACCTGCTGCTGACCTGGCTCAGGGAGTGCCAACCGGACATCGTCTGCCTGCAGGAGATCAAATGCGTCGACGAGGCGTTCCCGCGGCTGGAGATCGAGGCGCTGGGCTACAACGTGGTCACCCACGGGCAGAAGACCTTCAACGGCGTCGCTTTGCTCTCCAAGCTCAAGTTCGACGAGACCAAGTCGGGGCTCGCCGGCGACGACGAGGACGCACACGCCCGCTTCCTTGAGGGCGTGGTGACGCTCAGGCGCGGCGTGATGCGCATCGCCTGCCTCTATCTGCCCAATGGCAATCCGGTCGGGACCGAGAAATATCCCTACAAGCTCAAATGGATGTCCCGGCTTCTTGAGTATTCGAAGGAGCGCCTTAAGACGGAGGAGCCGCTGATCCTCGCAGGCGACTTCAACGTCATTCCGCACGCCCGCGACGTCCACAATCCCGCCGCCTGGACCGAGGACGCCCTGTTCAAGGCCGAGACGCGGGAGAGCTTCCAGTCCCTGCTCGGCCTCGGCCTTACCGATGCCTTGCGCGCGGTCACCGACGAGCCCGGGCTCTATACTTTTTGGGACTACCAGGCGGGGGCCTGGCAGAAGAACCAGGGCTTGCGCATCGACCATCTGCTTCTATCGCCGCAGGCCAGCGACCGGCTCGCCAATGTCGGCATCGATAGCTATGTGCGAGCCTGGGAGAAGCCATCGGACCACGTGCCGGTGTGGGCGGATCTGGATCTGGAGGCGGCGTAAGCGCCACTCAGGTGGTGGGCGCGCTCCGCTTTTGCCCCACCTCACCTACGGCACCGAGGTCGCCGCGCTTACTCGTGGCGGCCCTGAACCCACTGTTCCAGCATTTGCAGGCACATGGCGCGGTCGTCGTCCGACGCCTTGGCGAAAGCGCGGTTGTAGTTTTCCTTGATCCAGGTCTCGTCGGTGCCGGCGCTGTCACGCGCCAAGGTCAGCCACATCAGGCCGCGCGCAGCCTGCCGCGGCAGGCGGTCGCCGTTGAACAGCATCTGCCCGAGCAGCGCCTGGGCCTCGTGCTGGCCCTTCTGGGCGGCGAGGCCAAGCCATCGTGCGCCGTAGCGGAAATCCTCGCGCGAGGCGTCCGGCGTCTTCAGATAGAGCCGGGCGAGATCGTACTGGGCATCCGCGTTGCCGAAATAAGAGGCCGCGTAGGAGAACATCTCCCGCGCCCGGTCCGGATCGGCCTTGATCTTCGAGTTCGGGATACCGCTCAAATAGTAGCGGCCGAGCGCGACGAAGGCGTTGGCCACGACCTGCGCCTGCGGCGCGGACGGG
This sequence comes from Bradyrhizobium sp. S3.12.5, assembly GCF_040548225.1. NCBI lineage: Bacteria > Pseudomonadati > Pseudomonadota > Alphaproteobacteria > Hyphomicrobiales > Nitrobacteraceae > Bradyrhizobium > Bradyrhizobium sp. S3.12.5. The sequence continues at coordinate 21,638 of NZ_JBEPRF010000010.1, forward strand.
CTGTCCTCAGCATGGGCATTGGCGATGCGGGTGAAATATTCGAAGGCGCGCACGTCGTCCTGGGCCACGCCGTCGCCGCTGGCGTACATGCGGCCAAGCTTCCACTGCGCGATCGGGTGACCGCCCTCCGCGGCATATTGCAGAGCGCTGAGCGAGGTTTCCTGGGTCGCGACCGGCGGCAAGGACTTGCGCACCGCGCCCGCAGCACCAGGCAAGGTGGTCACGACCGGGATGGTCGCATCCTTCTGGTTGACCGGCGCACCATCAAAGGCGAGCGCCGGCGCCGCCAGCGCGGCAGCCCCCAACACAAACGCAACGATGGCACGCCTAGATGTCCGCATAACACTGTTTCTCGTGCGCGCCGCCCGGATGGGTTACTGCCCCACCGACCGCTGGTCCAACCTGCTGGGCATATTTCCAGAGCGCGCCCGTCGTGTGGTTAGTCGCGCGAGCGCTCCATTTGGTCTTGCGTTGCGCGAGCTCGGCGTCGCTCAATTTTACGTTAAGGATTCCGGCAACGGCGTCGATCTCGATGATGTCGCCATCCTGCAACAGTGCGATCGGGCCGCCGATGGCAGCTTCGGGCCCGACATGACCGATGCAGAAGCCGCGGGTGGCGCCGGAGAAGCGGCCGTCGGTGATGAGCGCGATCTTGCCGCCCATGCCCTGGCCGGTCAGCGCCGCGGTGGTCTGGAGCATTTCCCGCATGCCGGGGCCGCCCTTGGGGCCCTCGTAGCGGATCACGATGACTTCGCCTTCGCGGTACGTGCGGTTCTGGACGGCTTCAAAGGCGTCCTCTTCCCGGTCGAAGCAACGCGCCGGACCGGTGAACCTCAGATTGGACATTCCCGCGACTTTCACGATCGCACCTTCTGGCGCCAAATTCCCCTTCAGACCAACCACACCGCCGGTGACGGTGATGGGCTTGTCTGCCGGGTGCACCACGTCCTGGTGCGGATTCCACTTCACGCTCTTGAGGTTTTCGGCGATCGTTCGACCGGTGACAGTGATGCAGTCACCGTGGAGAAATCCGTTGTCGAGCAGCGTCTTCATCAGAAGCGGTATGCCACCTACTTCAAACATGTCTTTGGCGACATAACGGCCACCCGGCTTCAAATCCGCGACATACGGTGTCTTTTTGAAGATTTCGGCGACGTCGAACAGGTCGAACTTGATGCCGGCTTCATGCGCGATCGCCGGCAGGTGCAGCGCAGCATTAGTCGAGCCGCCGGAGGCCGCGACCACGGCGGCCGCGTTCTCGAGCGCCTTGCGGGTGACGATGTCGCGCGGCCGGAGATTGGACGCGATCAGGTCCATCACCTTCTCGCCTGCGGTCATGCAGAAGGCGTCGCGGATTTCATACGGTGCCGGGGCACCGGCCGAGTAAGGCAGCGCCAGGCCGATCGCCTCGGAGACGGTCGCCATGGTGTTGGCGGTGAACTGCGCGCCGCAGGCGCCGGCCGAGGGGCACGCCACGCGCTCGATCTCGTCGAGATCCTCGTCCGACATGGCGCCGACCGAGTGCTTGCCGACGGCCTCGAACATGTCCTGCACGGTGACCTGCTGTCCGCGAAAATTGCCGGGCAGGATCGAGCCGCCATAGATGAAGATCGAGGGCACGTTGAGGCGGACCATCGCCATCATCATGCCCGGCAGCGACTTGTCGCAGCCGGCCAAGCCAACGAGCGCGTCATAGGCATGGCCGCGCACGGTCAGCTCGACGGAGTCGGCGATGCATTCGCGCGAGGGCAGCGAGGAGCGCATGCCGTCATGGCCCATGGCGATGCCGTCGGTGACCGTGATGGTGCAGAATTCGCGCGGCGTGCCGCCGGCGGACGCGACGCCCTTCTTCACCGCCTGCGCCTGGCGCATCAGAGAGATGTTACAGGGGGCGGCCTCGTTCCAGCACGAGGCGACCCCGACGAAGGGCTGGTGGATCTGCTCGGTGGTCAGACCCATGGCGTAGAAGTAGGACCTGTGGGGCGCGCGCGAAGGGCCTTCCGTCACGTGACGGCTCGGCAGCCTCTGCTTGATGTTGGTCTTGGCGTCCATCGCGACCAGTTTCCTTGGCTAACCCTTGTCAGACCCGGAACATCAGACCCAAGATTTGAATCGACCTTGGGATTTTCCGCCGCCTGCAAGGGACCAGCCCAGCCCCTGAAACATTAGAGTTGGATTTTATTCATGTTTGGGTGTGGCCAAAAAGCGGCGCCGATGCGAACGGACTGCGATAGGGGTCAAATCGCGCGGGAATGTTGCATGAAGAGCACAAAAGTGGCTCAGAGGACACGGAAAAGCCTACTGTATTACCCTCGTGAGACCGGCCATCCACAACTGCAGATTTTGTGAAGGGAGAGGCGCGCCCCGCCTCGCGGCAATGGCGAGCGGAGCCAGACTGAGTCGACCGTTTCCCACCCCACGCATCCTTCGGGGCCTCCGCTGCGCGCCGGCGCCTCGGGGTGACGGCGATGGGATGAGAGCTCTCTCCCTCCACACCGTCGCCTTAGCCAAAGGCAGCAGGACGATCAGCATCAACGCATTGACTCGTATAGGGTACCCCCCTATCTTATGGGCATGTCACATACGATCAAGCACAAGTCGAAGCTCATCGGTCGGGTCCGGCGTATCAAGGGCCAGCTCGAGGCCGTCGAGCGCGCGCTCGAGTCGGAGATCGGCTGCGCCGATGTGCTGATGCTGGTGGCTTCGGTGAAAGGCGCGATCAGCGGTCTCACCACCGAGCTGTTGGAAGACCACATCCGCCATCATGTCGTGGATCCCGCGCACGAGAAGGATCCGGAGAAAGCCAAGGGCGCCGCCGACCTCATCGACGTCGTCCGAACCTATTTGAAGTGAAGGGATGACCGACCTGTCTCACCTGCTCCAGCAGAGCAGCGCGCATGCATGGCTGTTCGTGCCCAGCGCCATTCTCCTCGGCGCGCTGCACGGTCTCGAGCCCGGGCATTCCAAGACCATGATGGCTGCGTTCATCATCGCCATCAGGGGCACCGTGCTCCAGGCCGTGCTGCTCGGCCTGTCGGCGACCATCTCCCATACCGCCATCGTCTGGGCGATCGCACTCGCGGGGTTGTATTTCGGCCGGGAATTATCCGGCGAACGCAGCGAGGCCTATCTGCAAATGGCGTCCGCCGTCATCATCATCGGCATCGCCGGCTGGATGGTCTGGCGCACCTGGCGGGAGCAGAACCACGCGCACGACCATCACCACCACGACGAACCGCAATCCATCTCGCTGGCAGGGTTGCAGCTCTTGCTGGAGGTGTTCGAGGACGGCGTGCCCCCTCGCTGGCGGATCCGGAACGAGGCCGGCGAACTTCCCGCCGCCGGCGATATCAAGGTGACCACCATCCGCGAGGACGGCTCGGAGCAGACATTCGCGTTTGCCGCTTGCGATGGATACCTCGAAAGCGTCGGGGAGATTCCCGAGCCGCATGCGTTCAAGGCGCGCATCGCGCTTGCAGGCGACGCCACCGAGATCCTGTTTGAGGAGCATGATCACGACCACATGGATCTCGGCGACGAGGACGACGCGCACGCGCGCGCCCATGCCGCCGACATCCGCAAGCGCTTTGGGGGGCGCAACGTGACGAGGGCGCAGATTGTGCTGTTCGGCCTCACCGGCGGACTGATCCCCTGCCCCGCCGCGATCACCGTGCTGCTGCTTTGCATACAGCTGAAGCAATTCAGCCTCGGCTTTGTCCTTGTGCTGTCCTTCGGTGTCGGGCTTGCGATCACGATGGTGTCGGCAGGCGTTCTCGCCGCGCTCAGCCTGCGCCATGTCGAACGGCACTGGGGCGGCTTCAGCCGTTACGCCCACCGCGCGCCCTACGTGTCGGCGGCCCTGATCGTCTTCGTCGGCCTCTACACCGGCTGGACTGGCCTGCACGAACTGATGTTGTGATCGGCAGCGGCGCGACATCGGCTGCCTGTCCGGTCAGCCTTTCGTGCTCGCAGTCTTATCAAGCGCGGCCCGCAGGCCCTTGGCGAGCTTGATGGCGTCGTCATGAGCCCAGAAGTGCATGAAGAAGAGCCGTGGCTGCTCATCCAGCATGTGGCTGTGCAGTGCCGTCACCTCGATGCCATTCGCCAGCAGTGCCGCAAGCACCGAATTCACCTCGTCACCTGACAGAACGAAGTCGCCGGTGATGGCGGCGTTGCCCCCGCCGGTTGGCTGGAAGTTGATGCCGATTGCAACGCCCATCGCCCCGACGGGGGTGAGCGGCATGCCCTCCTGCGTGATCGGATCGCGGCGCTTGACGTTGAATTGGTAGACGCCGCCATTGGCCTGTCCCTTCGCGCCGATGATCTGGTCGAGCTTGGTTGTATCGAGATCGACGGCGGGCGGCGGATTGGCCGGCGCGGCAACAGTCGGCGGGGTCTTGCTTTCGGCGAGTGCGTCGTGGATCGCTGAGGCCAATTTGACGGGGTCGCCGTGTCCCGCGACATGCATGTAGAACGTCGCCGGGCTCGCACGCAGGAGGTGGTTGTGCACGGCCGTGATCTCGAGACCGCTCGCGATCATCTTCGCCATCACGGGATTGATTTCGGTCTCGAGGAGCACAAGGTCGCCCATGACCATGGCGCCACCATGGGCTGGCTTGAACGCCACCCAGCCGCCGAGGGCCAGTGCCGGCTTGATCGCGACCCCGTCCAGAGTCACGGACAGATCGTTGCGAGGAAACCCGTATCGGTGGACATCATCCGAGACGGCGGCCTTGCGGCCTAGCGTTTGGTCGATCGCCTGCCAGTTGATGTCTTCCGCCTGGGCCGGCGCAATGAATTGCGCAGCGAGCGACGCTGGGCCCATGACGGCGGCCAGCAAGATGGCTGCGTGACAGGTTGTTCGTAGTCGCATGGTCATTCTCCTGGTGTCCCTGCCCCAGGTCGAATCCGTTTTTCGGGCTCAGGCATCCGCACCGCGCGCGCCGACGCATGCCGCGCGAGGCGAATGAGCCATTCTGTCGAAAGAAATCGAGGTGCGTGAAGTGGACATGCTGCGCCCTTGATGATCAGGACGCGATGCTTGGGCATGTCGCCTCGCGGGGAGACCGCATATCCCCGATGCCTCAACTAGAAACCCGGGAGTCCAAGCTGTCAATCGCGTGCAATCAGCGGATCCGCGAAAAGATTTCGCCGATCCCATGGAACGAAATCGATTGACGCCCTCTCGCCCCGGCTTTGTCCAGGGCGCTTGGCCGCTCGGCTTCGTCGAGACGGTCGGGACGACGGGCAAGCTTTAGGTGCGCTGGTCCGCACCGCGATCGAAACGCGCGAACATCGCGCTCGTCAGACCGCCGAGCAAGGTCCAGAACACCAGGCTCGTCACCGTTACCGCCGTGACGAACTGATGCGTCAGCGACGACGGCACGTTGGTCTCGATGTTGGCGAGCTCCGGTGCGCCGATCAGATGCGGCAGGGTCAGCAGGATCACGCCGGCGACCGCGGCCGGCACCGAGCGGCGGAAGGCGATCAAAGCGAGCCCTCCCGCCGTGGCCAGCACGGCGGCGAGCCACCAGATCTGGCGCGACAAAAGCGGCGCGGCGGGCACGCCGGGCAGCTCCGGAGGCAGGCCGAGGCCGGGCGCCAGGGTGAAGACGGCAAAGCCCGCAAGGCCCCACAGCAGGCCTTCATGCCAGGACACAAGGGCCCCCGTAGCGCCGCTGCGCACGGCGAAGAAGCCGGCCAGCAGCAGCGCGAATCCGATCGCGGTCAGGATATTGGCGGCCGCAGTATAGGCGTTGCGCTCGAAACCATCGCGCGGCTCCCAGGCCCCGGCGCCATGGTCGTGGCCGCCGGCGCCATGGTCATGGCCTGCGTGGTCATGCCCGGCTGCTGCCGGTTGCGCAGTGGCCGGAGTGTCATGCTGGTGCGCCTCCGCCGCCTTCTCGAAGACTTCCGCCTTCAGGATCAGGGGGACGGTGCCGAACTGCTGGACGACGGTGACGATGAGACCGACGATGAAACCGGCAATGACCGACGCGAAGACGATCGAGCGAAATGTGCTCATGCCACCCCGGTTAGTGGCAGGGGAACGCGTTCGAGTGCCGCACGTCGTGGGCGGCGTTGTGGACGACGTCGATGTGGGAGAAGCCGACCATGCCGACGACGAACACGCCGAGCACCATGGCCATCAGAGCCTGCGACCGCCGTCCCACCTGCCCGGCGGCGACCGGAAGCGTGACCTGGGCCGTGACCTGGGCGTCTGCGAGCTGGGACTGGCTCATGGCTATTCTCCGTTGGCGATTTGCGCGTCTTCTAGCAGCTTCCGGGCAATGTCGCGACTGGTAAGATGCAGGCTCGTCCCCGGCAAAATGCCCTTGCGGGCGATCTTGGCACCGGCTGCGGCCCGAAAGGCGGCCTCAAACTGCCGGAAATAGCCGAGGCAGGCGTCCGGCGTCGGCTCGCTGCCCAGCAAGGTCCGGAAGGCGCCCCGGTGCACGGCGCAGATCGCGCCATGTCCGGCGACGGGAAACACCAGCGACGCGATGTCGTCGCGCCAATGGACCTCGTTGCTCAATCTGTCGCGCGCCCCGTGAGCACCATAGGTGAACTCCCGGCGCTACCCTACCACAGCTATCGACGAATTCCGCCAGCCCGCAATCAGGCCGGCTCACGCTCCGCGCGCGTCCTGATCATGGCCCGCTCGCTCGCCGGCATCGACGAGCTGGCCGATGCCGGTGCGGCCCATCAGCGGGCAGCGGATGATGTTCTCGGCGACCGACCTGCCGAAACCCTAGGTTCGCCCGCGCAGGCGTTGGGCCCGGGCCCAGGCCGCGGTCACCTCGTGCGGGGGAATGTCGACGCGCTTGATCGGTAACAGCTGCCCGGACGCAGAGACGATCGCGGTCTCCTCACGGCGGCAGCGCGGACAGACGAACCTAACCTCATGCGGCTGCGCCGACCAGCTCGCGCGTTTGACGTTGGCCGCCATCGGCCAAGCCTCGCAATGCGAGCAAGACACGAGAAACCGGCCGGGATCGAGCGTACCCATCCATAGGACTCCGTGTCCTGCCCGCTTACTCCAATGACTATCCTGTAATGACCATCCTGCGTGATCGTTCCGGTGTCCCGGCACCGCCGAGCGAGCTCATAGCCACATAGGCCAGCGTGTCGTGCGCGACCTCGCCGGCATGCCTTGCTTTCAGTGCGCGCCGCGGAGCGTGCAGGAGGTGGTGCACGTGACCGTATTGCCGTGGTCACACGACTTGCAGGCGGCAACGCACTGGTTCATGTCGCGGGGATTGTAGGAGCTGTAGTTCCGCAGCGCGCAGAGCGGTGTCGAGCCCGTGACGTCCTGCTCCTGGTTGCAGGCTGCCGTCAGAAGCGCAAACAAGATGACCGCAAGCAGACGCATGGGATGTCAACCATCGAACGAGCTACAGGCAATTTCGCATGGCGACCTTGCCCCAGGCATTCCCATCGCCGGGAGACGCAATGCGCGACTCCCCGCTTTCCCATCAAGGATGCGTCTCAATTGTTAAGAACGGCTTGCGATCACGCGCGATCCTGCAAACGCAGGGATGCCGCGTCGTGCCTCGTTCCAATTGGAACCCTTAAGCCGTTTCAGGCCGCCGCCTTGGTCGCGATCGCCTGGCGCATGTCCACCGCAAGCTGGCGGTACTGCTCCCCGAGCTTCAGGTAAAACTCGCGCTTCTTGCTGTCGGTGGCGAGCTTGGCAATCAGCTCGCATTCGGCGGTGAGCGTCTCGAACCGCTCCAGCCTGTCCTCAAGTTCTGTCATCGGCGTATCCCCATTAAACGCCTCAAGGACAACTAACCTAAGCCCAGACATTAGGTCATTGCGAACATTGTTATAGGGTAGAATCAATTATTCGCGGGCGGACGGCTATTTGCTCTCCAACCGCCAAGCGCCGTTCCAATCGGCTGCCGGCGGGTTGGCCTCGAACTGTGCAATGCGGGCGAGCAAGGCGCGCGACGGGCCGTCGCCGGGAGCGCTCTCCAGCGCCGCGTTGAACGCGCTGCGTGCCTCGTCGAAACGACACGCGCGATAGGCGGCAAGGCCTTCCGCATAGTACGCGCGCAAGCTCTCCTGCGGCGGATTGGGCGCGCCTGCCCTGCCCATCACCTCGAACACGGGCTGCGGCACGCTTTGGCCGACCACCGCGAGACGGTCGATCTCGCGCAATTCGAGGCGCGCGCCGATCGCCTCGGCGGTCGCCTGCGAGATCAGGATGCGGGTGCCGTAGACCTTGTTGGCGGCCTCCAGCCGCGAGGCGAGGTTCACCGCGTCGCCCATCACCGTAAAGCTCATCATCAGCTCGGAGCCGATGCTACCGGTCAGGACCTCGCCAGTGGCGATGCCGATGCGCAAATCGCACGGCACCGGCATGGCGCGGATGCCGAGCAGGTCCGGCAATTGCTTCTGCAATGCGGGCACTTCGTCGGCCATATCGATGGCGGTAAGCCCGGCGAGCAGCGCCTGCTCGTCCTCCTCGACGAAGGGCGGGCCCCAATAGGACATGATGGCGTCGCCGATATATTTGTCGATCACGCCACGGTTGTTCCGGATCGGAGCGGACATCACCGTGAAATAGTGGTTCATCACCTTGACCAGGCCGCGCGGGGTCATGCCCTCGCTCATCGAGGTGAAGCCGCTCATGTCAGAGAACATGATGGTCATCACCCGGCGCTGGCCGTCGATGGCAACCTCGGGCCGGTCGATCAGGCCCTGCACCACCTTGGGATCGATATAGCGGCCGAACGTCTCGCGGATGCGCTCGTTGTGGCGCAACTGCTCGATCATGCGGTTGAATGCGGCCGCGAGCTCGCCGATCTCGTCCTGGGTCGAGACCGTGATGGCCTTGTCGAAGCGGCCCGCCTCGACCTCGCGAGTGCCGGCGAGCAGCAGCCGCACCGGGCGGGTGATGCCGCTACTGACCAGCAGCGCAAAGGCAAATCCGACCACCGCCGCAAGGACGGTGACGATGCCGGAAATGATGATCGCCTGCCGCTGGTGGCGGATCACCTGCGACGTAGAGACGAAAACCTGCTTCAGCATGTCGGCCCGGATCGCGTCGATCTTCTGGTTGAACTGGTCGCGCAGCGCGTCGATATGCTCCAGCGTATTGCGGGCTTCTATCATCTGCTGGGCGTCGATCTGCTTGAGCAGCTTTGCGTGGTCCTCGTTCTGATCGCGGCGCAGCTCGATGACGGCGGTCTCGATCCGGGTCTCGATCCGGGCCAGCGCGGCATTGTCGGAAGGCGTCCTGGTATCGTCGATGATCGCGTTGATGTGCTTGCGTGCGCTCTCGGCCTCCTGCTCGATCTTGCGGTCAGCGTCCTCGAACTCGCGCAAGCGCGCCGCATAGGCCTCCTCGTCCGTTGGCGACTGCATCTTCATCATGACCATGCGCCGCAGCGCTACCGCCCGCTCCAGCGAACGGATATTGGCGCGCGCGAGATCTCCGTAGGCCGGGATGTAGCGGTTGGTCAGCTCGTCAAGGAGGATGCCGACCTGGCTGGACATCACGATCGACAGGATCGAGGTGACCAGCATCAGGACGATCAATCCGAGGGCGATGCCGACGATCTTGCGCCGGATCGACTGGTTGAAAAGCGGCATGAGGCGCGGGCAAAAGGGGTGAAAGAAGGCTCGGGAACCCAATACACCGAATTTGGGCCCGGGAACACGCGCAATCTGGCCGTTCACGCGCCAAGAGCTGCCGCAACCGTCGCGCAAACCCCTATTCGTTAACGAAGGTTAAGAGCTCTCCGTTTATCCTCCGTTGCGCAAGTTCCCGCGTTCCATCCGTATTTTGCCGCATTGTTGCGGCAGCGTGAGGAATGCGAAACGATGCCGTGTCATCGTTCTTGATGGGGTTTTGATTCTCGGCCGCATGTCGTCGCGGACTTTGGTTTGTGCTGGTTTCGCAGGGGGGAACCACGGAATGAACCAGTGCCTACGCTCGCTCGCGTGTGTGTTTGCCATGGCCGCTGTAGCCCTCCTTCCGACGGAGCTGGCAGCGAAGAGCAAGTCATCAGCGCCGAAGAAGACGCATGAGGCCAAAACCGGCAAGCACCGTCATGCTGAATCCGGCAAGCACGGCAAACATGCCGAGGCCAGGCGCAAGTCGAAAAAGCAGGACGACGAGCCCGCGGACAAGCCCGCCCCGCCGCCGCTGACCGGCGACCTCGCCGCGCTCAAGGACGCGATCGACCTTGCACGCAAGGGCAAGACTGATGATGCGACCGCGGCGCGCGACCGCATTGCCGATCCCGCCGGACAAAAGCTCGCCGACTGGTTCATGCTGCGCCATTCCGAGAGCACGGCGGATTTCAAGCGCTACGCCGCCTTCCTCGCCGCCAATCCGGATTGGCCGAGCGCCGCGCTGCTGCGCCGGCGCGCCGAGGCGCGGCTGTGGCAGGAGAAGACCGATGCGGCCACCGTGCACGCCTTCACGATGGACCGGCCCACCAGTGCCAAGGGCGGTTTCGCGCTCGCCCGCGTGCTGCTCGCCGAAGGCGACAGCGACAGGGCCGCGCGTCTGGTGCGTGAGGCCTGGCGCTCGGAGGAACTGTCCGAGCGCAGCGAGGAGGATTCCTACGCAGCGTTCCGCGACCTCCTGACCGCCGAGGATCATCGCGCCCGCATGGACAAGCGCCTTGGCGCCAAGGACTACGCCGGCGCAAGGCGTGCGGCCAAGCGGCTCGGCGAGGACGCGCTCGCGATCGTCAAGGCCTGCTCGGCGGTCAACGGCAAGGAGAACAAGGCCAAGGACTACCTCGAAGACGTCTCGGCCGATGCTCGCCGCGACCTCGGCTATGTCCTCTGCCGCGCGCAATGGCATCTCCAGAAGGACCGCATCGACGATGCGGCCGAGGTGATCCTCGCTGCGGCGCCCGACACCATGGCGGTGCAGGATACCGATGCCTGGTGGCGCGAGCGCCGCCTCCTGGCGCGAAAACTGCTCGACCAGGGCAAGTCCGGGACGGCCTATGATGTGGTGCGCGCCGCCGCGGTGCCGGCGATGGAGGTCTATCGCGTCGACTATCACTTCATGTGCGGCTGGATCGCGCTGCGCTATCTCGACGATCCCAAGACCGCGATGATGCACTTTGCGGCGATCGACGAGGGCTCGCCCAATCCGCTCGCGCTATCGCGCGCCCATTACTGGCGCGGGCGCGCCGCCGAAGCCATGGGGGCCACAGCCGACGCGCGCATGAGCTACAGGGCCGCCGCGCGCTATCCAACCGCCTATTACGGCCAGCTCGCCCGTGCACGCCTCGGCCTCGAGGGAATCGAGCTGCGGGCGCCCTCGCCCGTGCTGGCCTCCGTCGGCACGCCGGCCACGGACGAGCGCGTGCGCGCCGCCGACATGCTGTACGGCATCGGAGAGCGCGACACGGTGTATTACTACGCCGAGGATTTCGCCAAGGAGAGCACCGACGTCGCGGCGCTCGAAGCGCTCGGCGAGCTCGCCGGCCGGCGCAACGATGCGCGCGTCATGCTCGAGGTCGGCAAGTCGGCGCTGGCGCGCGGGCTGGCGCTGGACCATTACGCCTTCCCGACGATCGGCATTCCTGAACATAAGCAGGTCGCGCCCGCGATCGAGACCAGCGTGATCTATTCAGTGGCGCGCACCGAGAGCTCGTTCAACCAGCGCGACAAGTCGGCCGCCAATGCCGTCGGGCTCATGCAGGTAACGCCCGAAGCCGGCCGCGATACAGCAAAGCGCTTCGGCGTGACCTATGACTGGGACAGGATGGTCTCCGATCCCGTCTACAACACGCAGATGGGTGCCGCCGAGCTCAGCGCGTTGCTGTCGGAATATCGCGGCAACCAGATCATGACCTTCGCCGGCTACAATGCCGGCCGCGGCCGGGTGCGCGAATGGGTGCAGGCCCACGGCGACCCCAGAGATCCCAAGATCGATCCGGTCGACTGGGTCGAGCGCATCCCGCTGTCGGAGACGCGCAACTACGTGCAGCGGGTGATGGAGAACGTGCTGGTTTACCGGGCCCGCTTCGAGGGCAGCGGTATGGTGGCCGGCAAGGACGTCCAGCGTGTCACGTCACAAGACGTGGGTGCGGCACCGACGGCATCGGCCGCAGCCCCCTCGCCCTAGGCCCGCACCGCCGGGGCTGGAGCGCGGCGCGAAGCTGGACGGGGTGACTGCGGCCGACGGCTCTGCGCGGCCGGCATCGTGGGGTCAGCCGTCACCTCCTTCCGTGGTCAGAAGGTCGTGCGCGCGCAGATAGGCTTCGGTCAGCGAGCGCGAGAGTGCGCCCATCTGCATCATCAAGCTCCAGGCCGAAATGGCCGTGAGCACCGTGATCGCCTCGAGCGAACTGCGGTAGGGCCAGAATATCTCCATGGTTGCCTGCTGCCGGTAGCAGTCATAGTCGCAGTACCGCTCTTGCATGGAGGCATGCCGGAGGTAACTCGCGCCCAGCGGCCGGGCGCAGGCGCTACAGGTAGCGCCGAGGCGAGGTGTTTCCTGATTGACGAGCATGAATCTCAACGTCGTGCCCTCTCTTGCCGCCTCGACCGGTTCTCTCCTCAGGACGCCGCTCGCACACGCTCCCCGATCGGCGCCAACGCTTCGTGATGAAGCGCGTAGCATTCGTGGTCGCAGTAGGGCAGCAGCGTTCGGACGTCGCGCAAATAGCTGCCGCTGATCTCCTCGCAGCACCACAGACAGAACGTCTTGCGGAAAGGGGTCCTGCCGTTCACCAATATGAACCTCACGTGGCACCTCCCAGCGCGAAGCAATAGACCGTATCGACCAGGGAAGCGGACGGCGGCGGCGCGCAAAGATGGTTGCGGCCGTCGGGATTGTCCCTGTTTCGCTCGACTTTCTGGACCGGGATCAGGATGTATTTCCCGTCCTCCCGGCGCCGCGCGTAGATCTTGCCGTCGACATAGCGGATCTCGGTCGGGTAGCAATCCGCGCTGTTGCAGCAGCTCAGCACCGGATTGTCGGGCATGTGCCAGCTCGAATAAAACTTCTCGTGCAGAAGCTCGTCCTGAGGCGGATGGTGACGATGTGCAGCATCCGGTCCAACCTCGTCGGCCTTCACGCCCGTCATCAGGGGAAGCGGCAGCGCGATCGCCAGGAGGAGCTTGCCGACACGGTTCAACACGTAGCCTCCTGGTTCGGAAGTTTCCTGGTGACGGTCCCCGCGGCTGGTCCTTACGCCGCCTGGAACCGGAACAGCCAGCGGCGGTCGCGCTCACGGCGCGCCCTGAAGCGATCGAGACATTTCCGGGAGCAGAGCGGCGCTCGCCAGGAATAATACCGGATCAGGCCGAACTTCCCGCTGCAGACGGCGCAGCTTTTTGCGGCAGAAGGGCGCTCGGAGTGTTCGGGCTTATCGCACATGATCCTCTCCTCTTCGCCTCTGATGGGTGCCTCTGATGGTCCAGGCTCCCACGGGCGCTGATGCACGGTCATCACGTTCGTCAACGAAATGCGGCTTCTCAATCATGACCGGCCAGATCATCGGCAAGTCAGGCGCCGGCGAAGGCGAAGCAGGCCTCTTGGGTGCACGACACCGAGCTACTCGACGGTTCGTGCTTCGCGATCGACTCCACTGGATTGACGGTGAGACTAGTCCCCATGCGGCGGGCCGCTCAATTGTACGGAAGTAAATGCAGCGTATGACTAGGGTTGCGCGACCTATACATAGGTTTGTCCGGTAGTTTTCCGGAGTTTCGCCCGCGCGCAACGAGACGGCGCAAGCCTGGCAAGCTGCACGGAGGCCGCGAATTTCCGGTGCGGAAATCCCGCTTTGATCGGAATTGCCCCTCTTGGAGCAAAGTGCTCTACTCGCCCTGCCCCCAAGCGGGCCGGGACGCCTGCGATGATGCCTGGCCAGATCGCAAAATTAGGGAACTCGGCCGCGCAATTCCTGCTCGGCGGCCTTGCGGCGCTTCGATCTCTCGGCAATGCAGCGAAAGACGAGCCCGCGGCTGGAGAAGGCCGGCGGCAGGATAACGCCGACCTGCGCGACGCCGTAAAGCAATGGCGACAGGTGTTCGAGCACAATCCGGTCATGTACTTCATGGTCGATCCCGCCGGAACGGTGCTCAACGTGAATCCATTTGGCGCCGCGCAACTGGGCTACACCGCGGCCGAGCTGACCGGCCAATCCGTGCTGAACGTCTTCTTCGAAGAGGACCGCGATTTCGTCCGTCGCTGTGTCGGGCTGTGCCTGGAAACCGTGGACCAGTCGCACACCTGGGAGATTCGCAAGATCCGGAAGGACGGCTCGGTTCTCTGGGTCCGTGAAAACGCCAAGGCCATGCTGCGCGGCGACGGTACGCCCCTCGTGCTGGTCGCCTGCGAGAACATCACCCAGCGCAAGGAGGCGGAGGATGCGCTGCGACAGAGCGAGGCCTACCTTGCCCAAGCTCAGGAATTGAGCCGCACCGGCAGCTTCGGCTTGAGTCTGGCAACCCGCGAGGCCGTCTGGTCCAGGGAGACCTTTCGCATCTTCCAATGTGATCCGGAGGTAAAGCCGACCCTGGATTTCGTTTTCCAGCGCATCCATCCGGAAGATCGCGATGCGGTCAGCAAGACCCTCGATCGTGCCTTCCGCGACGTGGAGGATTTCGACCATGAGTATCGCCTGCTGATGCCCGATGGATCAATCAAATATCTCCATTCCGTGGCACGCGCGGTGAGACATGGATCCGGGCACATCGAGTTTGTCGGAGCCGTCACTGACGTCACGACTGCGAAGGAAGCGGAACAGAGGTTGCGCCGCAGCGAGGCCTATTTGACCGAAGCCCAGCGCCTCAGCCATACCAGCAGCTGGGCCTGGGACGTGCGTCGCCAGGAGTTCGCTTACCGATCGGCCGAACTCTACCGCTTGTTTGGATTCGACCCGGACCAGATCGATCTGTCGGCACGGGCTTTCCAACAGCGGATCCTCGCCGAAGACTTTGGCCGGATTGTCGATATGGAACGTCAGGCAATCCAGCAAAAGCAGCCTTTCGAAGTTGATTTTCGGATTATGCGTCCGGACGGTTTGGTAAGACACGTCCATACGGAGGGGCATCCCGTCATCGGCGGGGACGGCGATGTGATGGAAATCATCGGCACCCACGTGGACGTCACCGAGCAGTTTGCTGCAAAACAAGCGCTGCGAAAGGCCTTTGACGAGCTCAAGCAATCCGAGCAGCGATTCCGCGACTATGCCGAAACCGCATCGGACTGGTTTTGGGAGACCGGGCCGGACCACCGTATCACACGGATCTCGGAACATGCCGATACGGCCGGTGCCGTGCCCACGGGCGTGATCGGTCTCGCCCGTTGGGACATTCCGCCCGACGCCGAGCTCGAGCCCGAGAAGTGGGAGCGGCATCGCGCGACGCTCGATGCCCATCTTCCGTTTCGCGACCTGGTGTACCGAAGCAAGGATCGCAACGGATCTCCAATCTACGTGCGCACCAGCGGCAAGCCCTTGCACGATGCGAACGGCAACTTTCTCGGCTATCGTGGCGTCAGCAGCGACGTGACGGCGGCGATCCGAGCCGAGCAGGCCGAAGAAGCACTGCGCAAAGCGCAAGCCGAGCTTGCTCACGTCACGCGCGTCACGATGCTCGGCGAACTCGCGGCCTCGATTGCCCACGAGATCAATCAACCCTTAGCCGCCGTGATCTCCAATGCGGATGCCTGCATCGGATGGATCGACCGCGAGCCGGTCGAACTGAATGCCGCGCGCCGTTCCGTGGAATGGATCGTCGAGGACGCCAATCGCGCCAGCGAGGTGATCCGCCGGATCAGAGCGCTTGCCAAGAAGACCGAGATCGAGATGGCTCCACTCGACATGAACCAGCTCGTCAGGGAGACGGTGGCGCTCGTTCGGCGCGAGCTTGCCACCCATGCTGTGTCGGTGCGAATGGAGCTGGCGTCCGCTCTGCCCCGGGTTTGCGGCGACCGGATCCAGCTGCAGCAGGTGCTGATCAATCTGGTCATGAACGGGATTGAAGCCATGCACGCCAATGTGGAACGCCCGCGCGAGCTTGCGATCCGCTCCAGCCAGGTGAGCGAGCACGGCGAAGGCCGCATGCTCGTGACCGTGACAGATCGCGGAGTTGGCCTTGGCAACGGCGCGACGGAGCGCATCTTCACACCTTTCTTCACGACAAAGCCGAGCGGCCTGGGGATGGGACTGTCGATCTGCCGATCGATCATCGAGGCTCACGCGGGCCGGCTCTCGGCCTTCCCCAATGACGGGAGCGGTGCAACATTCCAGATTGCCCTGCCCTTGCCGATCGAGGACACGTCGTGACCGACCTTCCCAAGGCCGCGACGGCGCGGACAAGCGTCGACGATGCGATCGTCTTGATCGTCGATGACGATCCATCGATGCGCCGTGCGCTCACGAACCTCTTTCAATCCGTCGGCCTCAGGGTCGAGGCTTTCGGCTCGGCGGCGGAGATCATGGAAGCCAAGCCACCGGCGGTCCCCAGCTGCCTTGTGCTCGACATCCGCCTGCCGGGCTCGAGCGGATTTGACCTGCAGTCGGACCTCGCGAAGGCGAACATTCACACGCCCATTATCTTCATCACCGGTCATGGCGATATTCCGATGACCGTCAGGGCCATGAAGAGCGGCGCCATCGATTTTCTGACCAAGCCGGTGCGCGACCAGGACATGCTGGATGCGGTTCAGGCCGCGATCGAACGGGATCGCAGGCGGCGCAATATCGAGGAGTCGGTTGCGGGAGTGCGGTCCCGCTTCGAGGGTTTGAGCGCGCGCCAGCGCGACATCCTCATCCTGGTGGCGTCCGGTCTGATGAACAAGCAAGTCGCTGCCGAGCTCGGATTGGCAGAGATTACCGTCAAGATCTATCGCGGACAGATCATGCGGAAAATGGGCGCCAAGTCGTTGGCCGACCTCGTCAGAATGGTGGAGGCGCTCGGAATCTCACGCCCGGGAAGAAAGGTGCAAACCTAAGTATGCTTTTCAAGCTCGCTCCAAGAGCCCACCTTCCGCCAGATGCGGCACCGTGATCGGCGGCTCCCCGATCAGGAGCGATCATCTTGTCAATCCCCTCGGCTATTTCCGTCATTGACGATGATCGATCAGTCCGCCTTGCGACGAACAATCTGCTGACGTCGCGGGGATACACGGTCAACATCTTTCGCTCCGCTGACGAATTTCTTCAATCGGCCGAACTGAAGACAACGTCCTGCGTGATCGCGGATGTGCAGATGGCGGTCATGGGCGGCGTTGAGCTCTTGATGCACATGCGCAGCCTCGGTCACCACACGCCGTTCATCTTCATGACGGCCTTTCCCGACGATGCCGTGCGCGACCGCGCGCTGAAAGCGGGCGCTATCTGCTTTCTCGCGAAGCCCTTCTCCACGCCGGCTCTGCTTGAATGTCTGCGGATGGCCCTGTCCGGCTCCGATAAAACCGAGACGTGATACGCCGGCGCCGAGCCCCGGCGATAAGGTGCTCAATCCACCGTGATGTTGGCGGCCTTGATGATCGGCCACCATTTTGCGATCTCGGCCTTCTGACGCGCGCCGAGGGCTTCGGGCGTGAGCTGATCCTGCGGCGTCATCTCCAGGCCCTGGCCCTCGAGCTGCTTCTTCACGGCAGGATCGCTCAGCGCTTCTACGGCCGCCGCATTGAGCTTGGTGACGATCTCCTTCGGCGTGCCCTTCGGCACCCACAGGCCCGACCACAGCGTCATGTTGAAGCCCTTCAGGCCCGCTTCATCCGCGGTCGGGATGTCGGGCGCCGAAGCCAGGCGCTTGTCGTCGGTGATGGCGTAGGCGCGGATGGTGCCGGCCCGCACCTGGTTGATGGAGTTGGAGGTCTGGTCGACGATGACATCGATCTGGCCGGCGATCAGATCGTTCAGTGCGGGCGCGGTGCCGCGATACGGCACGTACTGCAGCTTGATGCCGGAGATGCTCTCGAAATAGACGCCGGCGATGTGGCTGCCGGATCCGGCGCCAGCCGTGCCGGCCGTCGGCGGCGACGGCCGCGATTTCAGCCAAGCCAGCAGCTCCTTCAGCGAGGTTGCGGGCACCGCGTTCTTGCTGACCACGATCATCGGGTTGCTCGGCAGCAGCACCACCGGCTCGAGATCGGAGACGAGATCGTAATTGAGCTTGTAGACGGCGCCGTTGGCGACGTGGGTGCCGAGATGGCCGAAGGAGATGGTGTAGCCGTCCGGCGGCGAATGCACGGCGCGCCCCACCCCGATCGAGCCGCCGGCGCCGGTGACGTTCTCGATCACCAAGGGCTGGCCGAGCGAGGTGCGCATGCGCTCGGCGAGCACGCGCGCCATCGCGTCGGACGGACCGCCAGCTGCGAAGGGCACGATGATAGTGATGGGATGCGACGGATAATCGTCGGCGCGCACGCTGCCTGCGAGAGCGAGAATACCGATCAGCCCGGCCCAGACGGCCTTGTTCATTGTGTTCTCCCCAACGATGTCGTTTTTGCTTTTATCTCTTCCCGCGTACGGGAAGAGAGGTCGTTCGTGAAGAGATGAAATGACGCGCTAGAACTGTGTGTAGTCGATCGGCTTGTGGCGATCGAGCGTGCGGGTGACCGGCGGCAGCGGGTATTTCAGGCCGGTCGCGCAGTTGAACAACATCACGCGGTCGGTCTTGCCGACACGGCCGTCGGCGAGGCTGTCCTTGTAGGCGGCATAAGTTGCGGCGCCCTCCGGGCACAGCAACAGCCCCTCCTCGCGCGCCACTTCGTTCAGCGCCGCCGAGATCTTGTCGTCGTCGACCGCGATGGCAAAACCCTTGCTCTGCCGCACCGCGCGCAAAATCAGGAAGTCGCCGATCGCCTGCGGCACGCGGATGCCGGATGCGATGGTGTGGGCATCCTCCCAGCGCGTGGCGTGCTCGGTGCCGGCCTCATAGGCGCGCACCATCGGCGCACAGCCCGAAGCCTGCACCGCGACCATGCGCGGGCGCTTCGAGCCGACGAAGCCGATCTTCTCGAGCTCGTCGAAAGCCTTCCACATGCCGATCAGGCCGGTGCCGCCGCCGGTCGGATAGAAGATCACGTCGGGCACGTCCCAGCCGAGCTGCTCGGCAAGCTCCAGCCCCATCGTCTTCTTGCCTTCGATGCGGTACGGCTCTTTCAAGGTCGAGGTGTCGAACCAGCCCACTTTTGCTTTGCCCTCGCCAACGATCTTGCCGCAATCGTCGATATAGCCGTTGACGCGGTAGACGGTCGCGCCCTGCAGCTCGATCTCGCTGACATTCACCTCGGGCGTATCGGCCGGGCAGAAGATCGTGGTCTTGATGCCGCAGGAGGTTGCATAGGCCGCGAGCGCCGCACCGGCGTTGCCGTTGGTCGGCATCGCCATATGCTTGATGCCGAGCGCCTTGCCCATCGACACCGCCATCACGAGGCCGCGCGCCTTGAACGAGCCGGTCGGCAGCCGACCCTCGTCCTTCACGATGATCTCGCCGCCGCCGAGCTTCTGGCCGAGCTTGGGCAGCCGGATCAGGGGCGTGGTGACTTCGCCGAGCGAGACGATGTCCTTGCATTTGCGCACCGGCAGCAGCTCGCGATAGCGCCACATGTCGGCGGGACGCTGGGCCAGCGCGTCCTTGGTCAGTGCCTTCTTCACACCGGCGAGGTCGTAACGCACCAGCAGCGGCTTGCCGGCCTTGGAAAGGTTGTGGACCTGATCCGCGGCATAATGATCACCCTCCATCGCGCATTCCAGATGCGTGACGAAGGTCGGGCGCTCGATGGTCAGGTTGTCATTGTCGTGCATGGGGTGATTTCCTTCTTATTTTGCAAACGGCTCTCGCCGCCGTCATTGCGAGCGGTGGGCGGCGATGGCGCCCGTCAAATATTCAGCACTCGCCCATAAGCATCCAGCACGGCTTCCTTCATCATCTCCGACAGGGTCGGATGCGGGAACACCGTGTGCATCAGCTCTTCTTCCGTGGTCTCCAGATTCATGGCTACGACATAACCCTGGATCAGCTCCGTGACCTCCGCACCGACCATGTGGGCGCCGAGCAGCTGGCCGGTCTTCTTGTCAAAGATCACCTTGACCAGGCCCTGGTCCTCGCCAAGCGCGATGGCCTTGCCGTTGCCGACGAAAGGGAAGCGGCCGACGCGGATCTCACGGCCGTTTTCCTTGGCCTTGGCTTCGGTGAGACCGACGGAGGCAACCTGCGGCTGGCAATAGGTGCAACCCGGGATCAGGTTCTTGTCCATGGGATGCGGATGCAGGCCCTTGATCGCCTCGACGCAGATCACGCCTTCATGCTCGGCCTTGTGCGCGAGCATCGGGGGGCCGGCGACATCGCCGATGGCATAGATGCCGGGGACGTTGGTCTTGCCGTAGCCGTCGATCACGATGCAGCCGCGGTCGGTTTTGACGCCAAGCTTTTCGAGCCCGAGATTTTCGATATTGCCGACCACGCCGACCGCCGAGATCACGCGCTCGAACTCGGTCGTGGCCGGCTTGCCCTTGCCGTCATCAATCGTGGCGACGACGCTGTCGGCCTTCTTCTCGAGCTTGGTCACCTTGGTCGAGGACATGATCTTGATGCCCTGCTTCTCCAGGCGCTTGCGGGCGAGGCCTGCGATCTCGGCGTCCTCGACGGGAAGGATCTGAGGCAGCACCTCGACGACGGTGACGTCAGAACCCATGGTGTGGAAGAACGAGGCGAACTCGATGCCGATCGCGCCCGAGCCGACCACCAGCAGCGACTTCGGCATCCGCTCCGGCACCATCGCCTCGAAATAGGTCCAGATCAGCTTCTTGTCGGGCTCGAGCCCCGGCAGCACGCGCGGACGCGCGCCGGTCGCGACGATGATGTGCTTGGCCTGGTAGCTCCCCTCGCCGAGGGTCCCCTTCGGTGCCTCGACGTCGGACTTCTTCACGGTGACCTTGCCGGGGGCATCGATCGAGGCGGCGCCCCAGATCACGCTCACCTTGTTCTTCTTCATCAGGAAGCCGACGCCGTCGTTCAGCCGCTTGGAGACGCCGCGCGAACGCTGCACCACCGCCTTCGGATCGAACGACACCTTCTCAGCTGACAGGCCGTAATCCTTGGCATGCTGCATGTAGTGGTAGATCTCGGCGGAGCGTAGCAGCGCCTTGGTCGGGATGCAGCCCCAATTCAGGCAGATGCCACCGAGATAGGCTTTCTCGACGATCGCGGTCTTGAGACCGAGCTGCGCGGCGCGGATCGCGGTGACATAGCCGCCGGGACCGGAGCCGATGATGATGACGTCGAAGGATGTGTCGGCCATTGCGGCTCCCATTCAACTTAAATTCGTAGGGTGGGCAAAGCGAAGCGTGCCCACCGCCGTCTAACGCTATGAAATAAGGTGGGCACGGCGCCTTGCGCCTTTGCCCACCCTACGTATCCACCGTTCTCGGCTCACACCATCATCATGACGGGATTTTCGATCAGCTGCTTGAAGGCGCCGATCAGCTCGGCGCCGAGCGCGCCGTCGATGGCGCGGTGATCGCAGGACAGCGTCACGCTCATCATGTTCGCGATCTCGATCTTGCCGCCGCGCACGACGGGCCGCTCCTCGCTGGTGCCGACCGCCAAAATGGTGGCGTGCGGCGGATTGATCACGGCGGTGAAGTGGCTGATGCCGAACATGCCGAGGTTGGAGACTGCGGTGGTGCCGCCCTGATATTCCTCGGGCTTCAGCTTGCGAGAACGCGCCCGTGCGGCAAAATCCTTCATCTCGTTGGAGATGGTGGAGAGCGTCTTGGTCTCGGCCTTGCGGATGATCGGCGTGATCAGGCCGCCGGGCATCGCCACGGCAACGCCGACGTCGGAATGGTGGTGCTTGACCATGCCGCTTTCGGTCCAGCTCACATTGCAGTTCGGTATCTTCTGGAGCGCGACCGCCATCGCCTTGATGACGAAGTCGTTGACCGAGATCTTGTAGAGCGGCTTCTTCTCCTTGTCCTTCGGAGCAGCGGCATTGATCTCCTCGCGCGCGGCGAGCAGCTTGCCGATGTCGCAGTCGATGGTCAGGTAGAAGTGCGGGACGTTCTGGATCGAGGCGGTCAGGCGTTGCGCGATGGTGCGGCGCATGCCGTCATGCGGGACGACCTCGTAGGAGCCGGGCTCGAATAGCGAGAGGATCTGCTTGTCCGACATGGTCGGGGCAATCGAGGGTGCACCGGACGGCGCCGCGGCGGGTGCCTTGAGACCCTTGCCGGACTTGGCCTGCTCGACGTCGCGCGCAACGACGCGGCCGCGCGGACCGGTGCCGATGACCATGCCGACATCGATGCCAACTTCCTTGGCGATGCGGCGCGCCAGCGGCGAGGAGAACACGCGGCCGCCCTGGCCGTTGCTCTGCGCAACCGGTGCAGCAGCGGCCTGCGGCGCCGAAGCAGCGGCAGCAGGCGGCGGAGCCTTGGGGACGGCAGGCGCAGGAGCGGCAGCAGGAGCGGCAGCAGGCGCAGCAGCGGCTTTCGGAGGCGCGGCCGACGCGCTGGGCTTGGCGGCACCAGCGGCCTTCACGTCCTCACCTTCGCCGGCAAGCACCGCGATCACGTCATTGACCGGCACGTCCTGCGTGCCCTCAGGCACGAGGATCCTGGCGATCGTGCCCTCGTCGATGGCCTCGACCTCCATTGTCGCCTTGTCGGTCTCGATCTCGGCGATGATATCGCCGGATTTGACCTTGTCGCCTTCCTTCTTCAGCCACTTGGCGAGGTTGCCCTTCTCCATCGTCGGCGAAAGAGCGGGCATCAGGATGTTGATGGGCATGCTGACCTCAAGAAGAATTTTGCAAAACGTCGTCTCCGACAGCGAAGACGAGCAGACCAGGTTTAGTTGCCGATGTCGCCCTGCCACAGGCGCTCATTGGCAGGGATGGAACGCCAATTCTTCATCATGGCGATGGAGCGGTCGTCGGCAAGGTCGAGCCAGGGGATTCCGAACTTGTCGAGAATATCCTTGGAACCCTCGAAGGTGACGGATTCCCCGATCACCACCAGCTGAACCTTGAACAAGCCGAGCGCGCCGGCACACATCGAGCACGGCGACAACGTGGTGTACATGACGGTGTCATGGAACGAGATCGCACCGGCTTCGCGCAGGCAGCTCATCTCGCCATGAAGGATCGGATTGTTCTCCTGCACGCGGTTGTTGTGACCGCGGGCGATGATCTTGTTGTCGCGCGTCAGCACGGCGCCGATCGGCAGGCCGCCTTGCGCAATCGAGGCTTCCGCTTCGCGGATCGCCTCCAGCATGAGATCGTAATGGTGGGATTCGATCGCCACGGTCAGTGTCCCTTCCCGCGCGGGGTCGTGGTGCCGGTGTCGGTGGGACGCTCGATTTCCGCCTGGAACATCTCGAGGATCCGGTTCATCGCGTCCTCCTCGGTGTATTCGCTCTCGCGCGCATAGGCGCGCGCGGCGTGACGGGCGAGATCGACGAGCAGCAGGCCCCACATGTCGGGCTCTTCGAAGGCACGCTGGAACGCCATCGACAGCCCGCCATCCAGCACGAACACGCGCAGGATCTCGACCGCGTCGTCGCGGGCGAGGACGTCGGGCGGCAATGGCTGCTCCTTCGGGCCCGCCATGGCCTACCTGTAGCAGACAGCTTTGGCGGCCTCGACCACTTCAGCCGCCGAGGGCAGCGCAAGCTTCTCCAGGTTTGCCGCATAGGGCATCGGCACGTCCTTGCCGGTGACGCGGGCGACCGGCGCATCCAGATAGTCGAAGGCGTTCTCCATGATGCGCGCAGCGATCTCGGCGCCGACGCCGCTCTGGGCCCAGCCCTCCTCCACCGTGACGGCACGGCCCGTCTTCTTGACAGAGTTGATGATCGTCTCGGTGTCCATCGGGCGCAGCGTGCGCAAATCGATCACCTCGGCCTCGATGCCCTCCTTGGCGAGCTCGTCGGCGGCCTTGAGCGCATAGGACATGCCGTTCGACCAGGAGATGATCGTGACATGGCTGCCCGAGCGTACGATCCGCGCCTTGCCGATCGGGATCACGAAGTCGTCGAGCTTCGGCACTTCACCGGTGTGGCCGTAGAGCATCTCGTTCTCGAGGAAGATCACCGGATTGGGATCGCGGATCGCGGCCTTGAGCAGACCCTTGTAGTCGGCGGCCGAGAACGGCGCGACCACCTTGAGACCCGGAATGTTCGAGTACCAGGACGCGTAATCCTGGCTGTGCTGGGCGGCGACGCGCGCAGCCGCGCCGTTCGGTCCGCGGAACACGATTGAGCAGCCCATCTGTCCGCCGGACATATAGAGCGTCTTGGCCGCAGAGTTGATGATCTGGTCGATCGCCTGCATGGCGAAGTTGAAGGTCATGAACTCGACGATCGGCTTCAGGCCGGTCATGGCCGCGCCGACCCCGACACCGGCAAAGCCATGCTCGGTGATCGGGGTGTCGATGACACGCCTGGCGCCGAATTCCTGGAGCAGGCCCTGGGTGACCTTGTAGGCGCCCTGATATTCGGCGACCTCTTCGCCCATCACGAAGACGTCGGCGTCGCGGCGCATCTCTTCGGCCATGGCGTCGCGCAGCGCTTCGCGGATGGTCTGCGTCACCATCTCGGTGCCGGCAGGCACTTCGGGATCTGGCTCGGCGACGGCCTGCAGCGCAGGCGCGGCCTTTGGCGCGGGCGCTTCGGCCTTGGCAGTGGCGGGAGGTGCGGATTCCGCAGCCTTCTCCTGCTTGGCCGGCGCGGGCGCCTTGGCCAGATCGGCGGCACTCTCGCCGTCGGCGAGGATGGTCGCGATCGGCGTGTTGACGGCGACGTCGGCGGTGCCCTCGGGGATCAGGATCTTGCCGAGCGTGCCCTCATCGGTCGCCTCGACCTCCATGGTGGCCTTGTCGGTCTCGATCTCGGCGATCACGTCGCCGGACTTGATCGTCTCGCCCTCTTTTTTCAGCCATTTGGCAAGGTTGCCCTTTTCCATCGTGGGCGACAACGCGGGCATCAGCACTTGAATTGGCATATCTTCTCCAAAAGAAAGCTTGCGCGCGTTTCAGCGGTAAACGTCGGTCCAGAGCTCGGCGGCATCCGGCTCGGGATCGTGCTGGGCAAAGTCGGCGGACGCGTTGACGATGTCGCGCACTCCGGCGTCGATCGCCTTGAGGTCGGCCTCGCTGACCTTGGCCGCGAGCAGTCGGTTGCGCACCTGCTCGATCGGATCCTGGTCGTGGCGAACCTTCTCGACCTCCTCGCGCGTGCGGTACTTGGCAGGATCGGACATCGAGTGGCCGCGATAGCGGTACGTCTGCATCTCCAGGATCATCGGGCCCTTGCCGGAGCGGCACCAGGCGGCAGCTTCATCAGCCGCAGCCTTGACCGCGCGGACGTCCATGCCGTCAACCTGCATTCCGGGGATGTTGAAAGAGGCGCCGCGCTTGGAGAAATCCTGCTGCGCGGAGGCGCGCGAGACCGAGGTGCCCATGGCGTAGCGGTTGTTCTCGATGACGAAGATCACCGGCAGCTTCCAGAGCTCCGCCATGTTGAAGCTCTCATAGACCTGGCCCTGGTTGGCCGCGCCGTCGCCGAAATAGGTGACGCTGACATTGCCATTGCTGCGATAATTGTTGGCGAAGGCGAGACCGGTGCCGAGCGAGACCTGGGCGCCGACGATGCCGTGGCCGCCGTAAAAGTGCTTCTCCTTGCTGAACATGTGCATGGAGCCGCCCTTGCCCTTGGAATAGCCGCCGCGGCGGCCGGTGAGCTCGGCCATCACGCCGTTGGCTTCCATGCCGGTGGCAAGCATATGTCCGTGATCGCGATAGCCGGTGATGACCTGATCGCCCTGCTTCAGGGCCATCTGCATGCCGACCACCACGGCCTCCTGGCCGATATAGAGGTGGCAGAAGCCGCCGATCGCGCCCATGCCGTAGAGCTGACCGGCCTTTTCCTCGAATCGCCGGATCAGCAACATGTCGCGGAGCGCCTTCAGCTCCTGCTCCCTGGTGAACTCCGGGGGCGAACCGCCGTCGGTCTTGTCTTGTGGGCTGCTTGCGGCGGCTTTCTTGGGGGCGGCCATGGGAATTCCGGGTCAGAGAAAACTAAGCCCTCTCTAACCCAACTCAATCGCGTGTGAAAGCACCGCAGCGACATGGCACGACTTTCATTATGCCGCACTGCAACGTGGCCGAAATTTTGCAAAATCTTTGGGCTTGATCAGGCAACATTCGGCTTTGGCAATGCTCGGCTCACCAGCCGAGCTCTCGCAAATACGTTGCGCGGGCGGCAACGCCGGTGTGTGTGAAGTCGGTGAAGACCCCGTCGACGCCGAGACGGAAAAATTTGAGATATTCCTGGGCCGGATCGGCGTGATAGTCGGCCGCGAGATATTTCTTCTCATTCCGGAACGTGAAGACGTGGACGAATAGGCCGAGCTTGTGCGCGTCGGCGATCAGACTGGTTGCCTCCTGCGTCGATGCCTCCGGCGTCGAGGACTTATAGGGCGTGCCGTCGGCATTGCTGTCCTTCCACGGCGCGATCTTGAGCGGAACGATATAGGCTTTCCAAGGGCCGATGCCGTCGGCATAGGTCTTGATCTCGGCGAGGCCCACCGGGGTCAGCATCGCATCGTACAGGCGCGCGTCACCGGCCACCGTCCAGTCGAACGGACGGGAGTTGGTGATGTTGTTGAGCAGGACCTTGCCGGTCTTGAAGTCGATGCCGTTACCATCGATGAGCTGAACCTGCCGCGTCTCCAGGCCATGGCCGCGCATATATTTCAGGCTGCCGGGCTCGAAACTCTGGACCAGGATCGGCGCGTCCTTGGTGTTGAGGCCGTTGTCCTTGATGATCTTGATTAGGGCATCCTCGAGTGGATGGCTGCCCGGCGCGCCGCAGCCGTTGGCGATGGCCTGCGCATTGTTCCAGGTCGGGTTCTTGGTTTCCGGATAGACCAGGATGGGACGCCCGGTCTCCTTGCTCTTGGCCTTGGCGATATCGAGGATGTCCTGGAAGCTGATAACCGGGAATTTGCCGTTGAACACCTTCGGCCGCTCATTGGCTGCATCGTAAGTGGTGCCCCCGATCCACTGCTTCAGCTCGGCCATGGTGAAGTCGGTGATCGACCAGTCGTTGGTGTGATCTTCGCCGTCGACGATCAATGACTTCAGCACCGATTTGGGATCGGCCGGATCGGTGAGATCGACGAGGTAGTCGGCGGGCCCGTTGGTGGGAGAAGGCGCCTTGACATGCACGCCGGGCACCGTGCGCTTGCGGGCCGCGACCACCGCATTGGTCTTCGCCACCTCGGCCACGTCAGTGTTGTCCGCGAGCCAGGGGTTGTGGCGCGCGACCAGGACGCAGTCCTTGGTGAGGTGAAGATCCTCTTCGAGCGCGTCGGTTCCGAGCGCTGCGGCGAGATCATACGAGGCGTCGGTCTCTTCGGGCACCAGCCCCGGCACGCCGCGATGGCCGAGGATCAGCGGCGCCTTTCCGTCGACGGTCAGGAAGGGTTTGGCGCCTGATGGCGACGAGGCGGTCTGTGCATATGCCATCGACAGCGGCAGGAATGCCGCGCTGAACAGCATCGCTCCAATACGCAGCATCCGTCGGGAACGATCGTTCGTCATGACAAGCCTCCATCTTCGCGGCAACGCATCAATGCCGGGCTTGCTGTCTTGTCTTAAGACTCTGACATACGGATGACGGCGGAAGGCAGGCGATTCAGTTCTGCGGGATCATCCGAACGAGATCGTGCGGATTGACATAGTCGAGCTGGAACCGCGCCCGCTCATCCAGCATGTCGGGATCGATCTTCTCGGTGCGCAGCAGCGAGACGCGCTGCTCGCTGCGGGCGCGCTCGCGCTTGAGCTGGGCGAGCTCGCTGGTCAGCGCGATGATCTCCTGGTCGAGCTCCTGGCGGGCGTTGAGGCCGTATTTGCCGGTATAGGCGTTGACGCCGAAATAGCCGACGATGGCGGCCGCCATCGCATAGAGGGCGAGACCGGTCAGGACCGATTTGAGGCGGGCGCGAGATACCATTTTGGCAAGATGGGGCAGCTTGGTTAAGGGAGTGCTAATCTTCCCTTTCCCGTATTACGGACCCGTCATGCCCGGGTTTATCCTTGGTTTATCCCGGACATGACGGAGGCTCGAACCGTATCAGCCGTGATGCTTGGCAACGTGCGCGGCGAACGCGTCGATGTAGGCCTGGAGCACGGGCTTGAGCGACTCCTTGACCAGATTGCCCTCGGCATCAAAAGCGTCGCCGACCGCATTCAGATAGATCTCGGGCTGCTGCAGGATCGGGCCGGCAATGCCCGGCAGGATGTTCTGGAGCGTCTTGGCGGCGCTGACGCCACCGAGCGGGCCCGGCGAGTTGGAGATGATACCGACAGGCTTGCCGTTGAACGAGCTCTTGCCATAGGGCCGTGAGGCGACATCGATAGCGTTCTTCAGCACGCCCGGGATGGCGCGATTGTATTCCGGCGTGACAAAGATGACGCCGTCGGACTTCTGCAGCTTCTCGCGGAAAGCCAGCCAGTCGGCCGGCGGCGCGCTTTCGAGATCCTGGTTGAAGAACGAGATGCCCCCGAGCGTCACGACCTCGAGCTTGAGAGATGCCGGCGCGAGCTTGGTCAGCGCATTGGCGATCTTCCGAGAGAAGCTGTCCTTGCGCAGGCTGCCGGCGATCACGACGATATTGTAGGCCATGGGTTGTCCTTGAGATCTGGAGCGAGAGTTCCGCGGCAGCACTTAAGCGATCCGGACTGATGGATGCAAGTGCATGAACCGACCCGATTTGGAAACGCTGAGTTTCTTGAAAGCAGATGGTCGTCCAAAACAACCGGGCCGCCAAGCGGCGGCCCGATCTTTCGTGCATATCTGCAAACGGGATCAGATCGTCGGATTCCACGCCGACGGGATCAGGCGATACCTGGCGCCGTCCTTCTCGACATGGCCGACCGAAGGGAAGGTGAAGTGGAAGCCGACCACGGTCGCCTTCTCGGCTGCCGCCATGTCGTAGAACTTGTGGCGGGTCTCCTGCGCCAGCACGCCGTCGGTGTCGAAGGCCACGTGCCAGTCCGGATTGCGCAGGAACAGCTCGGGAATGTTGGTGACGTCGGACTGGATCAGCACCTTCTTGTCGCCCGAGGCGACCGCGAACGAAGTGTGACCGGGCGTGTGGCCGGGCGTCGCGATCGAGGTGATTCCGGGCGCGACCTCCTTGCCCCATTCATACTTCGTCACCTTGGACTCGATGCCGGCGAAGGTCTTCTTCACGTTGGCGAAGTAGTTCTTCATCATGTCGCTGGATTGCGCCTTGGCGGCGTTGTCCTCGCTGGTCCAGAACTCCCAATCCTTCACCGGCACCATGATCTCGGCATTCGGGAACGCGAGCGAGCCGTCGGCCAGGCGGATGCCGTTGGTGTGGTCGGGATGCAGGTGCGACAGCAGCACGATGTCGATGCTCTTCGGATCGACGCCGGCGGCCTGCAGGTTTTGCAGGGTGCGGCCGACGGCGCCCTTGCTGGGCTCCAGATTGGCGACGCCGTTGCCGGTATCGATCAGCACGAGCTTGGAGCCGATGTTGATGAGCTGCGGATTGAACGGGACCGTGACCATGCCCTTCGGCATGTAGGCGGCGTCGGCAGCGGCGAGCGCTTCCTCCTTCGGAATGTTGGCGACGAACTTGTCCGGCATCGGGAAGCTGCGCGCGCCGTCATTGATCGAGGTGCACTCGAAGCTGCCGACCTTGTAGCGGTAGAAGCCCGGCGCCTGCGCGCCGGCTTGCGGCACCGCGGCATTGGTTGCGATTGGTCGCAATCCCGTGACGGCGGCCGCGCCGACTGCAGCGGCGCCTGCAAGCAGATGACGGCGATTGAGATCGGTCATGGAGATGTCCCCTTCTGAGCGCGTTACGGTTTTTCCGCTTTCAACGCGGCGGAATAATCTCCCGCTTCTCTCAGAAGGCAAGACCTCTTTTAGGTAACCTGCCGTCGCCGATCACGAAGATTTATTCGGATTGATGAGGAATTTTTCGCCGGTGGCACGTTTGGCGTACACCGCGATATTGGCGGGATCGAGCGCCTCCTGCAGCGACACCACCTTGGTGTAGTGGCTGGCAAAGGTGGTCTTTAATTCGCTCACGACGCGCTGACGCAGCCGTCCGATGTCGGCAGGTCCGATCTTCTGCAGGAACGGAGTCAAGAGCCAACCGCCAACGCCCCAAGCCATGCCGAAGCCGCGCGGCAGCTCGATCGGACGGATATCGAGCGCGCCGTAGACGTAAACCTGCTTGTGCACGCTGGAGCCGTAACGGCTGTATTCCTTCGCGGTCTTGTTGATCGCGATTTCCATGCAGTTGAGGATGTCGCCGGCGAGCTTGCCGCCGCCGATGGCATCGAAGGCGATGGTCGCGCCGGTCTCGACCAGCGCGGCCGTGAGATCGTCGAGGAAATCAGGCACGCTGGAATCGACAACGTGCTTGGCGCCGATCTTCTTCAGGATCTCGGCCTGCTCCTTGCTGCGCACGATGTTGACGAGCCCGATGCCGTCCTTGATGCAGATCTTGTTCAGCATCTGACCGAGATTGGAGGCGGCTGCGGTGTGCACCAGCGCCTTGTGGCCTTCGCGCCGCATCGTCTCGGTCATGCCGAGCGCAGTGAGCGGATTGACGAACCAGGATGCGCCCTCTGCCGCCGTCGTGCCCTCGGGCAACGGCTGGCAGTCCCTCGCCTTCAGGGTCCGGTACTGCGCGTACATGGCACCGCCGATCATCGCGACGGTCTTGCCCATCAGCGCCTTCGCCGCATCCGACGAGCCGGTCTTGATGACGACGCCGGCACCCTCATTGCCGACCGGCAGGGATTGGTCGAGCCGCGCACCCATTGCGCGCATCGCACCATCAGGCACCTTCGCGGTGATGACGGGCGCCTCTTTCGTGCCAGACGCCTTCGCCGTGCTCATGTCGGCGGCGCCGACGAGCAGGCCGAGGTCGGACGGGTTGATCGGCGCCGCCTCGATGCGGACGACGACCTCGTCATCCGCGGGCTCGGGAGTCGGCACGTCCAGAAGCAGGATCTCGAGCTCTCCGCTCTTCTTGATCAGCGAACGCAGTTGCAGTCCGGTCTTGCCGTCGCTCATGTCGATCCTCCCCTGTCCTTGTTCAAGCGCTGGCTTATGCCAGCGCCTTCAGTGCCGCCTTGCCGCCGTAGAGCGCCTGCTTGCCGAGCTGCTGCTCAATGCGGAGGAGCTGGTTGTATTTGGCGGTGCGATCGGAACGTGCAAGGGAGCCGGTCTTGATCTGACCGCAATTGGTGGCGACCGCGAGGTCGGCGATCGTGGAATCCTCGGTCTCGCCCGAGCGGTGCGACATGACCGAGGTGTAGCCGGCCTTGTGCGCCATCTCGACGGCGGCGAGCGTCTCGGTCAGCGTGCCGATCTGGTTGACCTTGATCAGGATCGAGTTGGCGCGGCCGGCCTTGATGCCTTCGGCGAGACGCTTGACGTTGGTGACGAAGAGATCGTCGCCGACCAGCTGGCACTTGTTGCCGACGAGGTCGGTGAGCTCCTTCCAGCCGTCCATGTCGTCTTCCGACATGCCGTCCTCGATGGTGACGATCGGATAGCGGCCGACGAGGTCGGCAAGGTACTTGGCCTGCTCGGAGACCGAACGGGTC
Organism: Bradyrhizobium sp. S3.12.5; assembly: GCF_040548225.1. NCBI lineage: Bacteria > Pseudomonadati > Pseudomonadota > Alphaproteobacteria > Hyphomicrobiales > Nitrobacteraceae > Bradyrhizobium > Bradyrhizobium sp. S3.12.5. Next base: position 53,242 of record NZ_JBEPRF010000010.1, read on the forward strand.
TTGCCCTCGCCTTCATAGACGTACTTGCCGTCCCTAAAGAATTCGGTCGAGGCGCAGTCGAGGCCGATCACGATATCGCTGCCAGCCTTGTAGCCGGCCTTGCCGATCGCGTTCATGACGAACTCGAGCGCGGCGTCCGCCGACGGCAGGTTCGGGGCGAAGCCACCCTCGTCGCCGACATTGGTGTTGTGGCCGGCCTTCTTCAGCTCCGACTTCAGCGTGTGGAACACTTCCGCACCGTAGCGCAGGCCCTCGGCAAAGGAGGACGCGCCCACGGGCAGGATCATGAACTCCTGGAAGTCGATCGGGTTGTCGGCATGCACGCCGCCATTGATGATGTTCATCATCGGCACCGGCAGCAACCGCGCCGAGGTGCCGCCGACGTAACGATAGAGCGGCATGTCGAGCGAATTCGCGGCCGCCTTGGCGCAGGCGAGCGACACGCCGAGGATGGCGTTGGCGCCGAGCCGGCTCTTGTTCGGCGTGCCGTCGAGGTCGATCATGATCTGGTCGATCTGCGCCTGCTGCTCGGCATCGAGGCCGCTCAGGGCCTCAAAGATCTCGCCATTGACGGCGCCGACCGCCTTGGTGACGCCCTTGCCGAGATAGCGGGTCTTGTCTCCGTCGCGAAGCTCGACCGCCTCATGGGCGCCGGTGGAGGCGCCGGAGGGCACAGCGGCGCGGCCGAGCGCGCCATCTTCCAGCACGACGTCGACCTCGACAGTGGGATTGCCGCGGCTATCGAGGATTTCGCGTCCGATGATTTCGATGATGGCGGTCATGAGGGCCTCTTTTCGGGGAGCAAAGGGGGGCAGTTGGCGGTGCTTCTACCGCAATGCATCGAAGCGGAAAAGGCCGGGTGACGGCCGCGCCACGATTGGCTAAGAGGGCCGCTCGGAGGCGGCCTCATGTCGAAAAAACCCAGCAAATCAAGCAACTCACGTTCAGATTCCCCTGCCCTGCAGCTCGGCCGTGCCGTGGAATGGCCGGATGCGCCCGAGAAGGCGAAGCTCGACCGAGTCCCGAATCCGCAAGGAGGGACCGAATATCTGGTCCGTTTCACCGTGCCGGAGTTCACCTCGCTCTGCCCGGTGACCGGCCAGCCCGATTTCGCCCATCTGATGATCGACTACGCGCCCGGCCAATGGCTGCTGGAGTCGAAATCGCTGAAACTCTACATCGCGAGCTTCCGCAACCACGGCGCCTTCCATGAGGACTGCACCGTGATGATCGGCAAGCGCATCGCCGCCGAGATCAAGCCGAAATTCTTGCGCATCGGCGGCTACTGGTACCCGCGCGGCGGCATCCCGATCGATGTGTTCTGGCAGACCGGCCGCGTGCCGAAGGGCCTATGGTTGCCCGAACAAGGCGTCGCGCCCTATCGCGGCCGGGGCTAGTTGGAGACCCGTGACGATGACATCGATACCTGCAAAATTCCGCGGCGTTGCCTTCGGCCTTCTTGGCGTCCTGTGGTTCACCGGCGCGTCCCACGCTGCCGAAGTCCGCGTGATGATCTCGGGAGGATTGACGGCGGCCTTTCAGGCGCTCGTGCCTGAGTTCGAGAATGCCACCGGCAACAAGGTGCTGACCGCCTACGGGCCGTCGATGGGCACCACCACCAATGCGATTCCGGTCCGGCTCGAGCGCGGCGAGCCGGCGGACGTGCTGATCATGGTGGGCTACGCGCTGACCGATCTCGTCAGCAAGGGCAAGGTCGTGGCCGGCAGCCAGATCGATCTGACGCGATCGCCGATCGGGGTCGCCGTGAAATCGGGGGCGCCGAAGCCGGACATCAGCTCGGTAGACGCAGTCAAGCAGGCGCTACTGGCCGCGAAGACGATCGCCTATTCCGACAGCGCCAGCGGCGTCTACGTCTCGACCGAGATGTTCGACAAGCTCGGAATCACCGAGGCCATGAAGGACAAGGCGCGAAAGATCCCGGCGACGCCGGTCGGCGAGATCGTCGCGCACGGCGAGGCCGAGCTCGGCTTCCAGCAGATCAGCGAATTGAAGCCCGTGAAGGGCATCGACATCGTAGGTCCCCTGCCGAAGGAATTGCAGCAGATCACGATCTTCTCGGCCGGGATCGCGACCGTATCGAAAGAACAAGAGGCCGGCCGGGCCCTGATCAAATTCCTCGCCTCGCCCGCGGCCCGCGACGCGATCATCGCGAGCGGGATGGAGCCGATCGGGCCTTAGTGTCCACGAGAGCAGGCTCGCGGGCAGATCAATGCCCGCTCAGCACCAGCGTCTTGACCGGCAACAGCAGGGCCTGAATCCGCAGCAGCATGGCGTGCACAAGTCCGGTCGCATCGACGATGTGCAATGCGAAGCTTTTGAACGCGCCGATTTTGCCCGACGCGATCAATTCGTGATTGCTGGTGTAGGCGTTAGCAATGCAACTGCTGCCCGGCGTCACACCCTCTAGGCCGCCCTTGTAGATCGGCTCCATGAAAACGAGAATCGTGCCGGGTCGAACGGTATTCTGCACTTCAAGCAGTTGCTCACCGCCTCTGAACTGGCCCGCTGCGATGTAATCCTGCACGTCCGTGACCACCATCGGAATGATGGTCCATGGCTTTGAAATGCAGGCGGCCTCGGCCACCATTCCGACTTTCATGACTTGCGCTTCGATCTGACCGAACCCCGCCGAAAGTGCGCGTTGCCCAGCGCCTTCGGGGATCAGGACGCCCGCGGACCGCAGCATGGGATTAACGACGTCGCCCGGCCGCAGCAGGAATTGTTCGACACGGCCGTCCACGCCGGCGCGAACGTAGGTCTTGTCCAGATCGACCTGCGCTTCAGCGAGCACGGCTTCCGCGCTTGCCTTCTCTGCCGGGAGAAGCGCGCTGACACGCGTCGTTACGGACTGCCTTGCCGCAGTTGCAGCATCGACCGAGCCCTGACGGCCGGCGACGGCCACCTCGAGCTTTTCGATATCCCGCTGCGGCACGATCCCCGGATTGCGTCTCTGTAGCTCGCGCTTGACGTCGAGTTCGTCGTTGGCCTGTTGCAATGCGCTCTTGGCTTCCTGAATCTGGCCTTCCGATTTGAGAATATCGGCCTGCGCCGTCAGCATCGATGCATCGACTTCGGCGATCTTGCGTTTCGCCGTCTCCAGCGACGCCTGCTGTTTGGAATTGTCGAGCCTGAAGATCACGTCGCCTTGCTTGACCGGCGCGCTGTAGTCGACATGAACCTCTGCCACCCGTCCGGTAATCTCGGGGACGATAGGCACGGTCCGATAGTACAACGTAGCCGATGTGGTCGACGGGTGATAATAGAAAATCATCGTAATCAGCGAGACGGTCAGCATCAGGCAGGCAATGATGCCAAATCGCAATTCGAACCAGACCGAATAAAGCGTAATCTCGTGCCCGAGGCGCTTTCCCTGCCGATATCGGCGATAGAGATAGTCGGGAAATATTGTCAGGAGCGAGCAGAGCAGCAGCTCAAGCATGACCGGCCACCTCGCTCTTGGCGCTCTCAGCCTTGGCGCTCTCGGCCTTGGCATCGCCGGCCACAGGAGGTTGCGCAGGACCAGCTCCATTCGATGGCTCGGTCGGATCTTGCTCCGGCGCGACGCCGGCCATCTTCTCGACCGAGCCGGCAATCTTGCGCAGCGGCGTGCTGAAGTCGGGCAGATCGATCATGGCGAGGAACAGGCCGATCACCCAGAACAGGTGGTTGTGCGTGAACAGCGCCAGCAGTCCCAGTACGGCCACGATCTCAAACTGGAATTTCTGCGATTTGTGAGCCTTCCGCTCCGGCAAAGTGTGCAGGTGCAGATAGATATTTCCGACTGCGAGAACGGCGCCGACCAGAACGATTCCGACGACAACCATCAGGACATCGGTGTCTCCCGGCGCGGTGATGAAGGAAGGCAGGTGATGCGGGGCGGCGGGATGAAGCGATTCACTCACGCGTCTCTCCCCGAAATTGCATTGGGAGCCGGCCGCTCCAAATTCATTCTTTCACAATGCCGGAACTTGGCAAGCACAAAGCTCGTGCCACACCTTCAAGATGCGCGTCGGCCCGTCTCGTACGCGCTGGGAAAACAAGCCTTCGCGTTTGCGCGCATCAGCCGCCGCGCCAACAATGAAGCTGTCGCCTTCAGCCGTGAGCGAGCTCGACTGGCTCGACGGATTGGCGGCCAACGGGCGTGCACGCGACTACGGCACGACCAATACCGGCACGCTTCCGTTGACGAGAACTTCGGATGTCTGACTTCCCAGGAACAGCTTCCTGAGGCCGCGACGTCCATGCGAGGCCATGACAATCAAATCGCAGCCCCTGGACTTTGCCGTTTCGACAATCGCGGTGGCTGGGTGCGCGTTCGGAACGTGTAAGAGCTCTACCGGCAGCCCGCTCCGCTCTGCCATGGACCGAGCTTGATCGAGCACCTTGCCCGCGCGCTGCTTGCAGGCTGCGTCAAACTGATCAATCTCTTCTTGCGAGGGAACCCATCCCGAATCGAATCCGCCGCCATAGTCGATCGGCAGCGGTTCCGTCACGGTGACGATTGTCGCTTTGGCATTCAAGGCCTTTGCCAGAGCAATTCCATGCTCAACGCCTTTTCTTGCGACATCCGAGCCATCGGTGCTCAAGAGGATATTGGCGTACATTGGGTGGCTCCTTGCTGATTGCCCCCTGCAAGTGATGCCTCCGAATATGGTCCGATCCCGGCCTCCGGTCTATTCGCTTTTATTTCAATCTCAATATCTCGGCCCGCGAAACACTGGCCTCAGGCACGCGCGTCGGACGGTGCCCGCGGCTTGAGGAGCGCGGCGCAGGCAAGGCCCAGCAGCACCATGAGCACGGCACTCGCGACCAGCGTCGGCGCCTTGCCGGTATGCGCAAGCCCGAACCCGTAGGCCAGCGGTCCGACCGTCTGGCCCATGAAGAAAAAGAACGAGTGCAGCGACATCGCCGTCGCACGCGCCTCGACCGACAGCTCGCTGGCGAACACCTGCAGGCAGCCGTGGATCATGTAGAAGCCCCAGCCCATCAGCAGCATGATGGCGAATTGGACTTTCCAGCCGGGCCCAAGAGCGAGTGCCGCGAGCTGGAGCGCGACGAGGCTCGCGCCTGCGATCATCATGCCCCTGACGCCCAGTCGCGGCAGGAAGCGCGAGACCGTGAACGTGTAGAACAGCCCACCGACCGCGAAACCCGCGATCACGATGCCCGCGATCGACAGCGAGGTCTCGCCGAGATCGAACAGCAGGGCGGCGATGAAGGGAAACAGCCCGAACACGCAGCAGCCCTCGACGAACACGGCCGAATAGCAATAGCGCGCGTTGGGATTGGCGAGGATGGTGCGATAGCCCTGCCGCAAGGTCTTCAGGTCGCTCCTCGGCTGAGCCGTCAGGGCGGCGCCGCGAAAGCCCGCCGCGACCGCGACAGCCGCGATCAGCCCGAGCGCCCCGATGATCACGAGCACGCCGCGCCAGCCGACGAGATCGCCGATGATGCCCGAGGCGGTCGCGCCGAGCAGATTGCCGGTCATCGAACCGGCAAGCGTGCGTCCGATCGCCACCTGCCGCTTGGCTGGTGCTACCAGGTCGGCGGTGAGGCCGAGCGCAACCGGGAACACGCCACCCGAGGCGATGCCGGCGAGCATGCGGCTCGCGAACAGGCCCGAGAAGGAGGTCGAGAGCGCGCCGAGAACGCAGGCGACGCCGAGCAGCGCCAGGCACAACGTCATCAGCCGCGCCTTGCCGAACAGATCGGCCGCCGCGCCGACGATCGGCTGGATCAGCGCGTAGATCAGGGCATAGCCGGCCGCGATGCTCGCCGCCGTCGTGATGCTGATCGAAAATTCCTCCGCGATGTGCGGCAGCACCGGGTCGAGCGCCCGCGTCGACAATGCAGCCGAGAAGCTCGCAAGCGCGATGATGTTGATCGCAGGCGGAAACCTCTGGTCGGTCGACGGCCTGGCCACGGGCTCGTGCATCAGTGCATTTGGCCCTTGGCGATCGTATCGAACGCCATCAGCGTGCGGATCAAGCCTTCGAACTCGCGCAGCGGCACCATGTTGGGCCCGTCCGACGGCGCCCGATCCGGATCGGGATGGGTCTCGATGAAGACGCCGGCGACACCGACGGCGACCGCCGCGCGCGCCAGCACCGGCACGAATTCGCGCTCGCCGCCGGAGGACGCACCCTTCCCGCCCGGCTGCTGCACCGAATGAGTCGCGTCGAAAATCACGGGCGCACCTGTGGTGCGCGCCATGATCGGCAGCGCGCGCATGTCCGATACCAGCGTGTTGTAGCCGAAGGACGCGCCGCGCTCGGTGACGAGCACGTTGGGATTGTTCGCGCCGGTGATCTTGGCGACGACATTCGTCATGTCCCAGGGGGCGAGAAACTGGCCCTTCTTGACGTTGACGACCTTGCCGGTTGCAGCCGCGGCCAGCAGCAGATCGGTCTGCCGGCACAGGAAGGCCGGGATCTGCAGGACGTCGACGGCCTGCGCGACGTCGGCGCATTGCGCGACATCGTGCACGTCGGTGAGCACTGGCAGACCGAGCGAGGACCGGATCTCGGCGAAGATCGGCAGCGACTGCGCCAAGCCGAGGCCACGCTCCGCCGAGGCGCTGGTGCGGTTGGCCTTGTCGAAGGAGGTCTTGTAGACGAGGCCGATCTTCAGCCGCGCAGCGATCTCCTTCAGCGCGGAGGCGACCTCCAGCGCATGCTGGCGGCTTTCGAGCTGGCACGGGCCGGCAATGATCGAGATCGGCAGTTCATTGCCGAACTTGGCCGTGCCAACAGTGACGACCGGGGCCGCGGATGATGAAGAGCTCAAGGCCAATTCCCTCGTTTCGCCGCGACCATAGCGGTGATGAGGGGCCGATCAACCCCATTCGGCCCGGGCTATCAGAATATCAGGGTTGCGCGGCTGGTCCCCGCCGCAACCCATGCCGGACAAGCGCTATTTGACCGACGAAAAGGCGGTCGGCGTCAGCAGCTGGCTGACGATGTTGCCGACGATCTGGCCGTCCGCTTCGCTCTCGGCGCGCCCCTTTATCCAGTCCGGGTCGGTCATGAACTTGCCCCACTTGGTCTCGCGCTCGGCAAGCGATTCCCAGGCCAGGAAGTAGGTCAGCTCCTGGTTGGATTCACCGATCAGCGTGGTGAAGAAGCCGGCCTGGCGGATGCCGTGCTTCTCCCAGAGCTTCAGCGTCACCGTCTCGAACCGCTTCAACAGGGCCGGAAGGCGGCCGGGCAGGCAGTGATAGACGCGCATCTCGTAGATCATTGTTGTATTCCTCCCTGAACAGGTGCGGAGGTTATAACGATCGGCCCTGATACTGTCTTGAGCCCTGCCCGGCGGCCCCCGCGGCGTTTCGCGCATGGCTGGTCCTGTTCCCGCAATGCTGCCGCAATGATCTGGCCGCTAGAATGGCTCAATGGGGTTGAGGTGGCGGATCATGCGAATCTTGCTCGTCGAGGATGAGGCGGAGATGGCCACAGCGCTGTCGTCGGCGCTCAGGCGCTACGACATGGTGGTGGATCACGCCCCCACGCTTGCGGATGCGGAGGAAGCGATTTCCGCCGACGTCCATGCCGCCGTCCTGCTCGACCGCCAGCTTCCCGACGGCGACGGCCTCACCCTGATCCCGAAGCTTCGCGCACGCGCCGACGGCGTGCCGATCATCGTCCTGACCGCTCGCGGCGAGCTCGCCGACCGCATCGCCGGGCTCGACAGCGGCGCCGACGATTATCTCGCCAAGCCGTTCGCGGTCGAGGAGTTATTGGCGCGACTGCGCGCCGTGCTGCGGCGGCCCGCGGGGCTGTCTCCGGACGTCATCCGCGCCGGCCGCCTCGCCTTCGATGTCGGCCATCGCGAGGCCAGCATCGACGACCAGCCGTTCGAGCTGCCGCGCCGCGAGCTGCTGGTGCTCGAAGCCCTGATCCGCCGGATGGGCCGCACGGTACTGCGCGCAGCGCTGGAAGAGGCTGTCTACAATTTCGACGACGAAATCCAGTCGAATGCGCTGGACACCCATGTCTCGCGGCTGCGCCGCAAGCTCACTGATGCCGACGCCGGCGTGGAGATCCACGGCATTCGCGGCGTCGGCTATCTCCTGAGGAAGCTGCCGACTTGAAGAAGCCAACATGAGCAAGCACGACGATCCCTATTGCCTGCGCTCGCGATTGAGCTGGCGCCTGCTTGCGCTCCAGGCCGCACTGTTGCTGGCGCTGGTTGCTGTTGTCGTCGGTGCGCTCTGCGCCTCAGGCTTCGTGCTCGCGGATCGCGACGAGGATCGCGTCATCGATGTCGTGGAGCGCGCGCTCGCGCGTAACGCTGAAGGCGACCTGACCCTGCGCCAGACGCCCGACCTGAAACAATTGCGTGCCGAGACACCGGACCTCTGGTTTCTGGTCCGCGACCGGCAGGGACATTCGCTCACTGAAGGCGCCGCGCCGGCGGAATTCGCGGCAATCGGCGGCAGCCTCGACCAGATCAGCCAGGCGCGGCTCGGCTGGCAGATGTTCGAGGACGACCCGCGAAAGCCGGCGGCGCGGCTGAAGCGCGTCGACACCGATGCCGGCAATGTGCAGATCATCACGGCGACGCAGGGACGGCTGACCGGCGCCAAGGCGCTGTTGATGACCTCGCTGGCGTTTCTCGGCATCGCCCTGCCCGGCCTGCTCGTGATGGGCACCGCGACCTTCATCGCGACGCCGATGATCGTGCAGCGCGCTTTCAGGGGGTTGGATGCGACCGCGGATCAAGCGCGGCGCATCGACATCCATCAGCGCGGCGCGCGGCTGTCGGTGGAGAAAGTTCCGCTGGAGGTCGTACCGCTGGTCACCGCAGTTAACGAGGCGCTGGCGCGACTCGATCAGGGCTATGCCCGTCACAAGCGCTTTGTTGCGGATGCCGCGCACGAGCTGCGGACGCCGATCGCGATCCTGAACACGCGGCTGGAATCGCTCCCCTCCGGTCCGGACAAGACCCGGCTGCTGGAGGATGCCGCGCGGCTGGCGACGCTCGCCGAGCAGTTGCTCGACATCCAGCGGCTTGACCGTTGCGGTCATCCCTTCACGCGCGTCGACCTCGTCGCGATGGCGCAAAGCGCGGCCGCCGACCTCGCACCGCTCGCGATCGCCGCGGGCTACGAGCTGGAGCTCGATGCACCCTCAACGCCGATCGAGACGATCGGTGATGCCGCCGCGCTGGAGCGCGCGCTGACCAATCTCGTGCAGAACGCGATCCAGCACGGCCCTCGCCGCGGCACGATCGGCATTCGCGTGAGCAAGCCCGCCTGCATCGAGGTCACCGACGAAGGCGCCGGCATTCCCGCTGATCAACGCGCGCAGATTTTCGAACCGTTCTACCGGCTCACGCCGCTCGATCGCGGCGCCGGCCTCGGTCTCAACATGGTGCGCGAGATCGTGCTCCTGCATGGCGGACAGGTCTCGGTCACCGACGGGGTGGACGGCGGCACCTGCTTCAGAATGACGCTGCGGCCAGGCCCACAGAATTGATTCAATCCGCTTTCATGGCTCACAGCGCAATGCTGTCGCAATCCACTCCCGCGACAGTGCATCCGCCTCACCTCTAATCCTCCGAGGTGCAATCGAAATGCCGGAGTGCGCATGCCCAACGATTTTCTGTCCTTCTTTATTTCCTGGATGTCTTCGCCGCGCCGGGTCGGCGCCATCGCGCCATCGGGCGCGGCACTTGCCGATCTCATCACGCGCGAGATCACCGAGAAGACCGGCCCGATCCTCGAGCTCGGTCCCGGCACCGGCGCCTTCACCTACAAGCTCTTGAAACGCGGCGTCAGGCCACAGGATCTCACGCTGATCGAATACGGCTCGGACTTCATGAAGCTCTTGCAGATGCGCTTCCCCGGCGCCCGCGTGCTGTGGATGGATGCGGCGCGGCTGGCGACGGAGCGGCTCTATGACGGTGCGCCGGTCGGCGCGGTCGTGAGCGGCCTGCCGCTGCTCAACATGTCGACGCGCAAGGTCGTCTCGATCCTCGGCGGCGCATTCAGCTATGTCCGCCCCGGCGGCGCCTTCTACCAGTTCACCTATGGCATGAGCTGCCCGATTCCACGGCCCGTCCTCGATCGTCTCGGCCTGCGCGCAACGCTGGTCGATCGCGCCTTCCTGAACGTGCCGCCGGCTGCCGTCTACAAGCTGACCCGGCGGCCGCAGATGACGCTCATTGCCGGATCGGTTGCAGCTAATGCGTCAGTGCCGGTCGCTCGCGAGGCAATGCATCGCGAGCACGACCTCACCACCTCGCCTTGAGGAATCAGACCAACCGGCTCTGCACCATCGCCGCCTGGATGAACGAGGCGAACAGCGGGTGCGGCTCGAAGGGGCGCGACTTCAGCTCGGGGTGGAACTGGACGCCGATGAACCAGGGGTGATCCTCGTACTCGACGATCTCCGGCAGCACGCCGTCGGGCGAGAGGCCGGAGAATTTCAGGCCGTGCTGCTCGAGCCGGTCCTTGTAGGCGGTGTTGACCTCATAGCGATGGCGGTGGCGCTCCGAAATCTCGGTCGCGCCGCCATAGACCTGCGAGACGCGGCTGCCGCGATCAAGCGCGGCGGGATAAGCGCCAAGCCGCATCGTGCCGCCGAGATCGCCGGCCCGCGAGCGCTTCTCGAGCTCGTTGCCGCGCAGCCACTCCGTCATCAGGCCGACCAGCGGCTCCTTGGTCGGGCCGAATTCGGTGGAGTTGGCCTCCTCGATGCCGACGAGGTTTCGCGCGGCCTCGATCACCGCCATCTGCATGCCGAAGCAGATGCCAAAATACGGCACGTCGCGCTCGCGCGCGAACTGTGCCGCCTTGATCTTGCCCTCCGCGCCGCGCTGGCCGAAGCCGCCGGGCACCAGGATGCCGTTGACGTGCTCGAGGAACGGCGCCGGATCTTCCTTCTCGAAGATCTCGCTCTCGATCCAGTCGAGATTGACCTTCACCTTGTTGGCGATGCCGCCATGCGAGAGCGCCTCGATCAGCGACTTATACGCATCCTTCATGCCGGTGTATTTGCCGACGATGGCGATGGTGACATCGCCCTCGGGATTACGGATGCGCTCGTTGATCTGGTGCCAACTCTTGAGCACCGGCGGGATGCGCGATTCGATGCCGAAGGCGGCGAGCACTTCGTCGTCGAGGCCCGCCGCGTGATAGGCTTCTGGCACGGCATAGATGCTGTCGGCGTCGCGCGCCTCGATCACGGCGCTCTCGCGCACGTTACAGAACAGGCCGAGCTTGCGCCGCTCTTCCTTCGGGATCTCGCGATCGGTGCGGCAGAGCAGGATGTCCGGCTGGATGCCGATCGAACGCAGCTCCTTCACCGAATGCTGCGTCGGCTTCGTCTTCAGCTCGCCGGCGCTCGGGATGTACGGCAGCAGCGTGAGGTGAATGTAGATGGCATGATCGCGCGGCAGCTCGTTCTTGAGCTGACGGATCGCCTCGAAGAACGGCAGGCCTTCGATGTCGCCGACGGTGCCGCCGATCTCGACCAGCACGAAATCGTAATCGTCATTGCCGGAGAGGACGAATTCCTTGATCGCGTTGGTGACGTGCGGCACCACCTGGATGGTCGCGCCGAGATAATCGCCGCGGCGTTCCTTCGAGATGATGTCCTGGTAGATGCGCCCCGTCGTGATGTTGTCCTGCTTGGTCGCAGGCCGCCCGGTGAAGCGCTCGTAATGACCGAGATCGAGATCGGTCTCCGCGCCGTCATCGGTCACGAACACTTCGCCGTGCTGATACGGCGACATCGTTCCGGGATCGAGGTTGAGATAGGGGTCGAGCTTGCGGAGGCGGACCTTGTAGCCCCGGGCCTGCAGCAGGGCACCGAGTGCCGCTGAAGCCAAACCCTTGCCGAGCGAAGAAACCACGCCGCCGGTGATGAATATGTACCGCGCCATGGGACCTAACCTCTAATCCCTCGAATCCGATTCGCCAAAGCGATTCGCATTCCGCCCCAAAGAATCCTGCGGGCCTGTGGGTGAGCCAAAACTAAGAGTGGTGACAGAGCCTTGATGGGGGCTGTTGATGCAGGATGGTAGCCACCGCCCTGCATGGCGCCCCTGCTTTATTGCGAGCGAGGCACCTGCGGGCCACTCGGCGCTGCCGGGGCCTGCTGCTGCTCGTCCGCCTTCTTCAGCGTATCCAGAATGCCGCCCGAGGTCGGCGGGGTGATCGGTCCACCGCCGGCCGGCTGGGTCTGCGACGCCGGCTGGCCGATGATCGAGGACGGTGCACGGTTGTAGCCGGCATACCAGGACAGGAACAGGCTGGTCAGGAAGAACCCGGCAGCCAGGACCGCGGTGGTGCGCGACAACAGATTCGCGGTGCCGCGGCTCGACATGAAGCCCGCGCCTCCGCCCATGCCGAGGCCGCCGCCTTCCGACTTCTGGAGCAGCACGGCACCGATCATGACGGCAACGATCATGAGGTGGATGACGATGACAACGGTCTGCATAGTATCCTTCCGTCACAAGCCGACAGCGCCGGTACCGGCAGCCGATCGCGCTTCGCGGGTTTTCCTGAAGTTGCGCGGTGTTACACGATCGGAAACGGCATTGCCACCCCCGATCGGCCACGGCCCCGCGCTTTACGCTTAGCTAGGGGCAGCCCTTGGCGATCGCAAGGAAATCGGCGGCCTTCAGGCTGGCACCGCCGACCAGCGCGCCGTTGACGTTTTTGACCGCCATCAGCTCGGCCGCGTTCGACGGCTTGACCGAGCCGCCATACAGGATCCGCATCGCCGCCCCATCCGCCTTGAAACGGGACGTCAGGAGTTCCCGGATAAAGCCATGAACTTGCTCGACATCCTGGGACGTGGGAGTCAGGCCCGTGCCGATCGCCCACACCGGCTCATAGGCCACGACCAGATTGGCTGCGGTGGAGCCGTCCGGGAGCGAGCCGTTGAGCTGGCCGCGGACGATGTCCAGGGTCTGCCCGGCATCGCGCTGGGCCTGCGTCTCGCCGATGCAGACGATCGCGACCGCTCCTGCCCGCCAGACGGCTTCCGCCTTCTGCCGGATCAGCACATCGCCCTCGCCATGGTCGGCGCGGCGCTCGGAATGGCCGACAATGATGGCGGTCGCACCCGCGTCCGCCAGCATCTCGGCCGCGATGTCGCCGGTATGGGCGCCGGAGGCCTTGGGATGGCAATCCTGGGCCCCTACGGCGACCTTCTTGCCGTGCGCCTTGTCGGCAAAGGCTGCAATCAGGGTTGCCGGCGGGCAGACCAGCAGATCGGCCTTGCCGGCCACCGCTGCCGCGCCATTGAGCATGGCGTCGAATTCGGCGGCCGCGGCCTTCAGGCCGTTCATTTTCCAGTTGCCGGCAATCAGCGGTCGGATGGCATCGGTCATGTCAATTCCCAGCAAAATGAGGTTTGTGCATGCGCTAGCAGAGGTGCCGCGGCAGTTCCAGAGACCAGGGGCTTTTAACCGCAGCTTCGAAGGGCGGCCTGAGCTGAGGTTGCGGGGGGAAAGCCGCCACTTTATGATGGCATATCAATTTGGTGACGCGCTTCTGCGGAATCTGCATTAAGACGCGCTCCCGTTCCCCTCATTTCAGACAAGTTGGACCAAATGCTTCGAGGAATGCGCAAGGCCTCATCAAACTGGGTCGGCAAGACCATCATGGCCGTCGTGATGGGCGTGTTGATCATCAGCTTCGGCATTTGGGGCATCGCCGACATCTTCCGGGGCTTCGGACAGTCCACGGTGGCCAAGGTCGGCCACACCGAGATTTCGCTGAACGAGTTCCGCCAGATCTACACCGACCGCCTCCAGCAGATCGGCCGCCAGTTCGGCCGCCCGCTGACACCGGAACAGGCGCGCGCGTTCGGCCTTGATCGCCAGGTGCTCCAGCAGACGATTGCGGAAGCCGCCCTCGACGAGAACGCACGCCGGCTCGGGCTCGGCCAATCCGATGAGCAGATCCGACAGCTCATCATGAACGATCCGAACTTCAATGGCGTCGATGGCAAATTCGACGCGAACCGCTTCCAGAGCCTGATCCGCAATTTCGGCTACACCGAGCAGCGCTACGTGGCCGAACAGCGCAAGGTGGCGCTGCGCCGGCAGATCACCGGCACGATCGGCGCCGGCCTCGAGCCGCCGAAAGCCATGCTCGACGTCGCGACCCGCTTCCAGAACGAGCAGCGCGCGATCGAGTTCGTCAGGCTCGACACGGCCCAGGCAGGCACCATCGAGGCGCCCTCGCCCGAGGCGCTCGCCGCCTATTTCGAGGATCACAAGGTCCAGTTCCGCGCGCCCGAATACCGCAAGATCGTCTTCGCTGTGATCTCGCCTGAGGAAATCGCCAAGTGGAGCGACGTTTCAGATGACGACGCGAAGAAACTGTTCGAGCAGCGCAAGGACCAGCTCTCCACGCCGGAGAAGCGCCAGATCCACCAGATCGTGTTCCCGAACGCTGCCGACGCGCAGGCCGCGCGCGAGCGCCTCGCCGGCGGCCTCTCCTTCGAGGACCTCGGCAAGGAGCGCGGACTGAGCGCCACCGACGTCGATCTCGGGCTCGTGGCCAAATCCGCACTCGAATCCGCTGTCGGCGATGCCGCCTTCGCGCTTGCCGCAGGCGAGATCAGCCAGCCGATTCAGGGCCGTCTCGGCGTCTCGATCGTCAAGGTCGACAAGATTGAGCCGGGCGTCGAGGCCGACTACGCCAAATTTGCCGGCGACCTGAAGCGCCAGATCGCGACCGAGCGTGCGCGCGTCAAGGTCGGCGAGCTCCGCGACAAGATGGAAGACGAGCGCGGCGCAGGCACCAGCGTCGCCGATGCCGCCCAGAAGCTCGGGCTCACCGCCGTGACCATCGATGCCGTCGACCGCTCGGGCCGCGCGCCGAACGGGCAGACCGTCGCCAACATTCCGCAGGGCCTCGATGTGGTGTCGCAGGCCTTCAACAGCGACGTCGGCGTCGACAACGACCCGATCTCGTTCAAGGGCGGCTATGTCTGGTACGACGTGGTCGCCATCACGCCGTCGCGCGACCGCAACCTCGACGAGGTTCGAGACCAGGTCGAGGCCCGCTGGCGCCAGGACCAGATCGCCACCAAGCTGAAGGCGAAGGCGACCGAGATGGTGCAGAAGCTCGAACAGGGCGGCAGGCTCGCTGACGAGGCGGCCGCGATCAACGCCAAGGTCGAGACCGCCAGCGGCTTCAAGCGCGACGACACGCCCGCCAGCGTGCCCGCGAACATCGTTGCGGCCGCTTTCCGCACCGCCAAGGACGGCGTCGGACAGGCGCCCGTGACAGGCGGCGGCGAAGTCATCGTCTACCGCGTCACCGACATCGTCGATCCCGCGGCCGACACCACCTCCGACGCCGTCAAGAAGCTGAAGGACAGCATCGACCGGTCGCTGACCGACGAGCAGGTTGCTTCCTACGTCAACAAGCTTGAAGCCGACATCGGGACCACCATCAATCAGGCCGCCTTCGCGCAGGTGACCGGCGCGAACCAGTGAGTTGAAAGCACGCGATGGACGACCTGAAATCGATCATTGGAAAAGTGGCGACCGGCGCCAGCCTGTCGCGTGACGAGGCCGCTTCCGCCTTCGACGCCGTGATGTCCGGCGAGGCCACGCCCTCGCAGATGGGCGGCCTGCTGATGGCGCTGCGGGTGCGCGGCGAGACCGTGGACGAGATCACCGGCGCGGTCACGGCGATGCGCTCGAAGATGCTCACGGTCGACGCTCCTGCGGATGCCGTCGACATCGTCGGCACCGGCGGCGACGGCTCCGGCTCGGTCAACGTCTCGACCTGCGCGTCGTTCATCGTCGCGGGCACGGGCCTCCCCGTGGCCAAGCATGGCAACCGCGCGCTGTCGTCGCGCTCGGGCGCCGCCGACGTGCTGGCCTCGCTCGGCGTGAAGATCGACCTCAAGCCCGAGCAGGTCGGGCGCTGCGTGCGCGAATGCGGCATCGGCTTCATGTTCGCGCCGGCTCATCATCCCGCCATGAAGAACGTCGGCCCGACCCGGGTCGAGCTCGCGACGCGCACGATCTTCAATCTGCTCGGCCCGCTGTCCAACCCCGCCGGCGTGAAGCGGCAGATGGTCGGGGTGTTCTCGCGGCAATGGGTGCAGCCGCTGGCGCAGGTGCTGAAGAACCTCGGCTCCGAATCCGCCTGGGTAGTGCACGGCTCCGACGGGCTGGACGAGATCACCCTCACCGGCCCGAGCTTCGTCTCCGCGCTCCACCATGGCGAGATCAGGAATTTCGAGGTGACGCCCGAGGACGCCGGCCTGCCGCGCTGCGAGCCCGGTGCACTCAAGGGGGGCGATGCCGACGCCAATGCGATCGCGCTGCAAAGCGTGCTCGACGGCATGCCGAGCCCCTATCGCGACGTCGCACTCCTCAACGCCGCGGCCGCGCTCATCGTCGCCGGACGCGCCAAGGACCTTAAGGAGGGCGTCGCGATCGGAGCAAAATCGCTCGACAGCGGCGCGGCGAGCGCGCGGCTGAAGCATCTGATCGCGGTCTCGAACAGCTGAGCCTGTCATGTCTGATATCCTGACCAAGATCGAAGCCTACAAGCGCGAGGAGATTGCCGCAGCCAAGCGCGCGCAGCCGCTCGCGGCGGTGGAGGCAAAGGCCGATGCGCAAGGCGCGCCGCGCGGTTTCGTGCGCGCGATCAGGGCCAAGCACGCCAATGGCGACTATGCGCTGATCGCCGAGGTGAAGAAGGCCTCGCCGTCCAAGGGGCTGATCCGCGAAGATTTCGATCCGCCCGTGCTCGCCCAGGCCTATGAGGCGGGCGGCGCGGCTTGCCTGTCGGTGCTGACCGACACGCCCTCGTTCCAGGGCCATCTCGACTTCATGGTGGCCGCGCGCGCAGCCACGTCACTGCCGGTGCTGCGCAAGGATTTCCTGTTCGACACCTATCAGGTGGTCGAGGCCCGCGCGCATGGCGCCGATTGCATTCTCATCATCATGGCCGCGCTCGACGACGCCACCGCCAGGGACCTCGAAGACGCTGCCATCGCCTATGGCATGGATGTGCTGATCGAGATCCATGACGGCGCCGAGCTTGATCGCGCGCTGAAGCTGCGTTCGCCGATGATCGGGGTCAACAACCGCAATCTGCGCACCTTCGAGACCACGCTTGCGACCAGCGAGACGCTGGCGCCGCTGATCCCCGACGAGCGGCTGATGGTCGGCGAGAGCGGCATCTTCACGCCTGCCGACCTCGCCCGGCTCGAGCGCGTCGGCATGTCGACTTTCCTGGTCGGCGAGAGCCTGATGCGGCAGGCCGACGTCACCGCGGCGACGCGCACGCTGCTCGCGCGCGAGTCCAAGGCTCGCGCCACCGGCATGCGCTGATGGCGCGCAAGCCGTCCAAGACCAAGCAGAAGACCAAGCCGTCGAACAAGGCGAGCCCTGCCCTCACCCATATCAGCGCCTCCGGCGAGGCGCGGATGGTCGACGTTTCGGACAAGACCGCAACCGAGCGGCTCGCCGTCGCCGAAGGGCGCGTCGTCATGGAAAGGGCGACGCTCGACCTGATCGTCTCCGGCAATGCCAGGAAGGGCGACGTGCTCGGCACCGCGCGCATCGCCGGAATCATGGCGGCGAAACGCACCTCCGAGCTGATCCCGCTCTGTCATCCGCTCGCGCTGTCGAAGGTCACCGTGGACATCGAGCCCGACGCGAAGCTGCCGGGCTGTGTGGTGCGTGCCAGCGTCAAGGTGACCGGCCCCACCGGCGTCGAGATGGAAGCGCTGACGGCGGTCTCTGTCGCCTGTCTCACCATCTACGACATGATCAAGGCGGTGGAGCGCGGCGTACGCATCGAGGGCATCCGGCTCGTCGAGAAGCTCGGCGGCAAGTCCGGCCACTACCGGGCCTGATCACGCCGTGCGCATCGATTGCATTTGTGTGTTGCGGTTTATGCCGCGTTAACCCCGCTTCCTAACGTCGCCTCCACATCGATCCTGTAAACCGACGGATGTTACGGGGATCATGAATTGACCCTGACGTGTGTACGGCAGCGACGACATGATGACGGGATACGGCAGTCGCCTCCTTGACCAGGCCTTCGTCCGCAGCGGACCGATCCGCTGGCTGGTGGTGGGCGGCACACTCCTGATCGCTGCGATCGCCGTCGGCGCGGTGCTGATGGCGCAGAACTTCCGCGAGCGCGCGCTACGCAACTCCGGCCGTGAGCTGGAAAACACCGTGCTGCTGCTCGCCCATCATTTCGATCAGCAATTGCAGGATTTCGCGGTCATCCAGAAGGATTTCGTCGGCCATGTGCGCGCGAGCGGAATCACGACCGCGGAGGACTATCGCAGGCGCCTCGCCGGCCAGGACGTGCACCAAATGCTGCGTTCGAAGATCGAGGCGCTGCCTTACATGGGCGGCGTCAACATCATCGACGCCGACGGCAATATCATTAATTCCTCGACGGCATGGCCGGCCCCGAAGGTCAACGTTTCCGACCGCTCTTATTATCGCACCTTCCGATACGATCCGCAGGCGCCCGACGTGCTGATCGAACCGGTGCACAGCCGCATCTCCGGCGCCTGGACCATCCTGATCGTGCGCAAGATCATGGGTCCGCACGGCGAGTTCATGGGCATCGTCGGACGGGGCATCGAGCCGGCCAATTTCGAGAAATTCTTCGAGACCGTCATGCTCGGCGAAGGCGCGACGATCTCGATGCTGCATCGCGACGGCACTTTGCTTGCCCGCTTCCCGCATTCCAGCGAGATAATGGGACACAATTTCAGGAACGGCTCGTTCGAGCAGCAAAAGATCTTCACGCTCGATCACTTCGCCGGACGTTTCGTGAGCCCGGTCGACGGCGAGGACCGGCTGGTCTCGGCGCGTGCCCTGCCCCACTTCCCGATCCTGATGATGGCGACGACCACGCGCGCGGCGGCGCTTGCCGACTGGCGCGAGCAGATCGGCATACTGATTTCGGTCGCCTGCGCCTCCGCGCTCGCGATCGCCGGCGTGCTGATCGCGATCGTGCGCAAGCTCGTGGAGCAGCATCGCATGTCCCGGGAGCGGCTGACGCTGGAGAAGCAGCGCCTCGACCGCGCCGTCAACAACATGACCCAGGGCCTGCTGCTGTTCGACGCCTCGCAAAAGCTCGTGGTTTGCAACCAGCGCTACATCGAGATGTACGGCTTGTCGGCCGAGATCGTGAAGCCAGGCTACAGCTTTCTCGACATCATCGCGCACCGCAAGGCCACGGGTTCGTTCCCGGGCGACGTGGACCAGTATGTCGCACGCGTGCTGCGCGATGTCCATGTGCGCAACTCCATGGTCGTTGATACCGGCGACGGCCGCTCGATCCAGATCGTCAACGAGCCGCTCGGCGACGGCGGCTGGGTCGCGACCCATGAGGACATCACCGAACGTCGCCGCATCGAGGAGCGCATCACCCATCTCGCGCATTACGACGCGCTGACCGACCTGCCGAACCGCGCCATGTTCCACGAACATCTGCGCGGAGAGCTGCTCGCCATCGTCGACGGCGACGAGCTCGCCGTGCACTACATCGACATCGACGAATTCAAGGGCGTCAACGACGCGCTCGGCCATCTCGTCGGCGACGAGCTGTTGAAATCGGTGGCGGAGAGCCTCCGCGGCTGCGCCGGCCCCACCGACTTCGTGGCGCGGCTCGGCGGCGACGAGTTCGCGATCGTCCAGAGCGCGGTGACCTCCCAGGACCAGGTCAACGAGCTCGTCGCGCGGGTCTTCGCGGCGATCCGCACACCATTCGACTGCATGGGGCATCATCTCACCACCGACGCCAGCATCGGCATTGCGCTGGCGCCGGGACACGGCACCGCGCTGGACCAGATCCTGAAGAACGCGGACATGGCGATGTACGCCGCCAAAGCCGCCGGGCGCCGCACCTGCCGATTCTTCGAGCCGGAAATGGACGCCAAGGTGCGCGAGCGGCGACAGCTGGAGATCGATCTCCGCCACGCCATCGCTCATGGCGGCCTCGAGGTCTATTACCAGCCCTGCCTCAGCCTCAAGGACGACCGCATCACCGGCTGCGAGGCGCTGGTGCGCTGGCGCCACCCCGAGCGCGGCATGGTTTCGCCGGCCGAGTTCATCCCGATTGCCGAGGATACCGGGCTGATCAACGAGATCGGCGAATGGGTGCTGGCGACTGCCTGCCGCGACGCCGCCGGCTGGCCCGACGACATCCGCCTCGCCGTCAACGTCTCGCCGGTGCAGTTCAAGAGCGGCACGCTGGCGCTGAAGATCATGGCGGCGCTGGCCGCCTCCAATCTGCCGGCGAGCCGGCTCGAGCTCGAGATCACCGAGGCCGTGCTGATCCGCGACGACGAGACCGCGCTTGCGATCCTGCACCAGCTCCGCGCCATCGGCGTCCGCATCGCGCTCGACGATTTCGGCACCGGCTACTCCTCGCTGAGCTATTTGCACCGCTTCCCGTTCGACAAGATCAAGATCGACCGCTGCTTCGTCAACGACATCGCAGGCCCCGACGGCTCTGCCAGCATCGTGCAGGCCGTGGTCAACCTCGCCAGCGCCCGCCGCATGGCGACCACGGCCGAAGGCGTCGAGACCGAGGAACAGCAGCGGCTGCTGCGCACGCTCGGCTGCACCGAGATGCAGGGCTATTTGTTCAGCGCCGCAAAGCCGGCCGACAAGGTCGTGGAGCTGTTCGCGCTCCATCGCAGTCGCCTCGCCCAGCGCGACGGCAACGAAGCTCGCCGCCGCGAGGCAGGCTAGCAAGGACCGCTAGTTCGTAGATGGAATACTTCGTAGGGTGGACAAAGCGAGCGTGCCCACCTCTTGTCTTCCCGCACACGCAGAAGCGGTGGGCACGTCGCTTACGCTCCTTTGCCCACCTACGGCATCTCGATCAGCTAGTTCGGCACGGTGGTCTTCGGCGCCGGCTTCGCGGCGGCCGCGTTCACGGTGACGCCGTGCAGGAAGTCGTAGGCCGCGTGCAGCGCCTTGTCGTCCTTCTCTTCCGGCGGGACATAGGATTGCGATCCGGTCTGCTCGCTGCCGTCAGCGGCCTGCAGATGGCCGCGCATCTGCGACTCCGCCATGGTGTCGACGCGGCCTTTCAGCTCGGCCGGCACGTCCTGGAGGATCTCGATGTCAGGCGCGATGCCCTGGGCCTGGATCGAGCGGCCCGATGGCGTGTAGTAGCGCGCTGTGGTCAGCGCCAGCGCGCCGTTGCCAGCGCCAAGCGGAATGATGGTCTGCACCGAGCCCTTGCCGAACGAGCGGGTGCCAATGATCGTGGCACGCTTGTGATCGTGCAGCGCACCGCCCACGATTTCGGACGCAGAGGCCGAGCCGCCGTTGACCAGCACCACAAGCGGCTTGCCCTTGGTGAGGTCGCCGCCATGCGCGGTGAAGCGCTGGGTCTCTTCCGGATTGCGGCCGCGGGTCGAGACGACCTCGCCGCGCTGGAGGAACGCGCTGGACACCGACACGGCCTGGTCGAGCAGGCCGCCCGGATTGTTGCGCAGGTCCATCACGTAGCCGACAAGCTTCTCCTGCGGGACGTCCTTGGAGATCGAGGCGATCGCCTTCTTCAGGCCGTCGGTGGTCTGCTCGTTGAAGGAGGTGACGCGGATGTAGCCGATGTCGCCGTTCTCGACGTGGAAGCGGACGGGGCGGACATGGATGATCTCGCGCGTGATCGCGACATCGAGCGGCGCATCGGCGCCCTTGCGCATGATGGTGAGCTTCGTCTTGGTGTCGACCGGCCCCTTCATCTTGTTGACCGCCTGCTCGAGTGTCATGCCCTGCACGGCCTCGCCATCGATCTTGCTGATGAGGTCGCCGGACATGAGCCCGGCCTTGGACGCCGGCGTATCGTCGATCGGCGAGACGACCTTGACCAGGCCCTCCTCCATCGTGACCTCGATGCCGAGCCCGCCGAACTCGCCGGAGGTGGTCTCCTGCATCTCGGTCCAGGCCTTGTCGTTCATGTAGCGGGAATGCGGATCGAGCGCGGTCACCATGCCCGTGATCGCGCCTTCGATCAGCTTGGAATTGTCGGGTTTCTCGACATAGCTCGCCTTCACCCGCTCGAACACCTCTCCGAACAGGTTGAGCTGCGAATAGGCGTCATCCGCATTCGCTGCCGCCCGCGCCGCCCATAGTCCGCCATGCGGACCGGATGCGAGGAGGGTCAAGCATGCTCCGGTGAGCGCGCCCAGGGGGAACAGCAGGGTTTTCCGCATGGAATGGTTGGCCTTTTTGCTTCGCGGTTCTCTTGGGGCAGTTCGTTCGGGCTTGGGAGCCGCCATGCAAATGGCGATCCAGACCGGTTCTCACAATATCATTCCGGTTTCTTCAAGGCCGGCGGTGCCACGCCGGCGGGCAGCTTGTAGAAATCCCTTCGTCTGGACCTAAACTTTTGGCAACGTTCGGAAACCACCTCGCGCAAAGCAGGAATCGGTCGGCCGGCCCACGCCTCGCTGCTATGCGATTTTAGGATGGTTTTGCAGCCCTGAACGGGATACCCGATGGCATAAGGCTTCAAATTCTCGGGAGGATAACAATGAACGAAGCGCTCCGGCCGGAACGGAACGTCGAACTCGGCGCCAGCAACGAGCCGTTCCAGAACCTGCACGAATTCATCCGGAAGGCGCGTTCCAACCTCAACCAGAACGCCTGGGACTACATCGTCGGCGCCGCGGAGACCGAGACCACGATGCGCCGCAATCGCATGGCCCTGGACGAGATCGCCTTTCGCCCGCGCGTGCTGCGTGACGTGCGCAAGGTCTCCGGCTCGGTCGAGCAGTTCGGCCGCAAGATGCGCTTGCCCGTGGTGCTCGCCCCTGTCGGCGCGCTGGAAATCTTCGACCCGCATGGAGCCGCCAGCGTCGCGCGCGCGGCCGGCACCTTCGGGGCGTCGCACATGTTGAGCTCGGTCTCCGAGCCCGGTCTGGAGAAGACCGCCGAAGCCGCCCCCGATGCGCTGCGCATGTACCAGCTCTATGTCCGCGGCGATGATGCCTTCGTCGCCGACGTCGTCAGCCGCGCCGAGAAGGCCAAATATGCCGCCTTCTGCCTGACCGTCGACACCGCCCATTACAGCCGTCGTGAGCGTGACATCGCCAAGCGCTACGTTCGCGAAAGCCGCCTGCGCGCCACTGGCGGCGATTTCCAGAAGGGGCTGGAGTGGCGGACCGTGAAGATGGTCAAGGACAAGTTCCGGATACCGCTTATCCTCAAGGGCATCGCCACCGCCGAGGACGCGCAGATCGCGGTCGATCACGGCGTCGAGTGGATCTATGTCTCCAACCACGGCGGCCGCCAGCTCGATCACGGCCGCGGTGCCATGCATGTGTTGCCCGAGATCGTCGAGGCGGTGAAGGGTCGCGCCAAGATCATGGTGGATGGCGGCATCTGCCGCGGCACCGACATCGTCAAGGCGATCGCAGCGGGCGCCGACCTCGTCGGCATCGGCCGGCT
This sequence comes from Bradyrhizobium sp. S3.12.5, assembly GCF_040548225.1. NCBI lineage: Bacteria > Pseudomonadati > Pseudomonadota > Alphaproteobacteria > Hyphomicrobiales > Nitrobacteraceae > Bradyrhizobium > Bradyrhizobium sp. S3.12.5. The sequence continues at coordinate 76,690 of NZ_JBEPRF010000010.1, forward strand.
GCAGTGCTGGGCCCTGGCAGCGGCCGGCGAGAACGGCGTGACGCGAATGCTCGAGCTGCTCGAGGACGAGGTGCTGCGCTGCCTCGGCCTCCTCGGTGCCACCTCGTTCGCCGAGGTCGACAAATCCTGCCTGCACCAGGCCGCCGCAACCAATGCGCCGAGCGTGTTCAGCGCGTTCCCGCTGTTCGACCATGAACCCTACCGATACTGAAGGATAGAATGACATCGCTCTCTCCCGGCAGCGCGGATGCGCTTCTGTTCGATCTCGGGCGCGTCGTGCTCGACATCGATTTCTCCAAGGCGATCGCCTGCTGGGCAGGACATGCCGGGTGCAAGCCTGAGGCCGTCCTCGCGCGTTATGTGCGCGACAGCGAGGCCTACCGGCTGCACGAGCTCGGTAAGATCAGCGACGAGGACTATTTCCAGTCGCTGCGCTCATCGCTCGGCATCGACATTTCGGATGCGCAGTTCCTGGAGGGCTGGAACGCGATCTTCGCCGGCGAAATGCCCGACGTTGCCGAATTGCTGCCGCGCGCGGCGAAGCAGATGCCGCTCTATGCCTTCTCCAACACCAACCGCCCGCATGTAGACCATTTTTCGAAAGAGTATGCCGATCTGCTCGGCCATTTCCGCGAGTTGTATCTGTCCTCCAGCATCGGCCTGCGCAAACCGGACGCGGAGGCGTTTGACCACGTGGTGGCTGCGATCGGCGTGCCGGCGGAGCGAATCGTGTTCTTCGATGACCTCGCCGAAAACGTCGAAGGCGCCCGCGCCCGCGGGCTGACGGCGGTGCATGTCACCTCTCCCGGAGATGTCGGGAACGCGCTGAGAGCGCTGGGTATCTGACGGCAAAGTCGCGGACCGTCCACGTTGGATGTTTCAGGAACTATTTCGCCTGAAAATATGGAACCAGCTCACTTTGTGCATTTTTATACCGAGTTCCCGGAACGAATGCCCGGTTCAGGACTCAATGAGTCCGTTGGGAACCTCTACATCGGACGTATCATCGTGTTGGGCAAAACCTACCTCACCAAGCAGGCCTCTCTGCTGGTCAAGTTCGCCAAGACCACCTCGGATTCCGAGCTTTCCGCCAAGCTGATGAGCAAAGCAGCGGATCTGAAATCTCAGGCCGATCCCATGCCCGGCGGGGATCACAGCCTGAGGGCACCGGATGTCGATCCTGATCATGGAACGGGGACAGCCTGACCGCCGTCTCCTGGCCATGCTGCTTTCAATTCGTTTTTCTCGTCCCGAATTCAGCAGTCCCTGCGTCTGGTGAGCCGCGTCGGCCCCTTCGGGCGTACCCCAGCTCACCAGCGGTCCTGAAGCCTCAGGCTCGCCTCGAGGTCGCCGCGAAAATTGTGCTGACCGAGATGGAGCAACTTGCACTGCAGGTCGACCCATATCTTGCCGCCGATGTCGCGCCAGCGGCGGCAGAACGCATAGTCCTCTGAGAGATAGCGGCCGGAATCCGGATCGACCATGCAGTCGAAGAACAGCCAATGCAGATGCGCCAGCGGATTATTCGGCGGGCCGTCCGGGACGTAGTTCAGCTCCGGATATTTCTCCATCATCTGCTTGAACACGTCACGCTTGACGCACATGAAACCGGTCGGCGCCTCCGCCACCTCAGCAAAACCATCGGCATCTGCATAGGTGCTGATGCGCTCGACGCCATGGCCGATTGGGTTGAAGGGGTATTCGGTATAGCGATCCTCGAATTGCTGCCGGGTCGTTCCCGCCGGCAGTCCTCCCTCCGGCCAGTTGAAGTTCTTCATCGGATAGATGCCGGCGGTCACGTCGCGATCGATCAGGAGCAGACGGCAGACCGATTGCGGCGTGAAGGCGAGATCAGAATCGATCCAGAACAGATGGGTGAGCGTCTCGTCGGAGAGGAACTTGATCACCATCTTGTTGCGAGAGCGGGTGATCAGGCTTTCCGAATGCATGTGCAGGATGCATTGCAGCCCGAACCGGTTGCAGTGATGGGTCAGCTCGAAAATGCTGGTGACGTAGTGCATGCTGACAGCCGAGATGTAGCAAGGCGTCGCAAACATCACTTTCATCGATTTCAGCGCTTCGTCGGGTAACATTTCTCGCTCGTCTGGCCGAGTTGCTGCGTCTATTTCGAGGCGTTCTCCGGCGGCTTGGTCGCCGGTGCGGACTTTGCGACCGCCGCAGGCTGCTTGCTGGCATTTGTCGGGGTCTGCTTTTGCTCAACACGCGGCTCGGGCGGGGTCGGCGCTGCCGGCCCGCTCTGTCCAATCGAGACCGAGATCCCGAACAACCGCCACTGTCCGTTCACCGGCGCGAAGGCCAGGTCGAAATTGACCTGGTTCGGGACCGACGGAAAGAAGCCGGCCAAATGCATCAATCCGTTGGCCTCGATCTGCGGCAGCAGGTTGAGCTGCGGATCGATAACGGCGACACCCGAGAGATCGAGATTGTCGTTGCGCAGTTTGGCGAAAATCTCCCCCAACCGCGCCGCCGAGTTGACTTGGAAACCGGGCGCGCCGATATCGCGCAGCACGGTGTAGTTGCCGGTCTTGTTGGCGTGGTCGAGCGCAAGCAGCGAGGAGCGGACCAGCATCAGCACGCCGTTGCGGTCGATCTGCGCGGGCTTTGGCGCCGGCGGAGGCGTTTCCGCATGACCGGCGGCAGCCGCCACCATCAGCGCAGCCGCAAGCATCAAACCCCGCCACCCCTGTTGCTTTCCGCTCAGCACGCCGCCGTCACCACGCAACCGTCACTCCGGCGCGTCCACCGACGCCGCCTTGCGCGAACCCGGCCGCGACGCCGCCGTTGAGTACGACATACTGGTTGAGGCGCATCTGGGCGCCCAGGCTCATGGCGTTCTGCCCGCGGAACGTGCCCCAATTGGTGGAGACCGCAAACCGCTTGTCCGATGGCAGTGCCGAGCCGCCCATGGCAATGGCGATCGCGGTGCCCTCGAACGCCTGCCGCATTTGCGTCTGCAACGTGGAGACGTTGGACTGCAGCGTGGAAATATCGGCTCCGCTGAAGCTTGCGGCGGCCAGATGCCCGGCGGCATCCGTTGTAACCACCTGCGTCGGGCCGGATTGTGCGGCAAGGCTCGCGGCCGAGGTGAGGCCGGACATGCGATAGGTGTTCGTGCTGGTGCCGATCGAGACCTGATTGGGCGCTGATGTCGTCGCGCCCGCGCCGATCGCAGTCGAATTGGCGAAGGTAGCCGTGGCGCCCGCACCGATCGCAGTCGCGCCGGTGGCGCTGGCGGTGCTGGCTTGGCCAATCGCGGTGGTGGCGTCGCCGGTCGCGTTGCTACCCTGGCCGAACGCACTGGCTGTCAAGCCATTGGCGATGCTGCCTTGACCAGTCGCGGTTGCGAAATCGCCATTTGCGAAACTGCCTTGGCCGGTCGCGGTCGCGCTGTCGCCGTGGGCGACGCTCTGGGCGCCCGTCGCGGTCGCGAAGGTGCCATTCGCAGCACTTTGAATCCCTGTTGCCGTTGCGTCAAAGCCATTCGCCTTGCTTAGACTACCGGTCGCGGTCGCGTCCACGCCGTTCGCGACGCTGCCTTGTCCCGTCGCCGTCGCGTTGGTCCCGTTTGCGTTGCTGGCTTGTCCCGTCGCCGTTGCATAGGTGCCGTTGGCGAGGCTGAACTGTCCAGTCGCGGTCGCGTTGGTTCCGTCTGCGCGGCTTTGCTCTCCGGTCGCGGTCGCGAGGGTTCCAACGGCGGCGCTGAAGGTACCCGTCGCCGTCGCCGAGGTCCCGTTCGCGACGCTGTTTTGTCCCGTCGCCGTCGCATAGGTGCCGTCCGCGAGGCTGGACGCTCCAGTCGCGGTCGCGTTGGTTCCGTTTGCGGTGCTGCCCGGTCCAGTCGCGGTCGCGAACGTGCCGTTCGCGATGCTGCCCGCACCATAGGCTGTCGCAAAGTTGCCGGTCGTGGTCGCGCCGCTGCCAACCGCTGTCGCGTTGCCGCTGGGCGCGTTGATCACGCCGCCGCCGGCGGCGTAGTCGGCAGAAAGAGCTGCCGAGGGATAAAGCGCCACTCCGGCGCCAAGCACGCCCACGCTGGTGAGCATGCTGCTTGCGAGCAAGCCGGCCTTGCGAGACAGGCTCTGGATGACCGGAATGATGGTCTTGCGACCTCGATGGATTGCCGAAATCGACACTTTCGCCCCCGTCCCCTGAATCGCAGGAATGATGTCCTTTCGGAAATGTTGCAAAGCCCGGACATGGAGGCATCTGACGTTTGTCGGATGCGTCGATGATTGCGTCGGGAATGCCAATGGGGTGCGGCTTTGCGGCAACATCGGCACGACTGCCGCTTTTCTGCTCTTGCTCGTTCCGTGACGCTGCGCTGAGATGCCTCATTGCATTTTGAGGCATTTGTCTTGGGTACGGACGATATTTCCAACGAATCCGTATTGGACCTCATCGGCGCCATCTACGAGGTTGCGCTCGACGGAAGCCGCTGGGAAAATGTGCTGACGCGCATCGACGACGCCATCGGCGGCCGTACCCTGTTCGGCGTCTTTGATCCCGCAAGCGGCCTCTCCAGCCTGCTGTCGCCACGCATCGACCCCGACCGCGTGCAAGAGCTACTCGGCTGGGCCCCGCGCAATCCCCTGTTGCCGCTTGGCATCGGCCGGACGCCCGGCGAGGTCTTCACCATCGGCGACTTCATCACACGCGATGAGTTCACCCGCAGCGATTTCTACAACGAATGGTGGCAGCCGGGCGGTTTCGACACCGAACCGTTGACGACGAATCTGCTGGTCGATCACAACGCCACGGGCATCCTGACCAGCCATCGGCCGTCCAATTTGTCTCCGTATGACGACAAGGCGCGGCGGCTGTTTGCAACGTTGGCGCAGCATCTCGTACGCGCCGTTGCGATCCAGCGGCGTACCCACCAGCTCGACATCGCCGGCCGCGCGGCGCTGGCGGGCCTCGACGGCCTCGATCAGGGTTTCATTCTCGCGGACGCCCAGGCCCGCCCGATCTTCGTCAATCGTCGCGCGCGCGAATGGCTCGACGCCGCCGACGGCATCGTGATCGACGCGGGCGCGCTGAGCGCCATCACCAGCGACGATGGCCGTTGTCTGCAAACGCTGGTCGGTTCGTGCAGCATCGATAATCCCGATCGCATCGGAGGCGAGATGAGCCTGCGGCGGCTTCCCGGCCGCATGCCGCTGCACGTGCAGGTAACGCCGGTCGGCAGCGATTGGGCGGAGAGCTCGGTGTCGCTCGCCTCCGGCTGGCGATCGAGTGCGATGGTGCTGATCACCGACCCCGAGCCGGACGCGAGATCAAGACTCGACGCCCTACGCGCGCGTTACGGCCTGACCCGTGCCGAAGCGGCCTTCGCGCTCGAGATCGTCAAGGGCGGCGGCCGCAAAGCCACGGCCGAACGGCTCGGCATCGCGGACGGAACCGCGCGCAGCCATCTGTCGAAGATCTTCGACAAGACCGGCGTGGGGCGACAGGCCGAGCTGGTGCGGCTGTTGCTCCAGAAATAGCTGCGTCCGCGCGTATGCGCATCCGTTTTGCCTCAACGGCCACAGTCGGCTAGAACGCTGGCCGCGACCTGATTGTCGCGTTGCCCAAGCAGGAGCTTTCAGCCGTGGCCCTCATGCCGGTTTCCGATGCGCTTGCCGCGGTGCTCGCCGGTGCGGAGCCGCTGCCCGAGGAATCTGTCGCGCTTGATGCGGCCTTCCATCGCGTCCTCGCGCGCGACGTCGCGGCGCGGCGCACGCAGCCACCGCAGGCGATGTCGGCGATGGATGGCTATGCCGTCCGCGCGGCCGATGCAGCCAGGGTCGATGCGCAGCTCAATGTCATCGGCGAGGTCGCTGCCGGCCGGCCGTTTGCAGGAACTGTCGGTGCCGGGCAAGCCGTCCGGATCTTCACCGGCGGTGTCGTTCCCGACGGCGCGGACGCAGTCGTGATCCAGGAGGACACCGTTGCCGACGGCAAGCGCATCACGATCAAGGAGGAAGCCGTCACCGGTCGGCACATCCGCCCGGCCGGCGTCGACTTCTCCGAGGGTGACGTGCTGCTGCGCAAGGGCGCCCGGCTGACGGAGCGCGACCTCGCGCTTGCCGCCGGCATGAACCACCCGCAATTGGCGGTCAGCCGCCGTCCGAAGGTCGCGATTCTTGCCACCGGCGACGAGCTGGTGATGCCGGGCACGACGCCTGGTCATGGCCAGATCGTTTATTCCAACGGCTACGCCCTGCATGCGCTCGCTCGCAGCGAGGGGGCCGACACCATCGACCTCGGGATTGCCGCCGACACGCTTGCCGCCACCACCGCCGGCATCCGCCGCGCGCGCGAATCCGGCGCCGACATCCTGATCACGACGGGCGGCGCCTCGGTCGGCGACCACGATCTGGTGCAGCAGGCGCTCCGCGACGAAGGCACCTCGATGGCGTTCTGGAAAATCGCGATGCGGCCGGGCAAGCCGATGATGAACGGGCAGCTCGGGGCGATGCGCGTAATCGGCCTGCCCGGCAATCCCGTGTCATCCTACGTTTGCGGCTTCCTGTTCATGGTGCCGCTGATTCGTGCGTTGTCGGGCCGTTCGATGGTTCATCACCGCCGCGAACGCGCCGTGCTCGGCCGCGACGTCGGCGCCAATGACCAGCGCGAGGACTATCTGCGCGCCCGCCTGGATGTGCGTGATGACGGCACGCTGATCGCCCTTCCCGTCAATCACCAGGACTCCTCGCTGCTTGCGAATCTCGCTGCGGCACAGGCACTTCTCGTGCGCGCACCGTTCGCACCGAGGGCCGAAGCGGGAGCGCCCTGCGAGGTGCTGCGACTGCCCGTTTGAGCGCATTGTTCGCATGCGTTCCGCGAACTTTGTCGCGTTCACGGTAAATTAAGCAGTTGCGGAACAAGTATCGAACATATAGTGTCCGTTCATGATTTGTTTCGAGCGTGTGCGGCTTATTGCTGACTTCAGCGTCTCGGAATCGAACGACATCAACCGGGGGATTTTGGTCGAGATGTTAACGCGCAAACAGTACGAGCTCCTGCGGTTCATCAGTGAACGTCTGAAGGAAAGCGGCGTGCCGCCCTCCTTCGACGAGATGAAGGACGCGCTCGATCTGCGCTCGAAATCAGGCATCCATCGCCTGATCACTGCGCTCGAGGAGCGCGGCTTCATCCGCCGCCTGCCCAACCGCGCCCGCGCCATCGAGGTGATCAAGCTGCCCGAACTCCAGGCCGCCGCTGGCAGCCGCCGCGGCTTCACGCCGAGCGTCATCGAGGGCAATCTCGGCAAGGTGCGCCCGGCGTCGAGCCTGCCGGCCGACGAGGGTGAGCGTCCAGTCGCAGTGCCCGTGATGGGCCGGATCGCGGCCGGCACGCCGATCGAGGCTTTGCAAACCCGCAGCCACACCATCAGCGTCCCGCCCGACATGCTCGGCTCGGGCGAGCACTACGCGCTCGAAGTGCGCGGCGACTCCATGGTGGAGGCCGGCATTCTCGATGGCGACATGGCGCTGATCCAGCGCAACGAGAGCGCCGATACCGGCGACATCGTGGTCGCCCTGATCGACGACGAGGAAGCGACACTCAAGCGTTTCCGCCGTCGCGGCGCCTCGATCGCGCTCGAGCCGGCCAACGCGGCCTATGAGGTTCGCATCCTGCCGCCCAACCGGGTCAAGATCCAGGGCAAGCTGATCGGGCTGTACCGGAAGTACTGATCGCGTCGCTATCGGCGAGCGCAATCAACGATTGGAGCGGACGATTGTCCGCTCCGGCTGGGTAGTCTTTCTGGTTTTGCACAGATTATCCGGCCCCTTCTCCAGCGCTACATCCTCGGCACGCCGCAACGAAGCACGCATTGCTTCGCAGGGCCTTTGCCAGACCGAGGAGACCAACATGCGCAAGATCATTTTGAGCACCGTCACGATGACGCTGATCGCAGTATCAGCGTCGCAGGCCTTAGTGTCGCAAGCCTTGGGGTCGCAAGCCTTGGGGTCGCAAGCCTTGGGCTCGCAAGCCTTGGCTGCGCAGCCGCAGCACCACGCTCGCAAAGCACCGCGCGCAACGACCGAGCAATTCCGCAATGCCCGTAACGCCGTCGCGCAGCCGGCTTGGCAATATTCGGGCTGGTCAGCGCCAGCCGGCCGCTGAAGCAACGCGCTCACCGAATGCGCGGGAGCAGGCTTTGTTCCTCGTGCATTTGAAAAAGATAATGTGATCGCGCTCTGCTGATGCGAGCCGCAGATTTGCCCACAAACAAGCATAAGATGAGCTTCCACTCTGATAGGGGCCTGCGCCTCCGAGACAGAGGCGCGGGTGCTCTATCCTGATTGAGGAGCACCCGATGTGTGACTATAGCCTGCATGCCGTCGCGACGCGTCCCGCAGAAGTTGGCGAGACGATCGTCACGACAACGTTCCGCGGCACCTCGACGCGCGGCTTCGCCTCCGAAGCCGACATGTCCGTCGCGGTCTGCCTGCTGCCGGGAACGGAGCTCGCCTTCGCCGACAACGTCCGCTACGACAATCGCTGGATCTGGACGCGCACCATCAACTCGCGCGTCGGCAAGTTCGGCAAGGTCGATCCGCACATTCCCGACCGCCATCACGACGCGATCGAATTCCCCGACGGCAAATACGTCCTGGTGACGCAACTGGTCGAAGGCCAGCGCGCAACCGTGCTGCAACTGCCCGTGACCCAGCCGCTCGGCGAGCGCGAGCACAAGCCGCAGGTCGCCGACAGCCGCTCCACGTCCCCGCGCCTGCCGATCGGCTAAGCCGTCGATCTCAGTCATCGGCCTGCAGGTCGGCGTCAGACGGCGTTGCGTCTTTGGAGCGCGGAGCTGCCGACCGCGGCATGAGGGTCTGTTCGAAATCTCCATCGCCGGCCGCCGCCGGCGACCAGGGGCGGTTTGCGCCCCTCGCCTTTACCGCCTGAATCGCAAAGCCGTCGCCACGCGGCGTCAGCGCCAGCGCGCCCTGACGCACGAGACGTGGCCGATCGACCACCATCGCACCACAATCCGGCGGCGCGGACCTTGCCGTCACCACCAGTGCCGCGCGGCTGCAATCGTCTCCCAGCGCGTCAATGCGCAACGCCAGCGCAACGATGCGTCCGTCGGCGAGCGGCGTCACGCAGCCTGACTCGTCGCACGACACACCATCGGCAAGCGCGACGCTGCCGGGATCGCGAGAGTCGGCATCGGCCGCGAGCCACTCCTTGAGCAGAAAGCTGTCCTTGCTCGCCCTGATCAGGTGCAGCTGCCCGTCCCTGCCCCGCACGGCAACGCTCTGGCCGTCACCGGCGATAAGGATGTCGGGTTGCCGGACCGACAGACCCCAGACGATTGCCGCCACGAGCACGAACGCGCCCGACCAGCGCAGCGGCGTGCGTAGCAGTCCCATCAGGACGAGGCCGAGGCTCGCCGCGATCAGCGGCGCAGTGCCGAAGGCACTGACGTGGCCGATCGCGCCGGGCAGCGCCGCGACCCATCGCGAGACCGCCACCATCCAGTCGATACCGATCCCCATCAACCACCAGAACACCCCGTCGAGCCCGAACGGTGCCGCGAGCAATCCCAACAGCCCAGCCGGCATCACCAGCGCCGAGACCACCGGCATCGCGCCGAGATTGGCAAGCACGCCATAGGGCGTGACGCGATGGAAATGGAAGGCGGCATAGGGCGTGGTCGCAAACCCCGCGATCATCGAGGCCATGAATAGCATCGCAATCTCGCGGCCGCCCCACAGCGCGATGCGCGCGGTTGTCGAGTGATCGGGCGAGGCAAACAGGTTCGGCATGCCGATCTGCACCAGCGCCACCAGGCCGAGCGTTGCCGCAAAGGACATCTGGAAGCTGGGATGCACCAGCGCCTCAGGCGCGACCGCAAGCACGATCAGCGCTGCCACCGCCAGCGTGCGAAAGGTGATGGCGCGGCGGTCAACCATGACAGCGATCAGCACCACCGCGGTCATGAAGAACGACCTTTGGGTCGCAACCTCCGCGCCCGAGAGCAGCAGATAGAACGCGGACGCGACCAGCGCCGCGGCGGCCGACCATTTCTTGATTGCGAAGCCGACCGCCAGCCCGGGGATCAGCGCCAGCAGCGCGCGAACCGCGAAGAAGACGACGCCGGCGACGACAGCCATATGGTACCCGGAGATCGACAGAACATGGCCGAGGCCGGAGATGAACATCGCATCGTTGACGGGCGTGGTGATGGCATCGCGGCGGCCGGTCAAAAGCGCAGTCGCGATCGCGCGGTTGTCGCCGTCGAGCGTGGCGCGGATGCGCGCGTCGATCGCATCGCGCAGGCCCTGCATCACCGCCGCATAGCGCAGTTGCAGGCCGCCGGCATCGGGCGGCGCCACGGCCGTGATCGCTCCCATCACGAAGCCGGAGGCGCCGATGCCCTGGAAGAACATGTCGCGCGAGAAATCGTAGCTGCCCGGCCGCAACGGCGCGAGCGGCGGCATCAGCCGCGCCTTCAGCTGCACGAAGCTGCCGACATCGGGCGCCGTCCCCTTGCGCACGGAGAGGCGGACGCGCTCCAGCTTCACGTCGCTGCGCTGCGCCTCCATCGCGGTGACGCGCAGCACGAAACGGTCGGTGCGTTCGCGGATGTCGCGGGTCTCGACGAAGCCCGACAGCGACACCGAATAAAGCGGCCTTGCGAGCACCGTGTGGGCGATGCGCGCCGTCTTCCAGGTTGCCATGGCAAAGCCGGCCGCGACCGCCGCGATCATGATCGCCGGCGCAAACCACCGGCTCCGGCGCAACAACACCGCCCCGAGCGCCAGCGCCACCGTCGTCGGGGCAACGACCCACAGCACCGGCTCATGATCGGCCGCGAAGTAGAGCGCGATGCCGCAGCCGAAGGCGATCGGCACCCAGGGAAACAGTCGCCCGGCGCCGGCTTCGGCCTTGGCCCATTCGCGAAGCCGCCCGACGATCGCGGGCCAAACGTCAAAGCCCGCCGGCACAAAGCCGCCGGCGGACGCGGTCCGGCCGGTCGTCGGCCAAGTCCCCGCAATCGGCGCGCCGGCGATACCCTGCGAGACCCGTTGCGGCCGACCCGGCTCCGCCATTCCCTAGCAACCCTGCCTTAGCAACCCTGCGATACGCGACTGGCGCAGAGGCTACCGGAACGTGCAGCGGTGCGAATAGCGGTACGGATCAGGAACGAAGGGGCCGCAGCCCTACTTTTCCTCTTCCATCGTCACGGCGACATCCGCCTTGGCCGACAGCCGGACCTTGTTGCCCTCGACACCGGCGACGAGCCCCCTGTCGATGAAATGATGATGACCCTTGTGGCTGCCCTCGCCGCTGTCCTTCTTGGTCAGCTTGATGCGGTTGCCCTCGACCTTGTCGACGGTGCCGACATGGACGCCGTCGGCACCGATGACTTCCATATGCTCTGCGATGTTCTGCATGGCGGGATCCTCAATTGGGGACCCACACAACGCGCAGGGGACGCGTTCGTTGCCTCGCCGGAATGACGATGCCGTGTGCCCCGTCAGATCAACGGCGCGCGTGACGAGGCATGAAGCCGGCGCACCATTTCGCGATGATGGCGGAAACGATGGCGTCGGCTTCGCTCATATGCCCTACCCCCGTCAGCCTTTGGCGACTTCCTTTGCGAACGTGTCACGCAGGCCGATGGTGCGCGAAAACACCGGCTTGCCTGGCGTCGAGTCCTTGTCGCGCACGAAATAGCCCTGGCGTTCGAACTGCATCGGCTCGCTCGAATTGCTCTCCGCAACCGATGCCTCGATCCGGGCATCAGCGAGGATCTCCAGCGACTGCGGATTGAGGTCGGCCGCGAAATTCGAGGCGTCCGGGCTCGGATTGGCGAACAGCTGGTTGTAGATGCGAATCTCCGCCGGCACCGAACTCGCCGCCGGCAGCCAGTGCATGGTCGCCTTGACCTTGCGGCCATCGGGCGCGTTGCCGCCCTTGGTCGCGGGATCGTAGGTGCAGCGCAGCTCCACCACTTCGCCGGCGTCGTTCTTGATCACGCCGGTGCACTTGACGAAATAGGCGTAGCGAAGCCGCACCTCGTTGCCCGGCGACAGGCGGAAGAATTTCTTGGGCGGATTCTCCATGAAGTCGTCCTGCTCAATATAGAGCTCGCGGCCGAACGTGATCTTGCGCGTGCCCGCGCTAGCGTCGTCGGGGTGGTTGATCGCCTCGAGCTCCTCGGTCTGCCCTTCCGGATAGTTCTCGATCACCACCTTGAGCGGCCGCAGCACGCCCATGCGCCGCTGCGACGTGCGATTCAGTTCCTCACGAATGCAGAACTCGAGCATGCCGACATCGACAACGCTGTTGGCCTTGGCCACGCCGATGCGCTTGACGAATTCGCGCAAAGCCGCCGGCGGCACGCCGCGGCGGCGCATCCCCGCCATGGTCGGCATGCGCGGATCGTCCCAGCCGGCGACATGACCGTCGCGGACGAGCTGGGTCAGCACACGCTTGGACAGCAGCGTGTAGGTCAAATTGAGCCGCGCCATTTCGTACTGGTGCGGCTTGGACGGCACCGGCAGCTTCTCGATGAACCAATCGTAAAGTGGCCGGTGGTCCTCGAACTCCAGCGTGCAGATCGAATGGGTGATACCCTCGATGGCGTCCGACTGGCCGTGGGCATAATCGTAGCTCGGATAGATGCTCCACTTGGTCCCGGTGCGCGGATGATGCGCATGCAGGATCCGATACAGCACCGGATCACGCAGATTGATGTTGCCCGAGGACATGTCGATCTTGGCCCGCAGCACGCGCGCGCCGTTGGGGAATTCGCCGGCCTTCATGCGGCGGAACAGGTCGAGATTTTCGTCGACGCTGCGGTCACGGAACGGCGAGTTCTTGCCCGGCTCGGTCAACGTGCCGCGCGAAGTGCGGATCTGCTCCTGGGTCTGATCGTCAACATAGGCCAAGCCATCGCGGATCAGCTTCTCCGCCCATTCGTACAGGCGGTCGAAATAGTCCGAGGCGAAAAACAGGTTCTTGCCCCAGTCGAAGCCGAGCCAGCGCACGTCGGCCTGGATGGAGTCGATATATTCCTGCTCTTCCTTGACCGGATTGGTGTCGTCGAAGCGCAGATGGCAGCGGCCCGGAAATTCCTGGGCGATACCGAAATTGAGGGCGATCGACTTGGCGTGGCCGATATGCAGGTAGCCGTTCGGCTCCGGCGGGAACCGGGTCACGATCTCCTTGTACTTGGCCTGATCGAGGTCGGCCTGGATGATGTCACGAATGAAATCGCGCCCAACCTCAGTCGCCACCAGTTCTGTCATTACGAAAATCCTGTAGGGAAATCAGCGGTCCTTCTGCCAAATTTGCTTGGCTGAGCCAAGGGTTTAAGCAAGGCCTTAAGCGGTCCGCTGCCGGGCTTTAGTTATGCTCCGGTCCTGTTATATACCACCGCCTCCCATGCATAGGCCCTGCCACGAATGACCAATTCCGTTGTCACCCGCTTCGCTCCCTCCCCGACCGGCTTCCTCCATATCGGGGGCGCCCGCACGGCGCTGTTCAACTGGCTCTATGCGAAGAAGCACGGCGGCAAGATGCTGCTCCGGATCGAGGACACCGACCGGGAGCGCTCTACCGAGGCTGCGATTGGCGCGATTCTGGACGGGCTGAAATGGCTGGAGCTCGGCTGGGATGGCGACGTCATCTACCAGTTCAGCCGCGCCGCCCGTCACCGCGAGGTCGCCGAGCAGTTGCTGGCCGATGGCAAGGCCTACCGCTGCTACGCCACCGCCGAGGAGCTCACCGCCATGCGCGAGAAGGCGCGCAGCGAGGGCCGCACCCGTCTCTATGACGGCCTATGGCGCGACCGCGACCCGGCGACCGCCCCGTCCGACGTGAAACCGACCATCCGCCTGCGCGCGCCGCAGACCGGCGAGACCGTGATCGAGGACCAAGTCCAGGGCCGCGTGGTCTGGCAGAACGAGAACCTCGACGATCTCGTCCTGCTGCGCGGCGATGGCAACCCGACCTACATGCTCGCAGTGGTCGTGGACGACCACGACATGGGCGTCACCCACGTCATTCGCGGCGACGACCATCTGATCAACGCCGCGCGCCAGAAGCAGATCTACGACGCGATGGACTGGGCGCTGCCGAGCATGTCCCACATCCCCCTGATCCACGGTCCGGACGGCTCAAAGCTGTCCAAGCGGCACGGTGCGCTCGGCGTCGATGCCTACCGCGCCATGGGCTACCTCCCGGCCGCGCTCCGCAACTACCTCGTCCGCCTCGGCTGGAGCCATGGCGACCAGGAGATCTTCTCGACCGAGGAGATGATCGCAGCCTTCGACCTCGCCAATGTCGGCCGCGCCGCCGCCCGCTTCGATTTCGCCAAGCTGGAAAACCTCAACGGCCATTACATCCGCCACGCCGACGATCAATCGCTCGTGAAGATGTTCGAGGACGTGCTCGACCATTTGGTGCCCGCCCGCGACGAGATTAAGGCCAAGCTGAACGACACCACGCGCGCCCAGCTGCTCAAGGCGATGCCGGCCCTGAAGGAGCGCGCCAAGACGCTGATCGAGCTGATCGACGGCGCCTATTTCATCTTCGCCGACCGGCCTCTGCAGCTCGATCCCAAGGCGGCGGCCCTGCTGACGCCTGAGAACCGCAAGCTGATCGGTCAGCTGCATTCCGCGCTGGAGAATGTCGCGACCTGGAGCGGCGCCACCACGGAGGCCGCACTGCGTGCTTTTGCCGAGGAAAATAGTCTCAAGCTCGGCGCAGTCGCCCAGCCGTTGCGGGCCGCGCTGACCGGGCGCACCACGTCGCCTGGGATCTTTGAGGTTTTGGACGTGCTGGGACGCCAGGAAAGTCTGGGCCGGCTTAAGGATCAGTCTACGACGTAAGTCCATAGCTGCCATGATCTTGCAGTGCACACAGCAATAATATACCCATCTCCCCGTACATTCTGGAACATCCGGCCTGCCCCACCCATGTCATCGGGGCCTTCCGGGTCCGGCCCGTTTCACCTTACATCGGGGACCTCTGATGGACGCAAACTCGAGCAATAAGACCGCCACGCTGACGGTCGGAAACAAGAACTACGATCTTCCGATCCACAGCGGCAGCGTCGGACCTGATGTCATCGATATCGGCAAGCTGTACGGCCAGTCCGGACTGTTCACCTACGATCCCGGCTTCACCTCCACTGCGAGCTGCCAGTCCAAGATCACCTATATCGACGGTGATGCGGGCGTGCTGGAATACCGCGGCTACCCAATCGAGCAGCTCGCCGAGAACGGCGACTTCCTCGAGACCTGCTACCTGCTGCTCTTTGGCGATCTGCCGACCGCCGCGCAGAAGAAGGATTTCGACCACCGCGTGATCCATCACACGATGGTGCACGAGCAGATGGCCCGCTTCTTCCAGGGCTTCCGCCGCGACGCCCATCCGATGGCCGTGATGGTCGCCTCCGTCGGTGCGCTCGCCGCGTTCTACCACGATAGCACCGACATCAACGACCCGAAGCAGCGCATGATCGCTTCCATGCGCATGATCGCGAAGATTCCGACGCTGGCGGCGATGGCCTACAAATACACGGTCGGCCAGCCCTTCGTGTACCCCAAGAACTCGCTCTCCTTCGCCGAGAACTTCCTCAACATGTGCTTCGCCGTGCCGTGCGAGGAGTACAAGATCAACCCGGTGCTCGCTGACGCGCTGGACAAGATCTTCATCCTGCACGCCGACCACGAGCAGAACGCCTCGACCTCGACGGTGCGTATCGCCGGCTCCTCCGGCGCCAACCCGTTCGCCTGCATCGCCGCCGGCATCGCCTGCCTCTGGGGCCCGGCGCATGGCGGCGCAAACGAAGCTGCGCTCGCGATGCTTGCCGAGATCGGCTCCGTGGACAAGATCCCCGAGTTCATCGCCAAGGTGAAGGACAAGAACTCCGAAGTCCGCCTGATGGGCTTCGGTCACCGCGTCTACAAGAACTACGATCCGCGCGCCAAGATCATGCAGAAGATGTGTCACGCCGTTCTCAAGGAGACCGGCCATGGCGACGATCCGATGCTGAAGGTGGCGCTCGAGCTCGAGAAGATTGCGCTCAGCGACCAGTACTTCATCGACCGCAAGCTGTATCCGAACGTCGACTTCTATTCGGGCATCACGCTGAAGGCGATGGGCTTCCCGGTCTCGATGTTCACCGTGCTGTTCGCGGTCGCCCGCACCGTCGGCTGGATCAGCCAGTGGAGCGAGATGATCGAGGATCCGCAGCAGAAGATCGGCCGTCCGCGCCAGCTCTACACCGGCGTCACCCGCCGCGACTACGTCGCGATCAAGGATCGCAAGTAAGTCTCAGCCTGAGGGCTATCAATGCGGCGCCATCTCCGGATGGCGCCGTTTTTGTTTTTGCGATCACCTTGTAGGGTGGGCAAGCGCAGCGTACCCACCGCAACTCTGCGAACGCGACAAAAATAGTGGGCACGCTGCGCTTTGCCCACCCTACGAAACTCGTGGGCCGCCCCAATCTTGCTGCCGCGCACAACAACAAGTCGTCGCATCGCGCCGGCGAACGCTTGACAGTCGAAATGCTCCGCGCGCATTCTTACTCTAAGTAAGAATGACGACAGGGATGGAAATGCCGGAGCAGCCGAGAAGTCGGCGGCAGACGCGTGCTGCCATTTTGACTCATTTGCTCCAGTCCGGCGGCTCGTTCCGGCCGCCCCTGGCGCGCGCCGTGCGCCTGTCCGAAGCAAGCCTGTCGCGTATCCTGTTCGACTTGAAAGCCGAAGGCCTGATCGAGGAAGTGCGGCGCCCCGCCCCTTATGTCGGCGGCCCGACGGGTCTGGTGTCGCTCGACCGCACGGTGGCGCTTGCCGCCCTTGAGCTGACCGGCCAATGGCTCAGCGTCGGCGTTGGCGGCCTGTCGGGGGAACTGCATTACACCGAGCGTGTGCCGCTGCCGAAGAAGCCGACCGTTGAATCCGTCGGCCGGGTGTTTCGCGAAGCACTGGCATTGCTGCGCGACTGGACGCGCCGGCGCCGCATCAGGCTCGCACAGGTCGGCGTGACCGTTCCCGGCCTCGGCCGCCTGAGTGTATCAGGCAATCCGATCATTCCGTGCGACGTCGGAGGTATCGGGGACATGTTCGGCGAATTGTTCGCGGGCGTGCCGGTCACCTTCACCAATTCGGTGGTGGCGCACGCCACATTTCACCGCTGCCGCACCGAGAACTATCCGTTCAGCGATGCGCATCTGTTCGTCTTCGTCGGCCAGGGCGTCGCGGGCGCCTGGCTGGATGATCCGATCGAGAACGACGCGCTCGACCCGGTCGAGCTCGGCCACATGGTGTTCGGAACCGACGGCCCGCGTTGCCGCTGCGGACATCACGGTTGCGTCGAAGCCTATACGTCGCTGCCGGCGCTGGCCGACCTTCTGCGCGTCACCGAAGCAGAATTGCTCCGACTCGGCAGTGAATGGGTGACCACGATCCCCCTCACATCGCGGGTGCGCCAGGAATTGCGCCAGCGCCTGTTCAGGCTTGGCCTCGCCATCGGCAACACATTGAACGTCAAGCCATGCCGCGGCGTTGTCGTCAGCGGCTGGCCGTCGCTGCTCACTGAAGACGATCGAAAGGCCGTCATCGACGGGATCGACTCCTGCCTGCTCGGCGGCCGGAAACTGGCGC
This sequence comes from Bradyrhizobium sp. S3.12.5, assembly GCF_040548225.1. Classification (NCBI taxonomy): domain Bacteria; kingdom Pseudomonadati; phylum Pseudomonadota; class Alphaproteobacteria; order Hyphomicrobiales; family Nitrobacteraceae; genus Bradyrhizobium; species Bradyrhizobium sp. S3.12.5. The sequence continues at coordinate 94,329 of NZ_JBEPRF010000010.1, forward strand.
AGGTGTCGCTCGCCTTCGTGCCGCCCTCGATGGGCAACGATCCGCAGGCAGCACTTGCCTTCGCCGCGCTCTGCCTGACCAGAAGCGGCGGCATGCCGGCCGCATCGACGGAGGCCGCCTGACATAGCCTGCGCGGCTCTCGCGCAAAAGAGTTCACACCCGGGAGGAACTTGCCATGCCGACCACAACAACAAGGCGCCGTCTGCTCGCTGGATCTGCTGCCGCGCTCGCACTGCCGGCCTTTGCTCGCGCGCAAGGCGCAGTCAAGCCGCGCCTCACCGCGATCTCGCAATGGTCCGCAGGCAGCGACGGAGCGGCGATCACCGCGCTCGGCAAGAAATTCGAGGAGAAGGGCGGCATTTGGCAGCACTCGCCAGTCCCCGGCTTCACCACCGAGATGATGAACAAGCTGCGCGCCCAGATCATCGCCGGCGATCCGCCGGCCTGCTCGCAGCTCAAGGGCCCCGAGATTGCCGCCTGGTCGAAGATTGCGCCGACCGTCGATCTTGACGCCGTTGTCGCTGCCGCCGGCTACGAAAAGGTCGTCGCGCCGGACCTTGCAAAATTGCACAAGCCGGGAGGCAAGTGGATTGCCCTGCCCTTGCAGATCTACAGCACCAACATGCTGTTTCTCTCCAAGCGCGCGATGGACAAAGCCAAGGCCGACAAGCCCCCCGTGACCTGGGCTGACTTCAACGATCTTGCCGAGAAGATGAAAACCGCCGGGGTCACCTTTCCCGTCGCCAACGGTGGCACCCGCGCCGACGATGGGCAAAAATTCGAGGCCTCGCTCGCCGGCATCAGTCCCGCTGCATATCGCGCAGCCGCCATGAATCTCGACAAGAAGGCCCTGGAGGGTCCCGAGATCAAGGCTGCCTTCGCACAGATGCGCAAGATCACCAACTGGATGGACCCCAATGTCGGCGCCCAACCCTATGCCATCAATTTGAAGCGCTTCGTCGATGGCGACATGGGCATGTTGATCATGGGCGGCTGGGCGCAGGGCGTGCTGCGGAACGCCGGTTTCAAGCTCGACGACTTCGTCATCGCGCCAGGCCCCAGCGACAATGGCAAGCCGGTATTCTTGCTGAATGCCGATGCCTTCATCTTCTGGCAGCGCAAGGAGCCCGATCTGCAAGCCGGCCAGATGTTGATGGCCCAACTCGTCATGGACCCGGCGATCCAGACCATGTATTCGCAAATCACGGGATCGATCCCCGTGCGCACCGATGTCGATCTGTCCGGTGAGGGCTGGTCGGATGGTCAACGGCGAACCGCAGCCGCACTCAAGGACGCTGTCGCGAGCAATCAGGCCGTCCTGAGCCTTGCGCACAACATGGCGCAGGAAAATGGCCTGACCGCTGCGATGATCGACGTGTTCACCGAATACGCGAAGAACAAGACGATCACGCCGGATCAGGCCGTCACCCGCCTCGCCGAGGCCGTCGAGGGCTCGCGTTGACCGACGCCGTCTCCACAGCAACGCGACCGGGCCGGCCGGCGACCTCTGACATGGTGCGCCGGCTGCCCGAATATCTGATGATCTGGGTGCCGCTGCTGTTGTCCGCAGCGCACCTCATTTCGTTTTCGATCTGGACAATCTGGATTTCGTTCACGCCATCCACCCTTGTTCCGGTCACGGGCTGGGTGGGTCTGCGCAACTACAATTCGGTCCTGGCGTCGCGGAACTGGCAAATCGCCTTCGACAATCTGCTGCTGTTCGGCATCGCGTTCGTGCTGCTGAGCTTGATCACCGGTCTCGTGCTGGCGATCCTGCTCGATCAGCGCATTCGCGGCGAGAACGTGCTGCGCACCATCTTCCTGTACCCCTTGGCGGTATCGTTCGTCGTCACCGGCACGGTCTGGAGCTGGCTGCTCAATCCCGGTATCGGGATCGAGAAGCTCGTCCATGATCTCGGCTGGAGCTCCTTCCACTTCGACTGGCTGGTCAATCGCGACATGGCGATCTGGACCATCGTCATCGCTGCGATCTGGCAATCCTCGGGCTTCGCCATGGCGCTGTTCCTGGCCGGCCTTCGCTCCGTCGACACCGACATTATCAGGGCTGCGCAGATCGACGGCGCTGGACCGATCCGAACCTATTGGCGCGTCATTCTGCCGACGCTCTGGCCGATCACCATCACCGTCGTCGTCGTCCAGCTGCAATTTGCGATTTCGGCCTTCGACCTCGTCCGCGCGCTCACCAACGGCGGGCCCGGCATCGCGACCCAGCTGCCGGCCCTTGTCGTCTACGATTTGATGTTCCAGCGCAGCCAGCTCGGCCGTGGCGCGGCGGCGGCTGTGCTCATGCTGCTCATTCTGCTCGCCGTGCTGCTGCCCTATGCGGCGTGGCGTTATGTCCAGCGACGGCAGGCCGCCCATGCGTGACCGCAGCTTCGCGCCGAGCAGGATTTTGATCTATCTCGTCGTGACATTGTTCGCGGCCGCTTATCTCGCGCCGCTGGTCGTCGTCGTGCTGAACTCGGTCCGGGCCAATGAGGAGATTGCGCAGGGTTCGATGATCGGCTGGCCGCAACACATGGCCTGGCGCAACTACCTCACTGCCTGGAGCGGCTTTTGCATCGCCGAGACCTGCGCCGGAATCCGGCCGTACATGCTGAACTCCGCGCTCGTCACGATCCCCGCGACGATATTCTCGACCCTGCTCGGTGCTGTCGCCGGTTACGCCGTATCGCTCTGGCGTTTTCGCGGCGACAACTGGATCTACGGCATCGTCACCCTCGGCCTCTTCCTGCCCCAGCAGATGCGCCTGCTGCCCTGGACCATCGTGTTGCGGGACATCGGGCTCATCAACACGCTGTGGGGCCTCGTGCTGATTCACACGATCCAGGGGCTTTCCTTCACCGTGCTGTTCTGCCGAAACTACTATATCGCCATTCCGCATGAACTGATCAGGGCGGCGCGCATCGATGGCGCCGGGTTCTTCCGTATTTTCTGGCGCATCATCCTGCCGCTCTCGTCCCCCATCCTGATCGTCACAGTGATCTGGCAGTTCACCCATATCTGGAACGAGTTCCTCTATGGCGTGACATTCACGACCGGCCAGCAGCAGCCCGTGACGGCCGCGCTCATCGCGCTGTCTGCCGCGGTCGCGGATATCCCGCAGCACGGCGTGCAGAGCGCCGCGGTGATCATCGCGGCGCTCCCCACTTTGCTGATCTATCTCTTCGGCGGCAGGTATTTCGTACGCGGCCTCACTGCCGGGGCCGTGAAATGATGGATGTGTCATGGCAGCACTAAGCATTCGAGCGCTGTCGAAGCGCTACGCCAATCTGGAGGTGCTAAAGGGCATCGACCTCGACATCGAGAGCGGTGAATTCACCGTGCTGGTCGGTCCGTCCGGCTGCGGCAAGTCCACGCTGCTCAACATCGTCGCCGGGCTTGATCGGGCAAGCGACGGCACGATCGAGATCGGCGGACGCGTCGTCAATGACGTGCCTCCGAAGGACCGCGACATCGCCATGGTGTTCCAGTCCTACGCGCTCTATCCGTCGATGACGGTGCGCCAGAACATCACCTTCGGCATGGAATGCCGACACGTCGCCAAGGCGGAGCAAGAGAAGGCGCTGGCGAACGTGGCCAAGCTGCTCCAGATCGAGCCTCTGCTCGGCCGCAAGCCGTCGCAACTGTCCGGCGGCCAGCGCCAGCGCGTGGCGATGGGGCGCGCGCTGGTGCGCGATCCCCTGCTCTTCCTGTTCGACGAGCCGCTCTCCAATCTCGACGCCAAGCTGCGGGTCGAGATGCGGATGGAGATCAAGCGGCTGCACCAGCGCATCGGCGCCACCATCATCTATGTCACCCACGACCAGATCGAGGCGATGACGATGGCAACCCGCATCGCCGTGATGCATCGCGGCGTGGTGCAGCAATTCGCCGACCCCGACACGGTCTACCGCTATCCGGCCAATCTGTTCGTCGCCCGCTTCATGGGCTCGCCGCCGATGAACACGATGCCGGCACGGCTCGAGGCTAATGCCGGCGGGCCTGTGGCGGTGATCGGCGCCGGCCGGCCGGACGAGGTCCGTATCCACTTGCAAGACTACGACGCAGCTACGTCCTATGTCGGCCGCGAGGTGGTGCTTGGGATCCGGCCGGAATGCATCGCCGAGGGGGATCGCGTGTTCTCTGGCGCCACGGGCGCGCCTGTTATCGTCACCGCGCCGGTCGAGCTGGTCGAGCCCACCGGCGCGGAGACCATTGTCCTGCTGCGACTCGGTGGCGAGTCCGCGCAGGCGCGCATCTCGCCGGAGATCCGCCCGGCCCCGGGCGGGACCGCGTCCTTCGCCCTCGATACCCGCCGCATTTGCCTGTTCGACCCTGAGACGGAGCGACTGATCGCATGACCAAGACAAGCTATGCCGACCTCGCGGACCGCGTGGTGCTGATCACCGGGGGCGCCAGCGGCATCGGCGCCGCCTTGGTACGCGCTTTCGCCAGCCAGCGTTCCCGCGTCGCCTTCCTCGACATCGACACGCCGGCGGGTGAAGCGCTGGCGCACGAGGTGGCGAAAACGTCCGGCACCGCTCCGCTATTCGTGCCCTGCGACCTCCTCGACATCGACGCCCTGCGCGCGGCGCTGGCGAAGGTGCAGGGATCGCTGGGCGATGCCGCGGTCCTCGTCAACAACGCCGCCAACGACCAGCGCCAGGTGCTATCGGACGTGACGCCGGCCGAATTCGACTGGATGATCGGCGTCAATCTCAAGCACGTCTTCTTTGCCGCGCAAGCCGTGGTGCCGCAGATGCAGGCGCGCGGCGGCGGCTCGATCGTCAACATGTCGTCGGTCGCCTGGATCCGCGGCGCACCGGCGCTCCCGGTCTACGCCGCGGCAAAGGCTGCGATCGTCGGCTTCACCAACTCACTGGGCCGCCGGTTCGGCGCCGACCGCATCCGCGTCAACGCGATCGCGCCTGGAATGGTGATCACCGAGCGGCAGCGGAAGCTGTGGTATCCGGACGAGCGGCAGATCGCCGAGATGCGCACGCGCCAGGCCATTCCCGATGCGGTGACGCCCGATGATATCGCCGACATGGCGCTCTACCTCGCCTCCGACGCGAGCCGGCGCATCACCTGCCAGTGCTTCCGGGTCGACGGCGGCCTGGCCTAGAACAGCATCGTAGTGTTGTAGGGTGGGCAAAGCGCAGCGTGCCCACCGTCTCGCCGCAACCGGGCAAGATATGGTGGGCAGGCTTGCGCTTTGCCCACCCTACGAGACCGTCGTCTACCGCCGTCCCTTCCGCATCGTCGCGAGCACGATGTCGGCGGCGAGCACGCTCGGTGATTTGTTGCCGGTGGACATGATGGTGTCGAGCTGGGCGAAGGCTTCGACCTGTTGCTTGCGCATCGGCGTCTCGCTCAGCACATCGGCCAGTGCGGCTGCGAGCTTCTCCGGCGTGCAGTCCTCCTGCAAAAATTCGGGGATCACGTCCTTGCCGATCACGAGATTGGCGAGGATCACCGAAGAGACCTGGATCGCGCGGCGCAGGATGAAGGCCTCCATCGCGCCGACGCGATAGGCGGTCACCATCGGAATGCCCGAGAGCGCGAGCTCCAGCGTCACGGTGCCGGATTTCGCCAACGCCGCGCGCGCGATCCGGAATGCGGCGCGCCTCTCGGTTTCGCCGACCACGATCTGCGGCTTGACCGGCCAGGTCGCCACGCCCGCGCGGACGGTGGCCTCGAGGTGCGGCATCGTCGGCAGCATCAACTCGAACGCGCGGCCCTCGGCCTGCAATCGCCCGAGCGCGGCGCCGAACAGGCCGAGATGATGCCGGATCTCGCTGCGGCGGCTGCCCGGCAGCACCAGCAGCACCGGCGGCTCGCTGTCGCGGCGTTTTTGCTCGTCAGGGTTCGGGCGCAGCGACGGCAATTGCTCGATCAGGGGATGGCCGACATAGCTGCATGGCGGCCCTTTCAGCTTGCGGTACTCCTCCGGCTCGAACGGCAGCAGACCCAGCACGTGATCGACATAACCGAGCATCGCGCGCGCGCGGCCGGGCCGCCAGGCCCAGACCGAGGGCGAGACGTAGTCGATGACGGGGATCGCCGGATTCTTCGCACGCACGCGGCGCGCGACGCGATGGGTGAAATCGGGACTGTCGATGATGACCAGCGCGTCGGGCGCGGACTCGGTCACGGCATCCGCCGTCTCGCGGATCAGCCCCAGGATCTTCGGCAATTGCTGCACCACCGCGGCAAAGCCGACGATCGACAGCTCCTCGATCGGAAACAGCGTCTCGAGTCCCTCGCGTGCCATGGTGCGGCCGCCGACGCCCTCGAACTGCACGCCGTCGCCGAGGCGCTGGCGCAGCACCTTCATCAGCGCCGAGCCGAGCCGGTCGCCGGATTCCTCCGTCGCGATCAGAAAGATCTTCCGTTGGGGATCGCGGGTCGGCATCACGCGGGCAGACCGACGACGAAGAGATATTTGGCGTCGGCGAGCCCGATCATCGCCTGCGGCTCGGCGGCGATGGTGTTGCCGGCGATGACAGCGACACCGGCAAGGCCGGCCTTGGCGACGCCCTCGATCGTGCGCGCGCCGATCGTCGGCAGGTCGAAGCGGAGATCCTGCCCGCTCTTCGGCGCCTTCACCAGCACGCCACGCCCCATCGCGGCACGGATGCGGCCCTCTTCGCGCAGCCGCGCCACGCGCGCGAGCAGCGCATCAGTGCCCTCGATGTCCTCGACCGCCACCACATGGCCGTCGATCACCACGGCGGCCTGACCGATGTCGAACGGCCCGAGCGCGGTGAGCACCGCGCGCCCGCGTTCGATGTCAGCCTTGGCATTGTCGGCCGGCCAGGCACGGGTGACGCAGCCCTCTGGCATCAGCAGGTCGGGCGCGACGTCCTTGATGCCGACCATGCGAAAGCCGCCTTGCTCGAGAATGCGGCCGACACCCGACAACAGATGATCGTCGCCGCCGCGGAAGGCGCGGATGACGTTGCCGAGCAGCCGCAACGTCGTGACGTCGAAGCGGATTTCCGTGAGCGAAGGCCGCACCAGGGTGCCGATGAAGATCAGGTCGCGGCAGCCCTCCTCGCGGAACAGCCGCATGGCGCGGCCGAGCTGACCGACCGAGATCCAGCGGTGGCGGAATTTCTCCACCTGCACCGGATCGCAGGCGCCTCGCAGCGGAAACAGCACCGGCGTGATGCCGCGCGCGGCGAGCGACTCGGCCACCGCGAACGGCATCGCACCACCGCCCGCGACCACGCCGACCGGTGATGAAACGCCTAGAGCCGCCGATGTCATATCCGCGGCCATCCCGGCGTCACTTCTCGATGGCGGGAAGGCAGAGCGGACGCTTGCCCTTGCCGATGAAGCCGAGGATTTCGGCGATCGCAGGATCTTCGCTCTCAAGGGACCGCGCCGCCTCCAGCCGCTCGGCGAAGGTGCCGGGGCCATGGAAGAGTTTTTGGTAGAACGCGCGCACGGTGGCAAGCCGCTGTCTGGTGAACTTGCGCCGCTTCATGCCGATGAGATTGAGGCTCTCCAGCACCGCATATTGACCGTTGGCGAGCCCGTACGGGATGATGTCGTCGCGCACGCCCGAGAGGCCGCCGACCATCACATAGGAGCCGATGCGCGTGAACTGGTGCACCGCGGACAGCCCGCCGATATAGACGGCGTCGCCGATCTCGCAATGACCGCCGAGCGTCGCCGAGGTCGCGAAGATCGCGTTGTTGCCGACCATGCAGTCATGGCCGACATGGCTGTTGTTCATGAAATAGCCGTCGTTGCCGACGCGCGTCTTCCCGCCGCCCTTGACGGTGCCGACGTTCATCGTCGCGCCTTCGCGGATGATGCAACCGGAACCGATGTCGAGCGTGGTCGGCTCGCCCTTGTAGCTGAGGTCCTGCGGTGCGCCGCCGAGCACCGCAAACGGCGAGATCACGCAATTGTCCCCGACCGAGGTATGGCCGATGACGGTGACCTGTCCAATCAGCTTGCAATCGGCCCCGATCCGGGCGTTGCGACCGATGATGCAAAAGGGCCCGATCTCGGTGCCCTCGCCGATCACGGCGCCGTCTTCCACCCGTGCGGTGGGGTCGATCTTACTCATCAAGAAGGTCTGACTATGTGTTGAACTTGCTCGGCTTTCCGGTGGTTAGCGCGACTGCGCCCGATCTGTCCAGTGACGTATGATCTCGGCGTGTTTCGCCGCTCTCGCCACTCCCCCTCAGTCCGTCAGCATCGCCCCGACATCGGCTTCGGCGACGATCTGGCCGTTGACCTTGGCGTCCCCGTGAAACCACCACATGGCCTTGCGGCGGCCGACCGAGCGCATGTGATACTCGATGGTATCGCCGGGCAGCACGGGCTTGCGAAACTTGCACTTATCGATGGTGAGGAAATAGACCGCGCGCGGCTTCTCGGTGCCCTCGACCGACTTGATGCCGATCACGCCGGCGGTCTGCGCCATCGCCTCGATCATCATCACGCCCGGATAGACCGGACGTTCGGGGAAATGGCCCTGGAAGGCCGGCTCGTTGAAGGTGACGTTCTTGATGCCGATGCCGCTGTAATCGGCCCGGATGTTGATCACACGGTCGATCAGGAGCATCGGAAAGCGGTGCGGCAGGGTCTGGAGGATCGCATTGATATCCACCAGCTCGAACTTAACAGGTGATTCCGCCGTCATTCCCGTCCCTCGTCCTTCGGATCGGCCTTGCTGTCGCGTACCAGGCGCTCCACCGCGATAATTTCCTTGAACCATTGTTTGGTCGGCTTGGCAAAAAAACCGCCCCAGCGACCGTTCGGCGGGATGTCGTCCTTGACCCCGCTCATCGCGGTGACCTGGGCACCGTCACCGATCTTGAGGTGATTGTTGATGCCAACCTTTGCTCCCAGCGCCACGTTGTCGCCGATCGTCAGGCTGCCCGCGAGCCCGATCTGGGCCGCGAGCAGGCAGTTCCGGCCGATCGTCACATTGTGGCCGATCTGGACCTGATTGTCGATTTTGGTGCCCTCCCCGATCACCGTATCCCGCAAGGAGCCGCGATCGATGGTGGTGCCGGCGCCGACCTCCACATTGTTCTGGATCAGCACACGGCCGGTCTGGGGCACCTTCAGATGGCCCTCGGGGCCGAAGAAGATGAAGCCGTAGCCGTCCTGGCCGATCGCGCAGCCGGGGTGGATCAGCACGTTGTTGCCGATCAGTGTGCACTGGATGGCCGTGCGGGCGCCGACATTGCAGTCCCGCCCGATCTTGACGCCCGGACCAAGGACCACACCGGCGCCGATCACGGTGCCGCTGCCGATCTCGACATCCGGACCGATGACGGTCAGCGGCTCGACAATGACGTCGTCCTCCAGCCGCGCCGACGGGTCGATGACGGCCGATGGCGCGATGCCGTCATTGCCGAACCAGGATTGCGGGCGCAGCGCATCGCCATGCCATTCCCGAGCGATCCCGACAAAGGCACGGAACGGTTGCGCCACCCGCAGCACGGCCACGTGCGCGGGCACCTGGGCCTCGAAGCGCGGACTCACAAGACAGGCACCAGCCTTGGTCGCCTTGAGCTCATCGGCGTATTTGAGGTTGTCGAAGAACGCCAGATGCATCGGGCCGGCTTCGTCCAGCGAAGCAAGACCCGTGACGACATGACCGCCCCTGACAGGGTCGACCAGTTGCGCCTTGGTCAGCGCGGCGATCTCAGCCAGCGTTGATGCCGGCGGTTTCCTAAAGAAGGTCGGCTGCGCCATTCCACCCCGTCGCGGTCCGGCTTCGGCATGAAGCGGAAAGGCCGCATCATGCCTTATCTCATGGATTGAGCACGATCTTTTTGGCGACCGGCCGCAGGGAGTTCCTGGAAGCAATTGCTACAAGGAACTCCCGAGCGGGCGGATCATGCCCTGCTGATCGAACTAGAACGAGGTGCCGCCGCCGAACCGGAATTCCTGCGTGCGGTCATTCTTGCCCTTGGTGAGCGGCACTGCATAGTCGAAGCGCAGCGGTCCGAACGGCGAAGCCCAGATTAGGCCGACACCGACCGACGATCGCACCACATTGCCATTGTCATACACCAGGCCGGTACAAGTTCCAGTCGAGGCCGGGTTGACGGTCGATGGCGTACAGGTCGAGTTCCTGGTCGTGGTCATTTCGTTGGTCACTGACCACGTCGTCGGGCCCTGATAGTCGAACAGACCGCCGGCGTCGGCATAGACAGCGCCCTTCAGACCCACTTCCTTCGGAAGGAACCAGAACGGCATCTGCAACTCGAGCGAAGCGCCCCAATATTTGGTGCCGCCGAGCGCGTCCTGCGTACCAAAGGGATTCAAATCGCGCGGACCGATGCCGTTCGGCGCAAAGCCGCGGACGAGGTTCGGGCCCATCTGGAAATGATCCAGCATGCGCAGATCTGTGCTGCCGACCTTGTTCAGGATACCGCCCTGGAGATGGACGAGACCGACAAGGTCCGACACCAGCGACTGGTAGTACTTCGCATCGGCCACGGTCTTCAGGTAGGAGACGTCGCCGCCGACGCCGGCGAAGTCCTGCCTGAAGTCGATGAGCAGGCCGTCGGTCGGGTTCTTGTTGTTGTCCAGCGTGTTGTAGGTCAGCGTATAGCCGAGCGCCGAGGTCAGGGTCTTGCCGTTCGCAAGTTCCTTGCGCACCGGGAGCGACGCTTCGCCGTCGCCGTAGCAGCCGAGATTGCCTGTCAGGATCGGATCGACGCCTGTCGTTGCGTTGATAAAGGCCGGGCTCGGGTTGTATGCCGGTGAGCCGACGACGTTGTTACAGTTCGCCAGATAGGACGGCAGCGTGATTTCCTGCTGGTAGATCGAGTAGCGCAGCTGGAGCGACAGGTCCTCACGCAGGGCGAAGCCGAGGCGCGGGCTGAAGCCCAGCGTCTTGGTGCCGTAGGAGATGTAGCTGTTGGACAGCTGTGTGCGCTGATAGAGGTCGAGGCCCAGCGCGACGCGGTAGTCGAGCAGATAAGGCTCGACGAACGACAGCGAATAGCCGCGGGCGTACTGGCCATAGGTGACCGACGCCTTGGCGAACAGACCGCGGCCGAGCAGGTTGCGCTCGGAGACCGAGACTTCGGCCAGCGCACCATCGGTCGTGGAGTAACCACCGGAGACCGAGAAGTCGCCGGTCGACTTTTCCTCGAGATCGACGAGCAGGACCACACGGTCGCTGGAAGAGCCCGGCTCGGTCGTGATCTTCACGCTCTTGAAGTAGTCGAGATTCTTCAAGCGGCGCTCGGCGCGATCGACCAGCGCACGGTTGTAGGCATCGCCCTCGGAGAGGTCGAACTCGCGACGGATCACGTAGTCACGGGTACGCGTGTTACCGCGGATATTGATGCGCTCGATATAAGTGCGCGGACCTTCGTCGATGTTGAACACGACGGATACGGTGTGCGCATCGAAATTGCGATCGCCGCCTGGACGCACCACTGCGAAGGCATAGCCGCGGCGTGAGGCCTCGATCTGCATGTCCTCGACCGATTTCTCGACCGATTCGACGTTGTAGAGCGAGCCGACATTGACGCGCGAGAAGCTGCGCAGCGTGCTCGGGTCGAAATTCTGGATGCTGGTGCGGAAATCGACGGTGCCGACGCGGTACTGCTGGCCTTCCTCGATCTTGAAGGTGACGTTGAAGCCCTTCTTCTCCGGATCGTATTCAGTGAGCGCGGCCACGACCTGAACGTCGGCGAAGCCGTTCTTCAGGTAGAAGCGCCGAATCAGGTCGCGGTCGGCCTCGACGCGGTCCGGATCGTAGACGTCACCGCTGCTGAGGAAGCTCAGCAGATTCGATTCGTGCGTCTTGATGACGTCCCTGAGGCGGTAGGATGAGAACGCGGTGTTGCCGATGAACTCGATCGACTTGACCGAGGTCTTGGCACCTTCGTTGACCGTGAAGATGAGATCGACGCGGTTGTTCGGCTGCTCGATGATCTCCGGCGTGACGGTCACGTCATAGCGGCCGGAACGGCGATAGATTTCGGCGATTCGCAGCGTGTCCGACTGCACCATGGCGCGCGAGAACGTGCCGCGGGCCTTGGACTGGACTTCGGCGGTGAGCTGCTCGTCCTTGATCTTCTTGTTGCCCTCGAAGGCGATGCGCCCGATCACCGGGTTTTCCACCACGGAGACGACGATCTGGCCGCCGGCGCCGCGGTTGATCTTCACGTCCTGGAACAGGCCGGTCTCGATCAGCGCCTTGAGGCCGTCATCGATGGCGGCCTGATCGAGGCGACCACCGGGGCCGGGCTTGAAATAGGAGCGGATCGTCTCCACCTCGACGCGGCGATTTCCTTCGACGGAAATCGACTGCACGGTCTGAGCGAGCGCAGACGAAGATACAAAAACAGCCCCAACCGGGGCAAACACCGGCGCGCCGAACATGATCAGGGTTGCGAGCAAGCCCCCCCGGAGTCGCAGTCCAAACTTCATTGCGCAACGCGCCCTTATCAACTTACCAGACCCAACCCCAAAGTCGGTCTGGGAGATTCCCCAAGTTCGAAGCCGCTTGTAGCCAATTTCACCGACGCCGCAAACGGCCGAGCGCGCCGCAATTTCAATTTCATTCCAAGACGTTGCCCAATAGCAACGCCACACAAAAGCCCCTATCAGGAAGCCGCCATTCGCAGGATGTCGTTGTAGGTGGCAAACACCATCAGCATCAGCACCAGGCCGAGCCCGATTCGGAATCCCATCTCCTGGGTCCGCTCGGACAGCGGACGGCCCCGGACCACCTCGGCCGTGTAGAACAGAAGGTGCCCGCCATCTAGCAGCGGGATCGGGAACAGGTTCAGAAGCCCGATCGAGACCGACAGCACGGCGCACAGATTGATCACGAACTGGAACCCGGCGCTGGCCGCCTGCCCCGACATCTTGGCAATGCCAAGCACGCCGCTGACCTCATTCGGATTGCCCTGGCCGATGAACAAGGAGCCCAGGAACTTGAAGGTGCTGGTGATGATGAACCAGACCTGCTCGCCCCCGATCTTGAGCGCCTCGCCGACACCGACCGGGGCGGTCGAGGCCTCACCGGTCTGCGACTTGTGCTCGACGCCGAGCACGCCGACGTGGTGGCTGTTGCCGAACGGATCCTTGCGCTCGAGCAGCGCCGGCGTCGCGGTCAGCGACACGATCGCGCCATCCCGCTTCACCTGGAAAGCCAGCGCTGAACCGGCGCTCGTCGCGACGATCCGCTGCATGTCGGCAAAGCTTTCGATCGGCTTGCCGTCGATCTGCACGACGACGTCGCCGATCTTGAAGCCGGCGGCGGCCGCAGCGCCTTCGGCGACGACGCCGTCGACGCGCGCGATCGTGCTCGGCTTGCCGTAATACAGGGCCATGCCTGCGAAAATCAGGGCACCGAGGATGAAATTGGCAATCGGACCGGCCGCGACGATGGCGGCGCGCGGGCCGACCTTCTTGTGGTGGAAGCTGCCGGCGCGCTCCTCGGCCGTCATGGCCGCCAGCGTTTCAGCCGACGGGGTCGAAGCCTCGCTCTCGTCGCCGAAGAACTTGACGTAGCCGCCGAGCGGGATCGCCGAGATCTTCCAGCGGGTGCCGTGGCGGTCGTTGAAACCAACCAGCTCAGGTCCGAAACCGAGCGAAAAGGTTAACACCCGAACGCCGGCCCACCGCGCGACCAGAAAATGGCCAAGCTCGTGGAAGAACACGACGATGGTCAGGACGAACAGGAAGGGAACCGCGTAACCGAGGAGCCCATGGCTCAACGTATTGAAACTATGGACGAAAAAGTCGATCATCGAATTCCCTCATCCAGCGCCGCAAGGCCCTGGCCCCGAACTACCTAGGATGCCTTTAAGGCAATTTGAGGCAATAGGGCGGCAGCTTTATTTCGCGAAACATGGTCAACGGATATTGCATCATCCGCTGAGGTCATGGGGCCGTGGTTCCCGCCCCGGATCCAGTCCTCCAGCGTCGCCTCGACTAGCCGGGCAATGGCGCCGAACCGGATCTTGCCGGCGATGAAGGCCGCGACCGCGACCTCGTTGGCGGCGTTGTAGACGGTGGTTGCCCCCTTCCCGTGCCGGAGCGCATCGAAGGCCAGGCGCAGCCCGGGGAACCGCTCGAAATCCGGTGCCTCGAAGGTCAACTGGCCGATCTTGGCCAGATCGAGCTTTGCTGCCGGTCCCTTGATCCGGTCGGGCCAGCCGAGGCAATGGGCGATCGGCGTGCGCATGTCCGGGGAGCCGAGCTGGGCCATGACCGAGCGGTCGGAGAACTCGACCATGCCGTGAATGATTGACTGCGGATGCACCAGAACGTCGATCTCGTCTGGGCTCAGTGCGAACAGATAGGACGCCTCGATCACCTCGAGCCCCTTGTTCATCATCGAGGCGGAATCAATCGTGATCTTCTGGCCCATGGTCCAGTTCGGATGCTTCAAGGCCTGCTCGAGGGTCGCCTGCTCGATGTCGGCTGGCTTCCAGGTGCGGAACGGGCCGCCCGAAGCGGTGATGATGACACGAACCAGCTCGTCGCGATTGCCCGATGCCAGCGCCTGGAACAGCGCGTTGTGCTCGGAATCGGCCGGCAAGATACAGGCGCCCGCCTTCGCCGCGCGCTGCATGAAGAAATCGCCGGCGCAAACCAGGCATTCCTTGTTGGCGAGCGCGACATGCGCGCCGCGATCGACCGCAGCCAGAGCCGGCTTCAGTCCGGCCGCGCCGCTCACCGCCGCCATCACCCAATCGGCCGGACGCGCGCCCGCCTCGATCACCGCGCTTTCGCCGGCGCCGCATTCGGTGCTCGTGCCTGCAAGTGCCGACTTGAGCTCGGCAAACTTCGAAGCGTCTGCGATCGCTACGAAGCGCGCGGAGAATTCCTTCGCAAGCTTCGCCAGCGCCTCGACATTGCCGTTCGCGGTCAGGGCCTCGACGCGATAGCGCTCGGGCGAGGCGCGCAGCAGATCCATCGTGCTATCGCCGATCGAGCCGGTGGCACCGAGCACCGTGACGCTGCGGATGTCGGCCGCAACAGGCTTGTTGTTACGCAAAGGGACAGCGCTCATATCCTCACCAAACCATAAGACCGCTTCCGGCGCTATGCACACCATGGCGGAGGAAGCCGATAATCCATGCCACCAGGATGGCGGCGACAAAGCCGTCGAGGCGGTCCAGAAGTCCGCCATGGCCGGGAATTAAGTGACTGGAATCCTTGACGCCGAAGCGTCTTTTCACCGCGGATTCGAAGAGATCCCCGAGCTGCGAAACCACGGTCAGGACGGCGCTCACGAGCAGCAGCGGAACCGCCTTTCCGGTCCCGCAGGCGGCAAAGCCGGCCGCGACCGCAAGGCTCGCCGCAAAGCTGCCGAACGCGCCGGCCCAGGTCTTCTTGGGGCTGACGCGCGGCCATAGCTTCGGTCCGCCAATGCTGCGGCCAGCGAAATAACCGCCAATATCGGTCGCCCACACCACCAGCAGCACGAACATCAGCGCGGCGAAGCCGTGCGCGAGATCCTGCCGCACCAGAATCGAGGCCAGCAGGGCCGCGGAAGCATAGGCGAATCCGGTTGCGGCCCAGACGAACTTGCCCCGCGCGATCAGCGTCACGATCGCGCCGCCGACACAGCCGGCGATGACGCCGGTCTTGAGGGCACCGAACGCGGCGCAGAAACCCATGATGGCGAGAACGATTGTCCCGGAAGCGGTCAGCGCGGCAGACCCCGCCCCCACCACCATCAGCCATTCCGCGAACAGCCCGATCGACACCAGGGTAACGAGGAGCGCCCACAGCCAGCCGCCGGCATAGGCGAGCGCAATCGCGAGCGGCGCCAGCACCAGCGCTGCGAGGACTCGCATCACTAGATTGCTGGAAGCGGGCGCAGAGCCCGCCGGTGCGGCGTCGTGTTCGCTCACGAGGCGGTTTTCGCGACCAGGCCGCCGAAACGGCGCTCGCGCCTGGCGAATTCGGCGATCGCGCTTTCAAGCGCCGCCTTGTCGAAATCGGGCCAATGGACCGGCACGAACACGAGCTCGCTATAGGCAGCCTGCCACATCAGGAAATTGGACAGGCGCTGCTCACCGCTGGTGCGGATGATGAGATCGGGATCGGGAATGTCGGGCGCGTCGAGATGGGCGCCGAGAGCATCGGCGTCGATCGAGGCAGGATCGCGCCTGCCGTCTGCGACTTCGCGCGCAAGCTTCTGGGCCGCTTTCGCAATCTCCTGCCGCGAGCCGTAGTTGAAGGCGACAATGAGCGTGAGGCGCGTGTTGTCGCGCGTTAATTCCTCGGCCTCGTTCAGCAGCGCGCAGATGTCGCCCTCGAGCCCGTCGCGCTCGCCGATGATCCGAACCTTGACGCCGTCGCGATGCAGGGTCGCGAGATCGTTGCGGATGAAGCGCTTGAGCAGACCGAAGAGATCGCCGATCTCGCTCGCCGGGCGCGACCAGTTCTCCGAGGAGAACGAGAAGATGGTGAGATAGCGGATGCCGAGCTCGTGCGAGGCACGCACCACGCGGCGCAGCGCCTCGACGCCGCGGCGATGCCCCTCCGCCCGCGGCAGACCGCGCGCAGCCGCCCACCGCCCGTTGCCATCCATGATGATGGCGACATGCGCAGGCGCGTCGGACCGGTCTGGTCCTTCCGTGGCGGGCGCGGCGGCGTTGGACATGACGGCAGCCTTAAAACATGATCCGGACCCGAAGGGCCGCGTGAGCGCAAGGTGCGAAGCGGTGTTCCCTCGCGACAAACGCGGAACGCGTTTGCGCGGAGATCATGTACGAACAATACTCCAGAGCGTGACGATCATGCTCATCGAACTTTAGACGGTGAGGATTTCTTTTTCCTTGGCGGCCAGCAGCTGGTCGATCTCGGTGATGGTGCCGTCGGTCACCTTCTGCACCTCGTCGGCGTGACGCTTCTGATCGTCCTCCGACATCTCGTGATTCTTCTCCAGCTTCTTCAGAACATCGAGACCGTCGCGACGGACATGACGCGCGGCCACCTTGGCGGCTTCGGCGTATTTGTGCGCGACCTTGACCAGCTCCTTGCGGCGCTCCTCGTTCAGCTCGGGAATGCGCAGGCGCAGCACCTGGCCTTCGGTTGCCGGCGACAGGCCGAGATTGGAATCGACGATCGCCTTCTCGACCGGCTTCACCATCGACTTGTCCCAGACCTGCACCGAGATCAGGCGCGGCTCGGGCACGCTGACGGTGGCGAGCTGATTGAGCGGCATGTGACTGCCATAAGCCTCGACCTGCACCGGATCGAGCATCGAGGCCGACGCGCGGCCCGTACGCAGGCCGCCAAGCTCGTGCTTGAGCGACTGGACCGCGCCCTGCATGCGGCGCTTCACTTCGTTGAGGTCGAAATTATCCGTGGCCATCACGTTTCTCCTTCAATATCCCGGCGACCTCACCGCGCCCTCGGGCGCGCCAGATGAGCCGTCAGCCGGCGACGATCGTCCCGTGGCCGGCGCCGCATAGAATCGCGCCGATCGAGCCGGGCTCCGCGATCGAAAACACGATGATAGGCAGCGATGTCTCGCGGGCAAGTGCGAAGGCGGTCGCATCCATCACCTTGTAGCCGCCCTCGATGGCCTGCGAATGCGTCAGCCGGTCGAATCGCGTAGCGGACGGGTCCTTCTTCGGATCGGCCGAGTAGACGCCGTCGACGTTGGTCGCCTTCAGCACCACCTCGGCACCGATCTCGGCGGCGCGCAGCACCGCCGTCGTGTCCGTGGTGAAGAACGGATTGCCGGTTCCGCCGCCGAGCAACAGGATCCGGCCCTCGGCGAGGTATTTGTGCGCCGCGGCGCGGGTGAACAGCTCGGAAACCTCGGGCATGACGAACGCCGAGAGCGCCTTCGCCGGCGTGCCCTTGCGCTCGATCGTGGCTTCGAGCGCGAGGCAGTTCATCATGGTGGCAAGCATGCCCATGGTGTCGCCGGTCGGGCGTGACACGCCGCGGGAGGACACCTCGACGCCGCGAAAGATATTGCCGCCGCCGATCACGACCGCAATCTCGGTGCCAAGCTCGCGGGCGGCGATCAGATCGTCCGCAACCCGGTCCATGGTCGGCTGATCGATGCCAAAGCCTTGCTGTCCCGCGAGATACTCGCCGGACAGCTTGATCACGACGCGACGATAGACCGGATCAGTCATGAGCACTTTCCTCGTCCGGGCGCCGCTTCCGGCGGCACGCCGGAAGGAACGTTCCGGCGCTTACTTCTTGCCGCTGGCCGCCGCGACCTCAGCCGCGAAGTCCGATTCCTGCTTCTCGATTCCCTCGCCGAGAGCATAGCGCACGAACCCCGCGATCTTCACGGCGCCGCCGACCTTGCCTTCGGCTTCCTTCACCGCCTGCGCCACCGACTTGCCGGTGTCGTGGATGAAGGCCTGCTCGAGCAGGCAGACTTCCTTGTAGTAGGTCTTCAGGCCGGACTCGACGATCTTCTCGATCACGTTCTCCGGCTTGCCCTGCTGGCGATATTTGTCGGCGAGCACGTCCTTCTCACGCTTGACGACAGCCGGATCGAGACCGGACGGATCGAGCGCGAGCGGGTTGGTGGCGGCGACATGCATCGCGATCTGGCGGCCGAGCGCTGCGAGCTCGTCGGCCTTGCCGGGCGATTCCAGCGCCACGATCACGCCCATCTTGCCGGCGCCGTCGACGACCGCACCGTGGATGTAGCTCGACACCACGCCCTGGCTCACTTCGAGCGAAGCGGCACGACGCAGCGTCATGTTCTCGCCGATGGTGGCGATCGCGTCGTTGATCGCAGCTTCCACCGTGACGTCACCGATCTTGGCGGCCTTGATCTTCTCGACGTCAGCGCCAACGTCGAAAGCGACCTGGGCGACCATCTTGACCAGGCCCTGGAACTGGCCGTTACGTGCGACGAAGTCGGTCTCGGAGTTGACCTCGACCACGACGCCCTTGGTGCCCTTGGTGAGCGCGCCGATCAGGCCCTCGGCCGCGACCCGGCCCGACTTCTTGGCGGCCTTGGACAAGCCCTTCTTGCGCAGCCAATCCTGCGCCGCTTCCATGTTGCCGTCGTTCTCGGTCAGCGCGGCCTTGCAGTCCATCATGCCTGCGCCGGTGGACTCGCGCAGATCCTTGACCATCGCAGCAGTGATCGTTGCCATCGTTGAAAATCCTTCTTGCCTGCCGGTTCGCCGCGGCGCGGCTCCAATTGCCCCGCCGCGGTCCATCTCAGGTATTCGCGTCAACTGAATGAAATGGTGGCCGGATCCTATCCGGCCAACCGATCGCTCTTTTTGACTATTCCGCTTCCGCGGTCAGCGCCTTGGCCTTGGCCACCCACGCATCCGCACGGCTCGGCAGACCGACTTCTTCGCCGATCTTGTGCGCGGTGTCGTGATCGAGCTCGGCGAGCTGCCAGAAGTGGAAGATGCCGAGGTCGTTGAACTTCTTCTCGATCGCGCCCGACACGCCCGGAAGCTTCTTGAGGTCGTCGGCGGTGCCGCGCGGGCCGGCAAGGCCCTGGAAGCCGGCGGTCGTGGGCAGCTCTTCGGCGACTGGACGGGCCGAGGCGCCGATGTCGATGCCGGAATCGCCCTGGGCGCGCGAGATGCCGTCGATCGCGGCGCGCGCAATGAGATCGCAGTACAACGAAATAGCGCGACCGGCGTCGTCATTGCCCGGCACCACATAGGTGATGCCCTTCGGATCGGAGTTGGTGTCGACGATCGCGGCGACCGGAATGTTGAGCCGCTGGGCTTCCTGGATCGCGATGTCTTCCTTGTTGGTGTCGATCACGAAGATCAGGTCGGGCAGACCGCCCATGTCCTTGATGCCGCCGAGCGAGCGATCGAGCTTGTCGCGCTCGCGCTGGAGCGTCAGGCGCTCCTTCTTGGTGTAGGAGCTGGCTTCGCCGCCGGCCAGCACCTCATCGAGGTGACGCAGGCGCTTGATCGAGGCCGAGATCGTCTTCCAATTGGTCAGCGTGCCGCCGAGCCAGCGCGAATTGACGAAATACTGCGCGCAGCGCTTGGCCGCGTCCGCGACGCCGTCCTGCGCCTGGCGCTTGGTGCCGACGAACAGGATGCGGCCGCCCTTGGCAACCGTGTCGCTGACGGCCTGGAGGGCCGTGTGCAGCAACGGCACGGTCTGGGCGAGGTCGACGATGTGGATGTTGTTGCGGGCGCCGAAAATGAACGGAGCCATTTTCGGATTCCAGCGGTGAGACTGGTGACCAAAGTGCACGCCAGCTTCGAGCAGCTGACGCATAGTGAAATCGGGTAGTGCCATCGTTCTAGTTCTCCGGTTGGTTCCTCCGGAAGCGTGTGAGCAAGACGGAGCGTTTCGCCCCGGCTGCCACCGGACGGCCTTGTGAGCCATGCTTCCGTGTGAGATGGCGCGCTGTATAGCGCCATTTCGGCCAGAAGCAAGGAAATAAGGGCCTTTCCGGGCTTTACCGCCCGCGAAAGGCCCTTTTCGGGGTTTCCGCCCTACCCGCTAGCACCTGGGCTGGTTGGGCGGGCATTTTTTCGCCGCTGGCGGCGGCGCAGGCGGTCGTGGCGGAGGGGCGGCCGGACGCGGCGGCGGTGGCGCGACCGCCATTCGCGGCGGCGGCGGTGGGGGCGCCGGCCTGGCGACGGGCGGCGGTGGCGGAGCGGGCCGTGCGGCTGCAACCGGCGGGCGCGGTGGCGGGGGCGGCGCCACGTGTGGCGGAGGTGGAGGCGTCGGCCTTGCGAGCGCCTGCGGGTGCGGCGCTGGCGGCGGCGGCCTTGTGACCTGCGCGGGCGATGGCGTTGCAGGCCGCTGGCCCTGCGGCTTGATCGGCTCGCGCGCGGCGACGGGCGGCGAGGGCTGCGTCGGCTTTCCATTGGTCACATTGGTCGTGGTCACGCCCGGCTTGCCTGCCGGGGTCAGCTTGGTCTCGCCGGGCCTTACCGGCGCAATGGCCGTATTGGTGGGATTGGCCGTATTGGCATGCTCCTGGACGTTCGGACGCGCTCCTCCGGTAGGCGGCGCATTTGACGGCGTCGTCTGCGGTGTAAGTTTGGCGTTGGCAGGCTGCGAGCTGCTACCGGGTTTGGTGGTTGCGCCAGAGCCACCGACGGGGTTCGTCGAGGACGTCGACGAAGACGTGCCCGTGGCAGCAGTTCCTGTCTGTGGCGCGCCCTTGATCGCGGGCGCGGTCTGGCCGGGCACGGGCAAGGAGTGGCCGGCCGGCGCACCGGCCTTCGTATCCGCCGTGCTCGGCCCGGTAGCTGTCGCCGGATTGGCCTTGCCTCCGGCCGTGGGTGCGGTTGCGTTGCCGGTGACCGGAGCGCCGGGGGTTCCCGTCTTCGTCGCAGCATTGCCGGTTCCGGGCGCGCCCGCCGGACTCCCCGCAGCAGCGTTGCCGGTCTGCGTCGTGACTTGGCTCCTTGTCTTCAAGGCTGCCGCGCCGGCCTTCGTTGTCGGATCGACCGAAACTGTCTTGGGGACCGGAGCCTTGTTGTCCCGAATCAAGGCCGCCTTTTGAACCACGGTCGGCGGCACAGCCGTCGTTGCCCCGACAGGCTTTCCGGATGCTGCCACGGTCGCGGTGATGGCTGGATCACGCGCTGCCGCTGCTGGTGCCGGTGCTTGCTGGTTGATCACGGTGTTGATCACCGTGGTGTTATGGATGTTGTTGAAGATGATGTTGTTCGGCGGCGGCGCGACATAGACCGGCGGACTGTAGAACGCCGGGATCGGCACGAACATCGGCTGCGGCAGCACGAACAGGCCGACGACGGCGAGCGGCGGTGCCAGCACCACGAAATCCGGCGGCGGCGGCGGACAGAAATATTCCGGCGGCGGCGGCGGCGGCGCGAAGCCAAAATCAGGGTCGCTGAAATACAGCACGGGACGGTCGACATAGACCACCTCGGCCGGCGGCGGCGGCACGTCATAGTCCATCATCGCGAAGGTCGGCGGCGGCTCGAGCGGCGCCGTCAGGATCGCCAGACGCCGACGCGCATCGCCCGCATGCGGTCCGTGCGGATAGCGGCGCAGATACGACCAATAGGCGTCCGCCGTGTCGGCGCGATAGGATCGCCGCCAGGTGATCGCCTCGCGGCGCGCCGCCACGATCGCCATCACGCGCTTCGCCATGGGATCACCGGGATAGGCGGCGAGAAATTCCTCATAGGCCGGCAGCGTGTCGCGCTCGAGCGCGGCCGCATAGGCGTCCTGCACGCCGAGATCGCGGATCGGCTTGTTGCGGATCGCAGCGACCTGGTCGGGCGCAGCCTGCGGCGGCGGCGCGTCGGGGGCGCGCTCGAAGAAGGCGAATTGCGCGGTGATCTTCTGGTCGTCCCACGGCACTTGCGCGCCCTTGGAGGCCTCGTTGACGCGCAAGCGAACGCGGTCGAACACCTCCGGCAACGACAGGCCGCCGGTGCGGATCATCTCGGCGAGCGATTGCGCATAGATGCCGTACGGCCCCGGCTCTTCCGGCGCCACCGTGCCGGGCGCGGCGTTGAAGGCGATCAGCATGTTCGGATCGGGCTCGACCAGCGCCAGGCCGCTCGCGATCGGCTGCTGCCCGCCCTCGATGAAGGGCTGCGCGCGCGCCGCGTCGAGCACGACGATATTGGCCTTGAGCGGAATCGCGGCGAGCTGGCGGGTATAGTCGCTGATGCGCAGTGCCTCGGTCGGAACGTCGGTATCGCGGCTGATGTTGGAATCGACCGGGATGAAATAGTTCTCGCCGGCGAGCTGCACGCCATAGCCGGCCAGATAGATCATCGCGACCGTGCCGGGACCTGAGGCCTGCGCCTTCTGGATGAAATCGCGAAAGCTCTTGCGCAGCGTGTCGCCGTCGAGATCGCGTGCGCCGACCACGTCGAAGCCCGCCGCCTGCAGCGTCTGCGCGATCAGGCCGGCATCGTTCGCGGTGGTTGCCAGCGGCGACTTGGCATAGGCGCCGTTGCCGACCACGAGCGCGATACGCTTTTCCTGCTGCTGCGCGCGAGCCGGTGTCAGCGCGCCCGCAACGAAGAGGATCGGCAGAAGGAGGCAGATGAAGGCCTTGTGTGTCCCGCGCATGGCTTGCTCGTTATTGTTGTTGAGATGCCAGCACGCATGAGACGCGCGGCCGGCTGAACGGCAGTTGAACGAAAGTCCCGGATTGAGGCAGCGGCATGGCGCCAGCCGAGCGCGATGTCCTGTGTAAGCTCCGCGTAAGCCTCAGCCTTTTTGCGTGAGCATCAGCCTTATGCTTCAGCCTTGCGCGATCGGATCCACGGTTCCCGTGGTGAGCCGATAGATGCCGCCGACGATCTTCAGCTTGCCCTGTTCCACGGCTGCACTGAGGATCGGCGCGGCCGACTTCAGCTTGGCGATGTTGTCGACCACGTTCTGCCGGGTCGCCTTGTCGAGCACGTCCCCGCCCTGCTGCATTGCAGCTTTCGCGGCCGGCGCGATCGCATCGACCAGCGAGGGAATGTGTCCCGGCGGCGATGTGTTGTCCTTGAGTGCCTTCAGCGACGCACCGATCGCGCCGCAGGCATCATGGCCGAGCACGAGGATCAGCGGCGTGTTGAGCACGGCGACCGCGTATTCCATGCTGGCGATGGTCTCGGTGCCGGCAAAATTGCCGGCAACGCGGCAGACGAACAGATCGCCGCGGCCGGTGTCGAAGGCGTATTCCGGCGCGATGCGCGAGTCTGCGCAGCTCAGCACCGCTGCGAACGGATTCTGCCCGCCGGCCAAAGCCTCGCGCTCATGCTTGAAATCGTGGCGCCGCGTCACGCCGTCGACGTAGCGCGCATTGCCGTCCATCAGCCGTTTCAGCGCCGCATCCGGCGACAGCACGTTCTGCGGTTTGGGCGGCCTCTTGTTCTCCTTGGCGAAGGCTCGGCCGGCGAAAGCGACGCTCAGCGCCGAAGCGGTCAGCAGCATCGCGGAGCGCCGCGACGGCGTTGATCTGTCACGCATGGTTCCAGAGCACCGATCGCACATGTACCGATCCCTCCCGGCGCGACGGACGCGCCCTCATGGACGAGCACCGTCGCGGCCGATCATAGCCGCGATCACGTGACGAAACCACTACATCCGCAACGCGCCTTCGCGGCAGCAGGCTAGATCTGCTGCACGTCCACCACGCCCGCGACCGCCTTGATCGCGCCGGCGATCTGCGGCGAGACCTTGAAGCGGCCGGGCAGCTTCATCTCGACCTCGGTCTCGAGGTCGAGCATCATCACAAGCGAGACCTCGCCGTCGCCATTGGGGCGCGGTGCGATGCCGGGGCTGCCGATCTTTGGCGCGGTGCCGTTGGCGCCTGCGGCCTCAGATCCCGCCAGGCGCTTGGCGATCGAGTCCAGCGACTTGGTGTCACGCACGAAGATGCGCAGGCCCTTCTGGGTCTTGGCGGCGGCGTCATCCAGCGGCTCGGCATGCAGGACGCGGGCGCGGACGTCCTCGCCCTGAAGCTCGGCGCCGAGCTGGAGCAGCACCGCGGCGCCGGGCTCCAGTACGTCGCGATATTGAGCGAGGCCTTCGGAGAACAGCACCGCCTCGAAATGACCCGTGGGATCAGACAGCCCCATGATGCCCATCTTGTTGCCGGTCTTGGTGCGCCGCTCCATGCGCGACACCACGGTGGCCGCGACCTTGCCGGCGGTAGCACCGGTCTTCACCGCGCGCGAAAATTCGGCCCAGCTCTGCACCCGCAGCCGCTTCAGCACGGTGGCGTAATCGTCGAGCGGATGGCCCGACAGGAAGAAGCCGATCGCGTCATATTCGCGGCGCAGCCGCTCGGCCGGCAGCCACGGCTCGATCTGCGGCAGCATGATGGTGGGCGCGTCCGCCGACATGCCGAACATGTCGTTCTGGCCGATGGTCTCGGCCTGATGCGCGCGCTGGCAGGCGGCCAGAATCGAGTCCGCGCCGGCGAATACGCGGGCGCGGTTCGGCTCCAGCGTGTCGAAGGCGCCGGCGGCAGCCAAACTCTCGATGATGCGCTTGTTGATCGCCCGCGGATTGACCCGCGCGGCGAAGTCGGCGAGCGAGGTGAACAGGCCCCGCCTGGTCCGCTCCTCGATGATCTGATCGATGGCCTGGATGCCGACGCCCTTGAGTGCTGCGAGCGCGTAGTAGATGACCTTGTCGCCGACCTCGAAGGTTGCGCCCGAGCGATTGATGTTCGGCGGCTCGACCTTGATGCCGAGGCGCTGCGCCTCGGAGCGGAATTCGGAGAGCTTGTCCGTGTTGTTGAGATCGAGCGTCATCGACGCTGCGATGAACTCCACCGGATAATGCGCCTTCATGTAGGCGGTGTGGTAGGACACCAGCGCGTAGGCCGCCGCGTGGCTCTTGTTGAAGCCGTAGTCGGCGAACTTCGCGAGCAGCTCGAAGATGGTCTCGGCCTGCCCCTTCGGCACGCCGTTCTTCACCGCGCCGGCGACGAAGATCTCGCGCTGCTTCTCCATCTCGGCTCGGATCTTCTTGCCCATGGCGCGGCGCAACAGGTCGGCGTCGCCGAGCGAATAGCCCGACATCACCTGCGCGATCTGCATCACCTGTTCCTGGTAGATGATGACGCCGAAGGTTTCCTTGAGGATCGGCTCGAGCACCGGATGGAGATATTCCGGCTCCTCGTCGCCATGCTTGCGTGCGCAATAGGTCGGGATGTTCGCCATCGGGCCCGGGCGATAGAGCGCGACCAGCGCGATGATGTCCTCGAAACGGTCGGGACGCATGTCGACCAGCGCACGCCGCATGCCCTGGCTTTCAACCTGGAACACGCCGACCACCTCGCCGCGCGCCAGCATCTGGTAGCTGTCGGCATCGTCGATCGGCAGCGTCGCGAGATCGACATGGATGTCGCGCGGCTTGAGCAATTTGCACGCGACGTCGAGCACGGTCAGCGTCTTCAGGCCGAGGAAGTCGAACTTGACGAGACCGGCCGGCTCGACCCATTTCATGTTGAACTGGGTCACCGGCATGTCCGACTTCGGATCGCGGTACATCGGCACGAGCTCGCTTAGGGGGCGATCGCCGATCACGATGCCGGCGGCGTGTGTCGAGGCATGGCGGGTCAGGCCTTCGAGGCGTTGCGCGATGTCGAAGGCGCGCGCCACCACCGGGTCTTCGTCGCGGAAGGCCTGAAGCTTTGGCTCGCTCTCGATCGCAGCCGCCAGCGTCACCGGCGCGGCCGGATTCTGCGGCACCAATTTCGTCAGCTTGTCGACCTGGCCGTAAGGCATCTGCAGCACGCGGCCGACGTCGCGCAGCACGCCGCGCGCCTGCAGCGTACCGAAGGTGATGATCTGCGCGACCTGGTCACGACCGTAGCGCTCCTGGACGTACTTGATCACCTCGCCGCGGCGGTCCTGGCAGAAGTCGATGTCGAAGTCCGGCATCGAGACGCGCTCGGGATTGAGGAAGCGCTCGAACAGCAGGCCGAACTTGATCGGGTCGAGGTCGGTGATGGTCAGCGCCCACGCCACCAGCGAGCCCGCGCCGGAGCCACGGCCCGGTCCGACCGGAATGCCCTGGCTCTTTGCCCATTTGATGAAGTCGGACACGATCAGGAAGTAGCCCGCGTATTTCATGCGCATGATGACGTCGAGCTCGAACGCAAGCCGCTTGGAGTAATCCTCGTCCGTCGTGCCCTGCGACAGGCCGTGCACGCGCAGACGATTGGCGAGCCCCTCCTCCGCCTGCCGCTTCAGCTCGGTCGACTCGACCGCAGCGGCATCGGAGCTCGCAGCGGCGCCGACCGTGAATAACGGCAGGATCGGCTTGCGCGTCATCGGGCGGAACGAGCACCGCTCGGCGATCTCCACTGTGGAGGCCAGCGCCTCCGGAATATCGGCGAACAGCACCGCCATTTCGGCGCGGGTCTTGAAGCGGTGATCGGGCGTGAGCTGCTCGCGCTCGGTCTCCGCGATCAGCCGCCCGCCGGCGATGCAGAGCAGCGCGTCATGGGCCTCGTAGTCGTCGGTCGTAGCGAAATACGGCTCGTTGGTTGCGACCAGCGGCAGGCCTTTGGCATAGGCCATGTCGATCAGCCCGCTCTCGATGCGCCGTTCCTTGTCGATGTTGTGGCGCTGCAATTCGACATAGAGGCGGTCGCCGAACAGGCCGGCGAGACGCTCGCAGCGCGAGGCCGCAATTTCAGCCTGGCCGCTCGCAAGCGCGAGCGAGATCGGCCCGTCGGGGCCGCCGGTCAGCGCGATCAGGCCCTCGGTCTCGCCATCGAACCAGTCGAACTTGATGAACGGCGCGTGGCTGTCGGGCGATTCGAGGAACGCGCGCGAATTTAGCCGCATCAAGCTGCGATAGCCGCGCTCCTGGGCTGCCAGCAGCACCACGCGCGAAGGCGGCAGCGCGTTGCGCGCATTGGGGTCCTGATCGCCGAAATCGATCGCGAGCTCGCAGCCGACGATCGGCTGGATTCCGGAACCCGCCATCTTGTCCGAGAATTCCAGCGCACCGAACAGATTGTCGGTGTCGGTCAGCGCCAGCGCCGGCTGGTGGTCCTTCTTTGCAAGCTCGGCGAGCTTGGCGATCTTGATCGAGCCCTTGAGCAGCGAATAGGCCGAGTGAACGTGAAGGTGGACAAATCCGGCGCTCGGCATGGTCGCGTGACGGCCTCTTGCAGATGAGTTGGAGCGGTTGCCGGCAGTGGAGGCATCCTGCACTCGCCCGGCCGACTCGCCTCACAATGGTGGGGGCTCGCCGCGCCGGAGTCCACGCCAGAGCCGCCGATCGGCCGCCTCATCCCGCTTTTCCCCAAGGGGCCGCCCAGCGGCCGCCGTCAGGTTCCCGACCAATGGTTTACAAAACCGCTGGTCTAAAGCTGCGGGATTAGAGCTGCGGTATGACCTGGGCCCAGATCGCGATCATCCCGACGAACAGTGCGATCGAAGTTAGTGCAGCGGCTTCTTCCACGAAGATCCTGAACATGGCTTGCTCCATCACCAGAACGTATGAAGAACATTGTTCTCATTTCGTTCTCAGGAGTCAAGCAGACTCAGCCGCTTCAAAATGAAATGGTTAACTCGCTGAATTACATAATAAAAAAGCCCCGGCCCAAGGCCGGGGCTTTTCGACGACCGCCTCTTGCGAAGCGATCGTCTCAGTATCTTGCTCAGTACTTGGCGAGGATCGGACCACCGAACTTGTAGTTCAGGCGGACGAGACCCATGTCGACGTCCTGCTTGATGTGGTCGGTCTGAATGCCGGTAAAGGTGACGTCCTTGCCCGACAGGAAGATGTGGTTGTACTCGACACCAACCGACCAGTTCGGGGCGAAGCCGTATTCGAGGCCCGCACCAATAGTGCCGCCCCAACGGGTGTCGCTGACGGAAGCAAACGTCGCGCCGGCAGCACGCAGCTCGTTCTTGGTGCCAACCACAGCCGCACCGCCCTTGATGTAGAGAAGGACGTTGTTCCAGGCGTAGCCGACCTGGCCGGTGAGCAGACCGAACGAATCGATCTTCGAGCGATCGGTGAAGCCGGTCAGCGCGCTGAGATTGTCGCCGGAGAAGTCAGCCCAGTTGCCCTGGCCTTCCAGGCCGAACACCCACTGCGCCGACTGCCAGCGATAACCAACCTGACCGCCGACCGTACCGCCGGTCGCGTTGTGCGAGCCTTCGCCGCCAACCAGCGGAGCGCGCTGATCCCAGGTCGTGTGAGCCGAAGCGCCACCACCGTTGATACCGATGTAGAAGCCGCTCCAGTCATAGACGGTTGCGATCATCGCCGGCGCCTTGGTGTAAGGACGCGCAGCGAGGTCAGCAGCCAGCGCCGGTGCAGTCGCGCTGATCGCGACGAGGCTCACAGCTGCAAGCAACATATTCTTGTTCATTTGAATCCCGTTCCAGTTTCGTCGTTAGGCCCCCGGGCCATGGCGACGTCATATCAGCCATCGACGGAATTGCTGTAACCTCGACGCAACAGTTCACTCCAAAGGGCCTCGCAACATTAATGAAAGTTTAGCGACGCGCGCGCGGAAACCCTTTGAAACAAGAGTCTTCAGCAGTTCCAACGTCGTCGACGCGACTGCATCGCGGCCGCGCGAAACAACGTCGCACGCACGATCCTGTGATCCGAGAATCGAGGAAGCGCGCATCGTTTTCTCTCCCCATTGTCGCCACATTCTCGCGCCCGATCGCCACAATTGCGTTCATGTCGGGCGTGAACTCTCCCGTGCGCGGGCAAACCTATGATCCCCATTATTGATCCCGACTGTCCTGTCTGCATCTGCATGCAGATCTACGGCAGCGTCAGCTATTTCGATTGCTGCTACGCCTCGCTGGAGCAATGCCAATTTCTCGCCGTCGGCCGCTCCGCAAGCTGGGTCGCAAATCCGTATTTCGCACAGAAGAAGCCCGGCGGCCCTCGCCGCTCGCGACGCGTCGATTGAGGGATCAATGCCGCTTGCGGCGGACCCACCTCCGCACGCGGGAGTGCCACTAAAAGTTGTGACCACTCCGATCATCCTGTAGCGTTGGCGCGTGTCCTTTCCCGTCCGGTCTGCTCATTAGATGCTTGCCCGTATTCTGCTTCTCGTAGCCTCGCTGACGATTCCCGGCGCATTGCGTGCAGAACAGACACCGGCCGAGAAGGCTGGATTTGCCGCCAGGCTGACGATCTACCTTGCCAAAGGGCCCGCAGACGCGTGCGGGCCGGGCTGCGACCGCTGGATCGCGATCGAGGGCGAGCTGGACGGAGACGCTGCGTCCCGCGTCCGCCGCTTCCTCGCCGGCGTCAAGGACACGCAGCGTCCGATCTACCTTCATTCGCCCGGCGGCAATGTGGAGCAGTCCTATGTCATCGGGCGGCTGTTGCGCAGCCGCAAGGCGGTGGCGCGGGTCGGCCAGACCATCGCGACGGCATGTGCCGCGGGCACGCAGGTGGACGCCGCATGCCTGAAGGCGAAGAACGCAGGCGGCGAGATCGAGGCCGAGCTCACCACCTACCATGCGATGTGCAACTCGGCCTGCGGTTACCTGTTTCTCGGCGCGACGTCGCGCGAGGTGGCACCCGACGCCGCGCTGGCGGTCCATAACTCCAGGCTCGTCCTCGCCATACACGGCCATCCGCCTCCGGGACTGCTCGCCGAGCTCCGGCAGCGTCGCACGGCAACCGCCGACCGCGATCGCACCGCCTACATTGCCGCCATGGGGATCAGCCGCGAGCTTGATGATCTGATCCACACCGTGAAGTTCGAAAATCTGCACCTGCTGACGCGCGCCGAACTGTATCGGTTCGGGATCGACACGCGACCGCTTGCCGAGACGATGTGGCGGCTGGAGAAGGGAACGTGGCCCTACGTCAGCAAGTTCGCGGTGCGGAAAAAGGAGAACGATCCTTCATTCCGGACGATGGAATGGCGCCTGTATTGCGAAAGCAAGAATCGCGTGCCGCTGATGTTCGCGGCCGAAATCGACGACGCGGCGACCGGCAAGAGTACGATCACGATGACGGTCGGCGCCGATGCGATCAGGGAGACCGGCGGGCCTCTGGTGCGAGCCACGAAGTACGAGATGTGGAGCGGCGCCGTCGATCCCGACATGGTCAAGACGATGCTGACATCCCGCACCCTGCAAGTCCGCGAAGGCAAGACGATGCCGGACGGAAAGGCGGAGATGGCAAAGTTCGACATCGACGTGACGGGCCTGGCGCCGATGTGGACGCAGTTGGTGGCATCGTGCCCGCCGGCAACGACCACCCCGAAGAGCGCCTGGCCAGCCATTCCGCCACCGAGGCGCGGCAGTTAGCCATGGGCCCGTCGCGCTGACGCGAGGATTGCTCCCCTTCACCCTCGACATTTCAAGTTGGCCTTCGCAACCGCCATTTTCGCAAACTGACGTCCGGCCGCTCAGCTATACCAAGGCCTGTTCCGAACGCGTGTACACGCGTTCGGCTTGCGCAAAGTGGGATCGTGATCTTCGAAGTAGTCGAAATTGACCGTCCCAAACGTCGTCTGAGGCTTCGGGCGAATTCCGGCCTACGATCACCAGTTGATCCGGAGTCCAACCTTTCCGTTGTAGGCAAACTCACCTCCGTCAAAGCGGCTCTGGTATGACGCATTGGCGTAGAGTGTCGTCGTCGTATCGATCTGCCCGCTTATGCCGGCGTTGATCTCTCCCCAAAGACCGCCGAGGTCTGCGTGAAAAGGGACGAAGCCCGTCTCGGAGGAGAACAGGGTTGTCGGATTGCCGAGAAACTCGTTCCAGAGATTTGGACGTATCCAGGCTGTGACAGTGCGCGCACTATCATCGATCGCCCAAGTCCGGCCAAACCGGGCGCCGACGCGGGCGGCGAGCGAATTGACGTCCGTAAAGCGGACTTGGGCAGCGATGTCGCTCGC
This sequence comes from Bradyrhizobium sp. S3.12.5, assembly GCF_040548225.1. Classification (NCBI taxonomy): domain Bacteria; kingdom Pseudomonadati; phylum Pseudomonadota; class Alphaproteobacteria; order Hyphomicrobiales; family Nitrobacteraceae; genus Bradyrhizobium; species Bradyrhizobium sp. S3.12.5. The sequence continues at coordinate 125,608 of NZ_JBEPRF010000010.1, forward strand.
GTCGTTGATATGGATGTTCTGATAGACCAGTTGCGCTTGCGGTTCGATGAAATATCCATTTCCAAGCTTGAACGGATATCCGCCCTCGAACGACACCGCTCCGCCCTGGGCACCGGTCTTGAGCGCCGGAATCCCCGAGTAATCACCCACGCTGCGAATGTCGTAGAAGGTGCCTTGCACGATTGCGTCAGTGTACCAGCCGGTCGACCCGAAATGCGTCCAGTAGCCGCCGAGCGTGTAGGCCGCGAAGTCGCTGCTGCCCATTTCACCATCGAAGTGAGCAACCCGCCCCTGGGCACCGCCAATCGCAAAATAGGCCCCCGCCTGATCGCGCGAACCATCGGGACGGTCATGCCGGTAGAAATCCATGCCGCCCTGCAGCGCCTGGAAATTGTACGAGAAATGTGGGCCGGCCGAGCCGCCAAGCACGCCGAGACTATCGCCTTGGTGCACGCCATTGACCCCGATCATGCGAGCCCAACCAACCTTCGCGTTCTCGGGATTGACACGGGCGCGCTCGTCTTCTTCGTCGCCGACGCGCTCGTGAAGCGAGTCGAGCAGACTGCGCCCATACAGCAGCGTCATCGACGGGATTGCCGCATAGAGCGACGTCTCTTCCCGATAATCCGGAAGAACGCCGCCACCACCACCACCCCCGCCGCCACCGTCACCGCCACCGCCACCGTCACCGCCACCGCCACCGCCACCGCCACCGCCACAGATGCGCAAGTTCGGATGAGCAGTGCAATCGAGCGCCGAGCGCAAATACCAGGCCTGCGGATTGCTGGCGTCCACGCTCGATCTGAACAATGAGTATCGATAGGGCCCGGCCAAAACCGGACGCGACAAATTGAACGATCCAGGGTCTGTGGTCCCACCGTTGATCGCGTCGACGACAAGGATGCCATTCCCGCTGGTGAGCGCGCCGGCGCCGGTGGTGTTCGATATCCGCAAGAAGGAGTGGCCGCTCGCGTTACCGCCATCGATGACGAGCCTGTCCGACGGCGAACCATCCGTTCCCAGATATGTATTCAGACCGAGCCTGCCGCCCTGGCCGACATAGTTCACCGCGGTGAGCGTCTTGTAGCTGGATAGTTGCGTCGGTTCGCTGCCCGGAGGCGTGAACTGGATCAAGCTCGAGGCATTGTTCAGGTTGGTGAGATTGGAATTCCCCGTCATCGTCCAGAGTGAATTGTTCTGAAGCGTGACGGTTGAAGTGCTGCCGCCGTCGGTGGTCGCGGTCCCCTGAAAACTCGAACTGTCGGCAACGAGGTTGAATGCCGCGCCGCCGCTCACGGTCAGCCATTGACCGTTGTTGACTGTCGCCGTCACACCGGTGAAACTCAGATTGTTCGTGCCACCAGGCGCTGCGACCGAGGCGCCGTTCGGGCTCGTCATGACCACGCCGGAGAGCGTCACATCGCCACCACTCACGTTGAGTGCGTTGGCCCCGCTCCCATTCGCCGTCAGCGAACCGCCGCTCATGCTCAAGACGCCGCCCGTCGTGACGCCGGCGGCGTGGGTGCCCGCGCCGGCAGTGGTCACGGTGGTACCACCGGTGAGCGCCATGCTTCCCGAATTGTCGGCCTGAACACCACGTCCGTTTTCGCTGGTTGGAACAGTCACGACCGCGCCGGACGCAGTGAGTGTGCTGCCGGCGCCGCTGGACTGCATGCCGATTTCGCCGCCGCCGCTACCGGTTGCTGCGACGCTGCCTCCAGTCAGCGAAATCGCTCCACCGTCCAATGCTTTCGCGCCGACATCGCCACCGCCTCCGGACACGGTGATTGCACTGTTGGTCGCGGTGATCGTGCTTCCCGCCGACTGCGCCAGCAAGCCGGTCTCGCCGCCGCCATTGCCTTCTAAGGTGACGGTGGTCTGGTTCAGCGAGACCGCCGCGCCGCCATCCGCTCGAACACCGATATCGCCTCCCCCTCCGCCAGGCATCGAAATGCTGGTTCCGGTCGAAGCGATCAGGCTACCCGTGCCGGTCGCCCACAATCCGGTATTGCCACCGCCGCCGGCGGCATAGCTGATCGTATCGTTCGAGAGATCGATGGAGGCGCCGCTCGTGGCTCTGGCCGCCACGTTATTGCCGCCACTGTTCAGGCTCACGCTCAGCCCCGTCGAGCTGATCCTTGTGCCGGTGCCATCGGCCAGGAGTGCAGTGCCACCTCCTCCGAAGGCGGGATTGATCGCCGACCCCGGTAAAAAAAGATTTGCCCGCCGCTCTGGGCTGAAGCCCCGATGCTCCAATTGCCATTGATGCTGGATCCTGGGCTGAAGATGATCGTGCCATTCGTATCGGCGAGCCCGCCAACGCTCCCGCCATTGAACGGGTTTATGGTCACGTTGTTGGTGGTGATGGACGCGCTTGTGCTGGCGTGAACGTCCGGCGTCCCGGTCAGCGTGGTGTTCGCGTCGATTGCGCAATTTCCGGATGTAAGCGTGACGGTTGAATCGGGTGCCACGGTACAAGATTGGGCCGAAGCCGTATCAACCACCACCCCCGAGGCGATCATGGCGATGGCAGCCAGACCGAACCTGCGGATGTTGCCCGGGATATTCTGAGACTCGGTCCTCTTACGCGTGTCCTTGACGAAGGCTGTCGGTAAAACCCTTGCGAACCCGTTTGCACGCTGTGGCGAAACGACGCAATCGGTGGAGCTCGTGCGCAATGCCGAGCCAGTCAGATGCTTCATCGGGCAATCCCTTCCCTATCCAACAGTCGCTAAGCGACAAATTGAAAAAGCGGGGCCGCCGTTCTGGCGAGGAACGCTAGATTTTAATGCAATTTAACCTTGCAAATCATGATGCTCACTCTTCCGCCGGATCGCGCCGCGATTGTGACCGAAATGGCTTGGTTGAAACTTTGATGCCGAGCGTGGCGAGAGAGTCACAGATCAATCGTCGAACTCGATCGGGGTCATGCACCGTTGCGCTCTCGTCCATCGATCATCGGCACCACGACAGGCCACGGTTGCATTGGAAGTTTTTAGCGCATGCACGCCAGCCGCATACGGTTCCATGTGCGGCGGAGGAGCGATTGGCCTCACCGTGCCTCCAGCACGAATGATGGGCATTCCACGCGCGAGCATGTTCGCACCTGTCGCGCACCCTGTGTTCTGCAGGAAGAGTTGCTGCCTCCTCTTGCGCTGCCACGCGGGAACCGCTTCTGCGGCTACACCGGCGTGTAGATCGCGAGCTTCAGCGCGGGATCGTCATTGGCCTGAAAGCTCAGCTAGGGCCGCAAGCCCCCGGCGCCGCTGTTTTGGCGCCGCCCGGATCGTCATATGCGTCGTGCTCAGCCTGCCGCTGCTATCTTCGCGCGGAACGACTCCTGTCCCTCGACGATCTTGTCGATCAGCGCATCGAGCGCCCAGAAGCGCTCGCGAATGTCGAAATCGACCGCCCGGCTCTCGATACGGGAAAAGGTGCCGAGCCGCTGATGATAGAGCTTGGCCAGTTTTGGATAGCCCATCGGCTCAGCCATCGCGGCAAGCGCGAGATAGACCGACAGCTCGTTCGCCAGCGACGGATGCTTCGTGTGCCGGGTCAGCAACCACTTGTAGAGATCGGGATGGAAATTCGTGAACACACCGGTAAACCCCGGCGCCCCCGATTTCATCGCGTCGAAGGCGATCGCTGCATTGGCGTTGACGATCGTCAGCGGCGAGCCGTTCGTCAGCTTGACCCGGCGCTGCACGGTCGCGAGATCACACGAGACGTCCTTGAGAATCGCGAAACGGCCGCTGTCGGCACAAAAGGCCAGCTCATCGTCGGAGAGAAGCCGGCGAAATGGCGCCGGGCATTCATAAAGACCGAGGGTCATTTCCCTGGGCAGCCGGTCGAGCAGCCAGGTCAAATTGTCGGTGAAGATCGTCCGCGTCGGATCGAGGGACGCGAGACGGTTGGTCACCAGAACCAATCCGTCGACGCCCGTCTTCGCGAGCAACGTCAGCTCGGTGAGCTGGTCTTCCCTGGATTCGCTGATATGGCCGGATGCGATGACGGGAAGCCGGCCGGCAGCCGTCCTGGCGACAAATCGCGCCAGCTCGACACGTTCGTCCAGCGTCAGGAACTGCATCTCGCTGGACTGAGCGACCGCGAACAATGCGTCGGCACCGTTGGCGATATACCACTCGATCAGCCTTTCGAGGCCGGAATAGTCGATCGTCTTCGCCTCGGTGAACGGCGTCAGCATCACGGGAATGATGCCCTTCAGCGCGATGGTCACAAGCAAGCTCCAGACAGTGGCGAATGAGGCAGCGATTCCGCTGCCTGTTCGCGGGGCCTTACACCGGAGGCGAGATCGCCTGCAAGACCTCCCTGAACACGCCGTACTGCAATTTGAAAGTTTCAGGGCTATAGTCTTGATAGTATCCCGCGGTCACCGCGACGACGAGATCGAGCTCCGGGACGATGCGGATCGACTGGCCACCTCGGCCCTGCGCGGCGATCGATTGGACAACACGCCCATTGAGCCGGGAGCTCCGCAGCCACCATAAATATCCATAGGACTGACCGTCGGTCGCCTTGAGCTTCATTGTTGTCGACGCCTCGATCCATACCTTGGAAACGACTTGCCGATCGTTCCAGCGACCGCCCGCGAGGACGAGTTGGCCGATCTTAGCCATGTCGCGCGGTCGCAGGCGCAATCCCCCGCCGGCGTCGCTGTCGCCTTTGAACCGGCCCCACTCGAATTCGGTGATGCCGAGAGGATCGAACAGCATGGTGCGCGCAAATTCATCAAGCGGACGGCCGGTGGCCTTGCGGACGATCGCCGAGAGCAGCGCAAGCGCGCCGGTGTTGTAGAAGAACCCCTGCCCGGCCGGTGCAGTTACGGGAAGGCCGAGGACGTAGCGACAGGCATCCTGCGCCATATGCATGCGCACTTCGTCGTTGTCGTCACCTGTCGCCGGAGTTGCCTCCACCCACTTCAGGCCCATCGACATGGTGAGCACGTGTGAGAGCAGAATGCGATCCTTGTCCGGGGACCGCAGGTCGGACAATTCGGGGAAGAAGCTGAAGACCGGTTCGTCGAGGCTTCGGATGAGGCCCTGGTCGATCGCGATCCCGACGACCAGCGACGCGACGCTCTTTGAGCACGATTTCAGATTATGCAGTGTATCGGCGTCGAAGCTGATGTCCCTGACCCGGACGCCGAAGATGCGACTGGGGACCTCATCAGATCCTTTGAAGTATCGCTCGAACGCCAGTCGACCGTGGCGAGCGACCAGCACGGCATGGATGTTAGAGCCGGAGCTTTCGAGTCGATCGGTCATCCTGCACAGCGCGGCCTGGTCGACGTCATTGTCTCCATTGGCGGACGGAACAGACCAGCCGTCATCACGCTTCGCCGGAGCGGCACAATTGGCCGGTGGGTCAGCGCAGACCGAAGGCCCGGCGATTGGCGCCAAGGCAGCTCCGCCGAGAAGCGAAATGAATTGCCGGCGCCTCATCCGATCCCTCGCCGACCTCGCTTTCCACCGCGAGCCAATGCTACGAATTGTAACATTAATTTGCGTTGGCCGCAATGATGGTGCGCGATCTTCGCTGCCTGCAGGCACTTTGCGACATTCGGCCTCACACCGGCGTATAAATCACGAGCTTCAGCGCGGGATCGTCATTGGCCTGAAAGCTCGTGTGCTCGAAATGCAGCACGCCCTTGGTTGGATGGGTCATGGTCTTGCGGCCCGACAAGGTGCCGTGCACCTCGTGCGCGCCCCACCATTTGACGAATTCGGGACTGCCTTCGCGCAACCGCGTCAGCAATTCCGCAAACGCGGGATCGCCGGCCCAGACGTCGTGAGTGGCGCGAAACATCGCAACCATCCGCTTGGCCACGTCGGCCCAGCCCGCGCCGTAGGATTTTCGCGTGCGCTTGTTGGTCATCATCAGCAGCAGCGTGTTGCGATCCTGCTCCGGCAACCGGCCGAACGCGAAGATCTCCTCGGCGGCATCGTTCCAGGCCAGCACATCCCAGCGTCGCCCGGTGATGTAGGCCGGATGCGGCAGGCTCTCGACCAGGCGCAGAATGGGCGGCGGCACCATCTCGCGGGTGAACGCACCCCTCGCGCCGTCACGCGCGAGGTCCTTGAGATGCGCATGCTCGGTCTTGCTGAGGCGCAATGCACGCGCCAGGGCATCGACTGTGGTGACCGACGGGCTGACGGTGCGGCCCTGCTCGAGGCGGATGTACCAGTCGACGCCGATGCCGGCGAGCTGGGCAACCTCCTCGCGGCGGAGCCCCGCGGTGCGCCGCCGCTGGCCTGCGGGAAGGCCGACGGCCTTCGGCGTCAGCTTCTCGCGGCGGGAGCGGAGGAAATCGCCGAATTCGACGCGGCGTGGATCGGCCATGGCGTGCTCCCGTGGATGGAGGGCTTTGGGAATACTAGGATAATACCAGGCCTTCCTATCCCTTCAAGGGCGCCGCATATGGATATCACCCGAGTTCGAGGTGAACATCATGAAAGCTGCCGTACTCAAATCCTTCGGATCGCCGCTGGTGATCGAGACTGCTCCGGACCCGGTGCTCGGCACCGGCGAGGTTATCGTCGACGTCGTCGCCACGCGCGTTCTGTCCTACATGAACGAGGTTTTCAGCGGTGAGCGCAATTATGCGCTCGAGCTGCCGATCATCCCCGGCCCCGGCGGCATCGGCCGGGTGCGCGCGATCGGTCCGGACGCAACCAGGCTCAGCATTGGCGACTGGGTGTTCTGCGACCCGACGGTGCGGTCGCGCGACGATGTCGTGGCGCCCGATATTGCCCTGCAGGGACTCACGGCAGCCGGCCCCGGCGGCATGCGCCTGCAGCAGCATTTTCGCCACGGCTCGTATGCCGAGCAGATGCGGGTGCCGACCGAGAACGTGAAGCGCCTTGGCGCGATCACGTCCGAAGAAGCCTCGCAATGGTGCGCGCTCGGAACGGCGCTGGTGCCCTATGGCGGCTTTCTTGCCGCAAACCTGCAAGCAGGCGAGACCGTGCTGGTGAGCGGGGCCACCGGCAATTTCGGCAGCGCCGCCGTCTCCGTCGCGCTCGCGATGGGCGCGGCCTGCGTGGTGACGCCCGGCCGCAACGAGAAAATCCTGGCCGACCTTGTCCGCCGCTTCGGCGCGCGGGTGAAGCCGGTCAGGCTCACCGGCAACGAGGACGACGACCGCGAGGCGATGAAGCGCGCCGCGCCCGGGCCGATCGACTGCGTGCTTGACATCATGCCGCCCTCGGTCAGCACGCGCGTGGTGCGGGCGGCGGTCATGACGGTGCGCGCCTATGGCCGCGTCGTGCTGATGGGCGGCGTCGGCATGGCGGGGGGGCCGGGCCTCGAGCTGCCCTACCCCTGGCTCATGCGCAACTGCATCTCCGTCCACGGCGTCTGGATGTATCCGCCGGATGCGGCAACGCGTCTGATCGGGTTGGTGCGCGCCGGGCTGCTGCGGCTCGACGAATATGTGACGACGGATTTCGACCTCGACCACGTCAATGAGGCCGTGGCCCACGCCGCCGCCAATGGCGGACCGTTCAAATTGACTGTGATCAGGCCGTAAGTTGCCTGCACACTGCGGCAATGCGCTGCTGCGGCGAGTTTGCCTGATCGATCAAGTCACTGGAAGACGTCACCCCGATCGTGGACGGCAGCGGCCGTCTACTGTGCATGGGGTTGTTTTCGCGTTTTCTTTATTCGAGCTCGACGACCTGGCCGTCGGCCAGCGACACGCGCCGGTCCATGCGGCCGGCGAGCTCCATGTTGTGGGTCGCGATCAGCATCGAGACCTTGGTTGCCTTGACCAGCTGCATCAGGGCCTGGAACACGTGGTCGGCGGTGTGCGGATCGAGGTTGCCGGTCGGCTCGTCCGCGAACAGCACCCGCGGTGCGTTGGCGACGGCGCGCGCAATTGCGACGCGCTGCTGCTCGCCGCCCGACAGCTCCGCCGGACGATGGGTGATGCGGTCGCCGAGGCCGAGATAGCCAAGGATCTCCTTGGCGCGCTTGACGCTCTCGGACTTCTTCAGGCCGCGGATCATCTGCGGCATCATCACGTTCTCCAGCGCCGAGAATTCCGGCAGCAGCCGGTGCGACTGGTAGACGAAGCCGATATCGGTGCGGCGCAGCTGGGTGCGCTCAATGTCGGGCAGTTGCGAGGTCGGCGCGCCATTGACATAGACCTCGCCGGAATCGGGCGCCTCGAGTAGGCCCGCGATGTGCAGCAGCGTCGACTTGCCCGAGCCCGACGGCGCGACCAGCGCGACCGACTGGCCCGCCCACAGCGCGAGCTTGGCATTGTCGAGAATCGTCAGCGCCGCCTCGCCCTGCAGGTACTGCCGTCTTATCTCGTGGAGATAGATGACCGGTACATCTTCCGCCCCCTGCTGCTCCATCAGGCCCTCACTCGTACCGCAGCGCTTCGACCGGATCGAGGCGCGCGGCGCGCCACGACGGGTAGAGCGTCGCCAGGAACGACAGCGTCAGCGCCATGACGACGACGGCCGTGGTCTCGCCGACGTCGATCTCGGCGGGCAGCTTCGACAGGAAGTAGAGTTCCGGCGAGAACAGCTCGGTGCTGGTCAGCCAGGACAGGAATTGCCGGATGGATTCGATGTTGAGGCAGATCACCAGCCCGACGAAGAACCCCACCAGCGTGCCGACCACGCCGATGGATGCGCCCGTGATCAGGAAGATCCGCATGATCGAGCCTTGCGAGGCCCCCATCGTGCGCAGGATCGCAATGTCGCTGCCCTTGTCCTTCACCAGCATGATCAGGCCGGAGACGATATTGAGAGCGGCGACCAGCACGATCATGGTCAGGATCAGAAACATCACGTTGCGCTCGACCTGGAGCGCGTTGAAGAAAGTCGAGTTGCGCTGCCGCCAGTCGACCAGGAACACCGGCCGGCCCGCGGCCTCCGTCACCGATTTGCGGAATGAATCGATCTTGTCGGGATTGGTGGTGAACACCTCGATCGAGGTGACGTCGCTGCTGCGGTTGAAATAGGCCTGCGCCTCGGCGAGCGGCATGAAGACGAAGCCGAGGTCGTACTCGGACATGCCGATCTCGAACACTGCGACGATCTTGTACGGTTTTATGCGCGGCGTGGTGCCCATCGGCGTCACCGCGCCCTTCGGCGCCACCAAGGTCACGCTGTCGCCGGCATGCAGCGACAGCTGGTCGGCGAGCCGCCGGCCGATTGCGACGCCCTGGCCGTCGTCAAACCCCTCGAGCGATCCCTGCTTGATGTTCTTGGCGATCGAGGTGAGGTTATTCAGGTCGTCGGAGCGGATGCCGCGCACCAGCACGCCCGAGGCGTTCCAGGGCGAGGACGCCAGCGCCTGGCCGTCGACCACGGGGGCAGCCAGCCGGATACCCTGGACCTGGCTGATGCGCTCGGCAACGTCCTTCCAGTCGGTCAGCGGCGATTCCAGCGGCTGGACCAGGATATGGCCGTTCAGCCCCAGGATCTTGTCGAGCAGCTCTTTGCGGAAGCCGTTCATGACGGCCATCACGATGATCAGCGTGGCGACGCCGAGCATGATGCCAAGGAAGGAGAACCCGGCGATGACCGAGATGAATCCCTCCTTGCGCCGCGCCCGCAAATAGCGCGCCGACAGCATCCACTCGAAGGGCGCGAACGGCGCGGTTTGAACGGTTTCAGTCATGGTCTCATCCATCGCTCGATAATCCCATGATTCGGGGTCAATTGTGGCCGGATTGGCGGCCGCGATATCAGGCGATGAACAATATTCAGCCGACTAGGCGGGCGACCGCGTCCGCTGGCGACATCGTCTCGCGGGAGCCGTCACTGCGCTTCTTGATCTCGACCTTGCCGTCAGCCAGCCCCTTCGGCCCGATCATGATCTGCCAGGGGATGCCGATCAGGTCGGCGGCGGCGAATTTGGCGCCGGCGCGCTGGTCGGTGTCGTCATAGAGCACATCGACGCCCTTGGCCTGGAGCTCGGCATAGAGCTTCTCGCAGGCCGTATCGACCGCCGCATCGCCCTGCTTGAGATTGAGGATCGAGACGCGGAATGGGGCCACCGCCTCCGGCCATTTGATGCCGGCATCGTCATGGCAGGCCTCGATTATGGCACCGAGCAGGCGCGAGACGCCGACGCCGTAGGAACCGCCATGGATCGGCGCGTCCACGCCGTCCGGGCCCGCCACCGTCGCCTTCATCGGTTCGGAATATTTGGTGCCGAAGTAGAAGATCTGGCCGACCTCGATGCCGCGGGTGTTCACGCGCTTGTCCGCAGGCACTTCCTGCTCGAACCGCGCGGCGTCGTGGACGTCCTCCGTCGCGGCATAGACCGAGGTCCACTGCTTGATGATCGGGGTCAGATCGCTCTCATAGTCGACGTCCTCGCCCGGCACCGGCAGGTCCAGCACGTCGCGATTGATGAAAACACCGGATTCGCCGGTTTCGGCGAGCACGATGAACTCGTGGCTGAGGTCGCCGCCGATCGGGCCGGTTTCGGCGCGCATCGGGATCGCCTTCAGCCCCATCCGCGCAAAGGTGCGCAAATAGGCGACGAACATCTTGTTGTAGGAGATACGCGCCGCCGCCTCGTTGAGGTCGAAGGAATAGGCATCCTTCATCAGGAACTCGCGGCCGCGCATCACGCCGAAGCGCGGCCGCTGCTCGTCGCGGAATTTCCATTGGATATGATAGAGATTCAGCGGCAGGTTCTTGTAGGACTTCACGTAAGCGCGAAAAATCTCGGTGACCATTTCCTCGTTGGTCGGCCCGTATAGCAGCTCGCGCTTGTGGCGGTCGGCGATGCGCAGCATCTCCGGGCCGTAGGCGTCGTAGCGGCCGCTCTCGCGCCAGAGGTCGGCGAGCTGGAGCGTCGGCATCAACAGTTCCAGCGCGCCGGAGCGATCCTGCTCCTCCCGCACGATCTGTTCGATCTTCTTCAGCACCCGGAAGCCCAACGGCAGCCAGGCATAGATGCCGGCCGCCTCCTGGCGGATCATGCCGGCGCGCAGCATCAACCGATGCGAGACGATCTCCGCTTCTTTCGGATTTTCCTTCAGGATGGGCAGAAAGAACCGCGACAACCGCATGGCAAGACTCTGGGAATCAGTGGTGGCCCGCAGTGAAACCGGATTGGAAGCGAAAACACAAGACCGGGAATGAGGAAAAGCCGCTAACGCGGCGGAATTCCTGTCATTTTTCCGTCGACTTCAGGTTCGAGTTGAACCCTGCCGACTTAACGCGGCGCGACCTCGAGCTCGTCCTCGAGAGTGACTTTCTCGAAATCGGTCACCAGCGCATCGATCCGCACATGCCAGCGGCCGGCGAAGGGCAGCTCGACTTTGCGCACGTGCCAATAGCCGTCTGGTCCCAGCTCGGCGTCGCGTTCCATCGGCTCGATACCGCGCTCGGGCAGGCTGAGCGTCAGCGTCGCCTCCTTGACCTTCAGCGGCGTCGCCTCGCCGGTCATGAGCTGAAGCACGAAATCGTCCACGCCGGCCTTGCCGGGGGACACCAGCACCTGGAACATCGCCTTGTCGGTATGGATGTGGATCGCCAGCGGCGTCTCCGGGAGGATGGTCCGCGGCGGCGGCGTGAAGCGCCAACCGGCGACGACGGCAAAGATGCCGAGCGCGACGCCGCATTCGAACAGGATCGAGCGCCTGAGCGCGGGCGCGGCCCTTTGGTCCTTCGCCAGCGCCGGCGTCAGCCGAGTGCGATTGAGCGCGGCGAGCCCAAGCAGGGATAAAACCAGAGCCAATTTGACTGACAGAATGAGTCCGTAGCTCGTCTCGACCAGCGCTGACGGCTTTTCGAGCTGGATGATTGCAAGCGTGAGCCCGGTCAACGCCAGCGCGGCGACCACCGGCATGGCGATGCGCGAGAAGCGGTTCAGTAGCGGCAGCACCGCCGGCGTCGGCTTCGACAGCAGCGCTGCTAGCGGCGCCAGCGCGCCGATCCAAAATGCAACCGCAAGGCCATGGAGGAAGATCGCCGGCCGCGTCAGCACCTCCGGCGGCGCCGTTGCGGCGTGCCCGGTCATGGCGAGCGACAGGCCGACGCCAGCGAACGCGACCGCCGCAAGAGCGCGCGCATGCCACGCGCGGCCCAGCGCCATCAGCGCGAGCAGCATCGCCGCAATGGCGACGAGCAAGGCTGGGCCGGCGCTGGTGACGAATGCGACGGTCCAGGGAGCCGCCGTCACGAGTGCTGCCGGCGGCAGGCCAAGGAGATCGAGACCCAACACGCCCAGCGAGACAATTGCGCTTGGGAGACCGACAAGCAGCGCGGCGCGCGGCGCGCCCATCCCCGCCATTGACCGCGAAATCCAGCGGGCAAAGAATACGCCGCCGACACCGACAAACAGCCCGAGATAGAGACCGATCCGCGACAGCCAGATCAGCGCGTTCAGCCGGCCATCCGCATTGGCCGGAGGCTGCGTGGCCGTCGGCACGCCGACCGAAAAGATCACCGATCCCGCGACAGGATGGCCGTCCTGCGAGATCACCCGGTAACTCACGACCGCCGTGCCCTGCGGCAGGTCCGGCGGCATCGCAATCGAAATGCTCTCGCCGGATGTCGTGACGCGCGCATCGTCGCGCGCCCTGCCCGCGCCATCGATCAACTGGATCGCGCCCGGCGTCACCGCTTCGTTGAAGCGCAATTCCACCGCCTTTGGCGCGCTCGTCAGGATGCTACCGCTCGCCGGCTCAACCGAGATCAGCGCCGCATGCGCCGACGCGCCGGTCGAAGTGCCGGCGACGACGAGCAACATCGCGAGCGCAGCGAGACGACGCATTACGGCTTGGGCAGCAGCTTCACGCCGGGCGCCGGCGACTTTTCCTCATGCGAATAGGCTGCCCCCTCCGCCGGGATTTCGATCCAGCGGCTGACACCCTTCTCGCATTCCTGCACCACCGGAAAATACAGCGTGGTGTTGGGCTTCAGGCTGTCGGTGAGGAAGCTGCTGACGACGAACTCGTCGTAATTGTGGTCCGGCAGCTTGCCGCCGGACCAGACCACTTCCTTCACGCCAGAGGTCAGCTTGTTGCCGTGATAGTCGTACGCACTGGCATACTGGCCCTCGACGACATCAACGTTCCAACCAGCCTTCGGCATCGGCTTCACCGCGATGACTCCTTCGGGGATCTGCACGCGGATCTTGACCGTCGGCGAGCCGGAGCAGCCGTGCGGCACGGCGAAGACGGCCTTATAGGACGCACCGACCGTGGCCTGCTTGCCTTCCAGATAGACATGTGCCGCCGCAGGCGATGCGGCCAGCGCAGCCATCAGGATCAGCCAGGGTGTCTTCGACATGCTCGATCTCCCGGGGTTTAGATCACACGCGTCACATTTTCATTCCCGAATGGTCGGGCATTTTCTTCATCATCATGCTTCCGCCGCCGCCGGGCGCCTGCGCGCCGACGCCCTGGACGTCGAGCGCGACGGCGACCTTACCGGCCTTCTCGAATTCGAGCGTCACCGCCACCTTCTCGCCCTCCTTGAAGGGGCCCTTGAGCTCCTGGAGCATCAGATGATAGCCGCCCGGAGCGAGCTTCACGGTCTTGCCCGGCCCGATAACGAGCCCCTTGTCGAGCGGGCGCATCTTCATCACGCCATTGTCCATCGTCATTTCGTGGACCTCGGCCTTGCCCGCGATCTCGGCGGTCACTTTGACGAGCTTGTCGGGCGCCGTGCCCTTGTTCTCGATGGTCAGGAAACCGCCGGCGACTTTCGCGCCGCTCGGGGTCGCCCGGCTCCAGCCCTGGGTGATGACGAGATCGCCCGCCTTGACGTCCTCGGCGCGGACCGGCACCGCGATCACGACCGCCGAGAGCACTGCGAGCGCGAAAATGCGTGAGAGTGTGTTCATGTTGATTGCCTTTCTTGTCGCCATTGAGGGGGTACCACCCGTCAGAACGTGTACTTGCCGGCGAGAACGAAAGTTCGTCCCGGGAATGGATGGAACAGGAAGTATTGCGCGTTGAAGAGATTATCGATGCCGAAGTCGAACGCGAAATTCTTCGTCGCGTTGTAGTGGATCTTCAAGTCCACAACAAAAAAGTTATCGAAGGCGCCGTAGACGTGCGGGATGATATCCGAGTTGTCCAGCGTCGAATACTGCTTGCCGCTGTAGCGCGCCGCAACCGTATAGGCCCAACTGTCGTTCGGCCGATAGGTCACGCCGAACTTGGCGCGCCAGTCAGGCACGAAAGGTACGCGCTTGCCGACGACACTGGTCGGTCCCTTCCAGTTCGGATCGGAGATGATTCTGGAATCGACGTAAGTGACGCTGCCGAAGACTTGCAGGCCGTTCACCACCACATTGTCCTTGTCAGCCGACAATTCGACTCCCTGCATGCGGATTGCAGCGACGTTGCTGACCGCTGTCTGCACCGTTTGCGCCCCCTTTGCGTCCGTTACCGTAGTCGATTGCGAGATCAGCGCATTGTTGGTCCGCTCGCCGAACACAGTGAGCCGCACCCGCCCATCGGCCCAGCGCCGCTCGAGATTGAGCTCGCCGGTGAAGTCCTGCTCTGGTGACAGCAGCGGATTGGCGAGATAGGTGACGCCGCCCACGCTGATGTTCTGGTAGAGCTCGGTCACCGTCGGATAGCGGTAGGCTTCACCGAAATTCGCAGTAACATTCCAGTCCTTGTTGGGATCGAACGACAATGACGCCTTCGGCGAGAAATTCGTCGAGGACAGGCCCGGCTGCCACGTCGGCACTGCCGACGTGACGACACCGGCGCTGGTCGTCGTGGTGTTGAGATTGAAACCCTCGACCGCCTGCCAGCTCTCCAGCCGTCCACCGAGCGTCAGCTTGACGATCGGAGTGATCTTCCAGGCATCCTGTACCCAGAGAGCTTCAGTGCGCGTCTCGCCGACACCGGTCGAATACAGCTGGCCGTTGCCCGCTGAGGGCGCATTGAACCAGACGGTCGAGGCATAAACGGGGTTCTCGAGCCGGTAGCGGTCGCCGTGCGCGCCGAAGCTGATCTCGTGCGGACCATCGATTCCGAACGGACGCCAGATGCCCTTAGCTTCGGCGTTCTGCCAGTTGGTGCCGTCCATCCGCGTCACCTTGCCGTTCAACGAATAGCCAAGGCCCGGCGACGGCACCACAGTAAAGGGATTGATGAGGGTATCCTGGAGATAATTGTAGCTCGACGCGGCAAGGTCGAAATCGAATACGCCCTTGGTATCGCTTTTGAGCGAGACGGCGTTGCTCATATGGAGCTGATCCCAGGTGTACTTGCTGCTCGCAAAGCTGCTGATGCTGCCGAACGTCGGCAAGTCCGTTGCGGTCGATCTGAGATAGGTCTGCGGATCGGAGGTTTGGTGATTGTTCCAGATGCCGAGCGAATACGTCGCCTGCACCAGTGGCGTGATGTCGTAGGCGAGCCGCAGATTGCCGGAAGTCTGCTGCGAATGCGCCAGCGTGCCGGTGCCAACGACGTTGGCAACGCCACCGGTCTTGTTGAGTGCGGCAAAACCACCGGTCGTGCCGGCCGGGAACGAGGCGTTGGTCGTATATGTCAGCGGCTGCTGGTAGCTATCGAGATAGTTCGCGCTGACAAGCGAGGACAGCTTGCCGTCGCGATTGCCTGCGGCGGCGCTGGTCTGGCTGGTTAAATAGGTGTCTTTGGTGCCGTATTGATTCCACGGCATCACCGAGACGGTTTCCTTGGCCACCGCAAACGGCTTTTCCGGCATCTTGGAGGTGATCAGCAGAACACCGCCGATGGAATTGCCGGGATAGGCGGCCGCGAACGGACCGTTGAGGAAATCGACCCGCCCGATCGCCTCGGGAGAGATCAAGTTCCATTTCGGCGAGGCGCCGGAGTTGTTGTTGCCGATCAGCGCCGAGATCAGGAGGTCATCGTAATAGATCAGCGTCCGCGCACTCGAGTTCAGGCCCCAACTTCGCGTCGCGAGCACTGCCTGATTGTCACCGTCATTGCGCTTCCGCACGAACAGGCTCGGCATGTATTTGACGGCGTCTTCGGGGTCCTTGAGGTTGATGGTCTCGTCGACCTGCTTTGCCGTGATGCTGAAGGACCGCTGCGGCAGTTGATAGCGGGCTACCGCCGCCGGCTGATCCAGCGACGCCCGGACGCCGCCCGTGCCCTGGTCAGCCGCGACCGAGGCCGGTCGCTCGACCGCAGGCTTTGCCAAATTTCTCCTGGCGCCAGCGGTTTGCACCGGCGGCTTGCGCGGCTTGGGTTTTACCGCCGCGGGTGCATCGACGGTCACCGCGGGCAGCTCCTTTGGGCTGCTCTGGGCGAAAACGTCACTCGACGAGGCGAGCAGCGCAGCCTGAATGGCAACGACACTCACGCCGCAGCGGGCATGACGAGGTAACATCTCGGGATTCCTGACGCCGGCTTTCTCTTCCGGCCATTCGACAGCATCAATCGCCAACGGATGAACCGCGGCGATCACGAGGGGTCGTCAGGAAAAGTGGGGAGGTCCCCGCGCCTGGGCGCTTGAGCCCTTATGGGCAGCGACAGCGGACGCATCCGCCTCGTGCCAAACCACGCGCTCGGCGTGGCGGAAGGGGACGGAGAGCACCGCGTGCGGCGGCGAATCGAACGATGCGTTAGCCTGCGCCAGACAGCACAGCGCGCAGGCGCCGGCATGCGCGGTCGGCGCGCCGTTCTGGTCGTTCGGAGTACCCTGCTCGCTGACGCTGTGGCAGATAACGCCGGTGCCAAGCGGATCGGCAACGGCCTGGCCGGCCGCCCAACAGGCGGCAATCGGCGCCAGCACCTGCATCACCAAAGCGAGCAGGACAACCGGTAGGAATTTTTGCAGCCGAGCGCGCATCCGCCGAACCATTCATTCGTCTGCTAACTAAACACCACCCCCGCTCCGAGTCGAGGTCACTTCGGCCGCCTTGTTGGGGTGGCGCAGATCTCTCGAAAAATGTGCTCGGACGGCCTCGCTCCGAGGCCACGTCCGGCATTTGAGGCAGCCGCGCCGGCCTGTCCGTCCACAGAATTCTTATGTTTGTCATATACTTATGGGGTCAAATAACCCGATCATTTCGTCAACTGCTCGAATTTTGAACAATCGTTGCCGAAAATGATGACAAGTGAGAAAAGTTGATCTAGCATCCCTCTTGCTCAGGCTAGCCGCGAGGTCAAAGTCTGGTGGTCCAAGTCTCGGGAGGAGCCCCTGGCGCGCAAAATGCAGCGTCGCCCCGCCAATCAAGATCAAATCTTAGAATCGGGGATAATAGGGTCGACACAATTTTTGAGCGGGGCTAGGGCCCCGCTCTTTTTTTGCCTTGAGCGGCCGACACGCCGATGAACGCCTCATCCAATCGAACAGAGCTTTGAGATCGCGGCATCGCGCGGCCCGGATCTCACGCCGCTGGTCTATCAACGTCTGCTCCGCGAGCATCCCGAGACTGGGGCGAAATCCGCGCGATAGCGGATTGGGTGGCGTGAGCTCTTCGATTGTGAGAGACTTTCCAACATCGGTCGCGCAATCAATGACGCGCCGACAAAAATATATGGGAGCGAGCGATGTCCGGGACGAAAGATTTCTCGACGACGAGGCGCGATCTTCTTCAGGCGGCTGCGACCGCCGGCGCCGCAACTGCCATCCTCGGCAGCATGGGCATAAATCCAGCATTGGCAGCCGAAGTCGGACGATCCGAGAAGCCGCTGAAGGCGGCATTCTCCAATGCCGGCCTTCAGGCGACGTGGTGCGCACAGGGCAAGCAGGCCGCGGAATTCTGGGGCAAGCTGTTCAACGTCGAGGTCACCTGGTTCGATGGCCAGCTCGACGCCGTGAAGCAGCGCGCGGCGATCGACAACATGGCCTCGCAGAAATGGGACTTCGTTGCGATCCAGGCCTTCGGCATCGGCACCCTCACCCAGCCGGTGCAGAAGATGATCGACGCCGGCACGCCGGTGATCGACATGGACACGCTGATTGCGCCGCTCGACCAGATCAACGTCCATTCCTTCCTCGCCCCCGACAACGAGTTCATGGGCGCCTCGGTGACGCAGGCGCTGTGCAACGCGATGGGCGGCAAGGGCAAGATCATCATGACCCAAGGCGCGCTCGGACATACAGGCGCACAAGGCCGCGCCAAGGGGTTCAACAACGTCGTCAAGCAATTCCCCGGCATCGAGGTGCTCGACACCCAGCCGGCCGACTGGGACGTCTCCAAGACCGCGCGGCTCTGGGAAACCTATCTGACCAAATACCCGCAGATCGACGCGGCGTTCTTCCACAATGACGACATGGCGCTCGCTGCCGCCAACATCATGAAGGCGCACAACCGCACCAACATCCTGATCGGCGGCGTCGACGCCATGCCGCCGGCGATCCAGGCGGTGAGCGAGGGCCGCATGTTCGCGACCGTCCGCAATCCGTCCTGCCGCATCCATGGCGGCGCGATCATCGCCGGTGTCGCGGCAGTCGCCGGTGGCGAGAAGAGCGGCCAGGGCATCCCCAAGAACGTCGTCACCGACGGTCCGGTCGTGACCAAGGCCAATGCCGCCGGCATGCAGTGGATGCAGGATCACTTCCTGATCTGAAATCCTCCAAGATCTGATCTTGCATGCCTGAGGGTCAACAGCCCATCCTGGAACTCCAGGGCATCACGAAGAGCTTCGGCGGCGTCGAAGCGCTTCGTGGTGTCGACTTCGCGCTTCTTCCCGGCGAGATTCACGGTCTCGTCGGCGAGAACGGCGCTGGAAAAAGCACGCTGATGAAGATCATCGCCGGCGTGCACACCGAATTCTCGGGCCGCGTCCTGATCGACGGCCACGCGACCCACTTCCGCTCGGCGCGCGATGCGCACGCGGCCGGCATCGCCATGGTGCATCAGGAGCTCTCCGTCGCGCCCGATCTCACCGTCGCGGAGAACGTCTTCCTCGGCAACCAGCCGACCAACCGCCTTGGCCTGGTGCAATGGCGGCGCATGGCGCGCGAGGCCGGCGAGCAGCTTGCTCGATTCGGCATCGACGTCGATCCGATGTCGCGGCTTGGCGACCTGCCGATCGGGCTGCAGCAGCTGATCGAGATCGCCCGCGTACTGTTCTCCGGTGCCCGCATCGTCATCCTGGACGAGCCGACCTCCGCCCTCTCTCCACCCGAGGTCGAGCGACTGTTCGCAACGCTCAAGCGGCTGCGGGAAGAAGGCACGGCCATCGTCTTCATCTCGCATTTCATCGAGGACATTCTTCGCGTGTCCGACACAGTGACCGTGTTCCGCAACGGGCGGAAGGTCGCCGAGACCGCGAGCGCCGCGACCTCCAAGGGCGCGCTGATCGAGGCCATGATCGGCCGCGGTGGCGAAGCGCTCGAGCACAGCTATACTGACGATTTGATGCTGCCGCGGCCGAGCGACAGCTCGGTCGTGCTGAAGGTCGACAAGCTGTCGCTGGCGCGCAGCCTTCAGGACGTCTCGTTCGAGGCGCGCGCCGGCGAAGTGCTCGGCATCTACGGCTTCATGGGCTGCGGGCAGCAGGAATTGTCCCGCATCCTGTTCGGCAAGCTGAAGCCGGACGCCGGCACCCTCGCCGTCGACGGCACGCCGAAGCGATTTACCAGCACGGCGGCGGCGCGGCGCGCCGGCGTGGCGCTGGTGCCCGAAAGCCGGCGCGCCATGCTGTTTCACCAGGAGCCGGTCTACAAGAACATCTCGATCAGCATTCTGGACCGCATCTCGTCGCTGCTGCTCAAGCCGGCGCAGGAGCGCGACATCGCGAAGCACCAGATTGATCAGTTGCAGATCAGGCCGCCGGTGGTCGGCCTCGATCTCGGCATGCTCTCGGGCGGCAACCAGCAGAAGGTCGCGCTGGCAAAATGGCTGACCTATCCGCCCAAGCTGCTGGTGCTGTGCGAGCCGACCCGCGGCATGGATGTCGGCGCCAAGAACGACGTCATCAACATCGTCCGCGACCTCCGCGCCAGGGGACTCGCGATCATCGTGCTGTCGACCGAGCCGGAGACGGTGCTGTCGCTGGCCGACCGCATCCTCGTGCTCAAGCGCGGCGCCGTGGTGCGGGAATTCAGGAACGAGCCGGTCAGCAAGGACCGCCTGCTGGAAGCGGCGTGACGGAGAAGCACCATGGTGAGCAGTGAGACGGCTCCAGCGGCGGGACAGCGCGCACGGGGGCTTGCGCCCTTCCTGCGCTCGCAGATGCGCAACATCGCGCCGTTCCTGACGCTGATCTTCCTGTCCGGCTTCTTCGCGCTTGCCAGCCCCTCCTTTGCGACCATCGACAATCTCGGCAACATCTTGACGCAGGTGTCGGTCACCGGCATCATCGCCGTCGGTCTCACCTTCGTGATCCTCTGCGCCGAGATCGATCTGTCGATCGCCGGCATCGCCAACGTCACCGGCATCGCAGTCGCCTACTTCACGCTGCAGGAATCCTACGTCAACATTCCAAACATCCCCCTTCCCGGCGCCGCCGCGATCCTGCTCGCGATCCTGCTCTGCGCGGCGCTCGGTCTCGTCAACGCGCTGGGGCTGACCGTGATCGGCATCCCCTCCTTCATCATGACGCTCGCGATGATGCAGATCGCCGCCGGCATCTCGGCGCTGCTGGTGCGCGGCCAGATCGCCTACAAGGTGCCGGACCTGATCACGACGCTCGGGTCAGGCGCGATCGGCGGCATCCCCTGGATCGTGATCGTCGCGGCCATCATGCTGCTCGGCGGCCATCTGGTGCTGACCTACACGCGCTTTGGCCGCTACATCTACATGGTCGGGGGCAATCGCGAGGCGGCCGAATATTCCGGCCTCAACGTCAAGCTCATCCTCGGCGCGGTCATGGTGATCTCCGCGGTCTGCTCCGGCATCGGCGGCATGCTCGGCGTCGCCCATTTCGGCAGCGCGCAGCAGAACGAGTTCGACACCTATTTGCTCGATTCCATCGCCGCCGTCGTGGTCGGCGGCACCAGCCTGTTCGGCGGCCGCGGCGGCATCGGCAACACCATCGTCGGACTTTTCGTGCTCGGTGTCCTCAACAACGGCCTCGATCACGTCAACATCGACAGCTTCCTGAAGATCCTGATCCGGGGCGTGATCCTGCTGGTGGCGCTGATCATCAACGTCTATGCGCAGCGCTTACGAGAAAAAGCGGCGGAGTAGACCGCCCCAAAACAAAGCCGCAAAAACAACCCCATGCACAGTAGAAATTGCTGGGGAATTTGGCGCGGAGCGGTTTGAGTGCCTGACGCGACGGCGTTTGACACGTCGGGCAAAACAGGAGCACGATGTCATCGTCGCGGTGTGTGCCGATGGGCTCAGGACCGTGCCCCGACCTCCGTCATTGCGAGCGCAGCGAAGCAATCCAGACTGCCGCCGCGGAAAGATTCTGGATTGCTTCGCTGCGCTCGCAATGACGATGTGGAGACAGGAGAGCCATTTAGTCCGACAACAGCCGCGAGAAGCGGAAATTGCAATGGCTCGCGCCGCCCGCTAGCGTTTGTGTTCTTTCCAGGCGAATGCCTCGCGCTGCGTAGGCGACGAAATCGAGCCCGCAGATGTTCGGCAGGATTTCCTTGTCGCCATGGCGCGCCGCGAGCTTGCAGAAGCCGCAAGCCTTGTAGTTGATACCGAATTCGAAATTGTCTTCCCGACCCGGCTCGACGAAGTCGTAGACGAAATCTTCCGGAAAATCCTTTTGATGGCTCTCAGTGGCGCTTGTTGCCGCCTGCTCGCGCAGCAGAGCCTGG
This sequence comes from Bradyrhizobium sp. S3.12.5, assembly GCF_040548225.1. Lineage (NCBI taxonomy): Bacteria > Pseudomonadati > Pseudomonadota > Alphaproteobacteria > Hyphomicrobiales > Nitrobacteraceae > Bradyrhizobium > Bradyrhizobium sp. S3.12.5. The sequence goes on from NZ_JBEPRF010000010.1 coordinate 147,291, forward strand.
TTCTCGGGCGACATGAATTGACGCCCCGAGGCGAGGCGATCCGCTTCTGATACGCTGAGCAATTGCGCCTTGTAGGTCTCCCGCTCGATCTCGCCGATCACGGGCACCGGCACGCCGTGCCGTCGCAGGACCCGACTGATGGCCATAAAACCCATCAGACGCATGAAGAAATCGCTCATGCGGCTTGCCGCACCACCGACATAGGGCATCTGGGTGAGCACGATCTCGAATTCGTCCATCACCTCTCGCCTGATCCCGTCGATCCCGGTGAGATGCGCGCGCTCGCGCAACATCGCATCGGCAAGGTCGAGTCGATGGCGCATGGCGGCCTGCATGGCGCCGCGATGCGTCTCGTAGAAGGGATGGATGCTCTCAGCCATTGGACACCTGATATGATTGGCTCATCGCACGGTCGGCAAATCCGGCTTCACTCCGCGGCGATCGCCTCGATCTCCAGCAGCCATTTGCTGTCGACGGTCTCGACGATCACGACCGTCAGCGCGGGCTGATGTTCCCCGAGCATCGTGCGACGAATGTTGCGGTTGGTCACGACCTGATTGCGGTCGGTCAGGAACGTGGTGACCTTGACCAGGTCCTCGACGCCAAGGCCGGCGGCGGCGAGCACCTCGATAATGTTGCGCCAGGCCTGCTCGCATTGCGCCTCGAAACCCTCGGGCACGGTGCCGTCGAATTGCTCAGGGACCTGGCCGCTGATGAACAGCAGGCGGCGGTGCTGCTTCAATTCAAGTCCCATGCTGTAGCCGCCGGCGGGAGCATGGACCGTTGCGGGATTGTGGCTGACGATGTGAGCTGGGGGCATGGGCTTTCTCCGGATTGCGGGCCGACCGTATCCGGTGGCATCGGCGTCGCGCAAAGCATCATTCCTGCAGCTCAGCGCAAGAAAATCTATTGCAAGGCCACGGCCCGTCAGTGTCAAACTGGTGCCCGATGACCTACACTCTTCCACCCCTCAACGCGCTCCGCGCTTTTGAGGCCGCCGCCCGGCATCTCAGCTTCAAGCTTGCCGCGCACGAGCTGCACGTGACACCCGCCGCCGTGGGGCAGCAGGTGAAAGCGCTGGAGGCGCGCCTCGGCGTGCAACTGTTCGATCGGCTGCATAAGCAGCTCATCCTCACCGCGGCCGGGCAGGCCTATCTGCCCGGCGTCTCCGAAGGCTTTCGCCACATTGCGGAGGCGACATCGCAATTGAAACCGGCAGGCGCAGCGCTGCTGCAATTGGGAGTCCATGGCAGCTTCGACCTGCGCCGCCTCGAATTGGCGAGGTTTCGCAGCGCGCATGCGGAGATCGGTTTGCGGGTGCTGCACCCGGCCGGCCTGCACGAATTGGTCGAGGGCAAGGTCGATCTGCTGATCGCCCGCGGTCTCGGCCACCATCCGGGCTATCGCTGCGAGCGGGTCGATGAGGGATCGGGCTTGGGCGATTGGCTGGTTGCGCCTGAAGGCACCGCGGATTGCCCTGAGATCGTCAGTTTTCGCGAATGGTTGCGCGCCCTGCCGGTTGCGAATCCGCTCGCAAACCGGCGCCCTCGTCTTGTCGGCGGCGCCGGAAGTTGAGAAGCACGAACCCTCGATCCGATATCTCCACGTCCGCTCTCAGAACTCGAGCTTGTCACGTATGGCCGCGATCCCGGCTCTCGCGCAGGCTTCATCCGCATCGCCGCCCGGCGCTCCGGACACGCCGACCGCTCCGACCAGAGCGCCGCCTGCTTCGACGATCAGTCCTCCTCCAATGATGACCACCCCGGGAAGACTCCGAATGCCCGACTGCATCATGCCCGGCTGGCTGACCGCATTCAGCTCTGTCGTGCTGGTCTTGAACGACGCAGCTGTCCACGCTTTGCCGGATGCCGTTGACGGCGTATGGGGGCCTGCAAAGCGATCGCGCAACATCACTTGCGTCACGCCGAAGCGATCGACAACGGCGACGGCAACCTGGTAACCATGATCACGGCAGCTGCCCAACGCAGCGGTCGCGAGATCGAGCGCCAGCTCCGGAGTGAGTGACTTATAGGCGACCAACGCATCTTCCGCCCGCATTGGGCAGATCGACGCGATCAGCAGGGCCGTCGCGACCGATAAACATCTGACATTCATGGTGGTCTCCGGCAAGGTGGACGAACCTCTATTTGATCTCACCATATGTCAGATCGTCGAACAGGGTCACGCTATCCGCCTTGGTCCAGAGGCCGATCATGCCGGCATCCACGATGGTGGCGTCCTCCACTTCGAATATTGGCTTTCCGTCATAGCTCACCTTGAATCGACCTCCAGCGAAATCGCAACGCAGCACGTGCCATTGCCCTGATGTCACGGGTGCGCTGACGCCGTATCCGCCCTTGCGGCCGACGATCCCCAGCGATGTCCGAATGCCCTTGATCGTCTTGTAGAGCACGACATTGTCCTCCAGCGCGTTGGCCCGGACGACGTAGTAATTGTCGGCATCCCTCGCCCGCCAGATGATGCCCGCGGCGCGATCTTCCGACCCGGAGACGGCCTTGAATTTGACCTCAACGAAGCCGTTGCGGATGGCAGTGTCGCGTCTGATCGCCACCGGAAATGTCGCTCGTCCGGATTGCTTGAGAACGTTCGGCTTGCTTGGCGCGGAGGGTTCGGCCTCGACGGTCCATTTCGGCTCTCCCTTGCCGGTCATCGTCAAGGTCCATCCCTCGGGCGGCATTCCGACAGGAGCATTGTCAAAATTCAGGGTCTCGGCCACGGCGTTTCCTCCCACTGACAAAATCAGCACAGTCGCCACGAGCCTCGCGCGTAAAGAAGATCGCGACGGAAAGCCTGCGATGGTGCACATCATCAATCGTCCTGCCATAGAGATTCGGGCCATCGAAGTCGTTTGCGACATGCCGCCGCTCCAGTTATCACCCATCGGAGAGCACCAGCACGCCGCCGTGGCTCGGCGAGATCACGTAGAGCCGATCCGGTCCCACCAGAGCGGTCGTATGCGCGCCGGCGCCCGTCACAGTAGTGATGCGATCGCCCGACCGAGGATCGATCGTCTCGATGACGCCTGGGTCCCCGATAGCCACGTGTACGCGACCGGTCGCCGGATTGAAGAATGTGACGTCAGGCGGCCCGGCAATCGGCCAGGCATTGGTGACCTTCCCGGATTTGCTGTCGATCTCCACGAGATCACCGTCGTCGCAGGCGGCGTAGAGACGATTGCGCACGTGATCGATATCGAGGCCGTGCGCGCCGCCCGACGGCAACGGCCAATAAGCAATCTCCGAGAGATCAGGCAGTCGCGCCGACAGGATCATCGACTGTTCGCGGATGCAGAGAAACACGCGCTCGCCATTGGCGTCGGTAACGCACCAGCGCGGCCTGCCCGGGAGCTCAATGCAACGCTGCGTCATCTGCTTCAAATCAATGAGCTGAAGCGTCGGTCCTTGATTTGCGTCGCCGATGCAGGCGGCAATGCCAATCTGCCTGTTTTTGATAATGACCGCGCCGTTCGGACGCTGCCCCGACGGGAACACGCCCTTGATCTCGTATGTTGCGGCGTCCATCCACGTGATCGTCGCCGCGCCACGGTTGGTCGTGAGTATCTCCCCGTCGTCGGCGACCGCGCCGGCTACGGCCGGAAAACCAGGGAGAGTTGCGATATGCTTCTGCGCATCGTGATCGATCACCTCAATGCAGCCATGTGCCGTATGCGCGATGAAAACGCGACGGGTCTTCGGATCGAAGGCGGCGTGATCGAAATCGCTGTCCTGTCCGTTGGGGATGGCGATCGTGCCAACAGTCTTCGGCGGCATGGTGTCCTCATCAATCAACGAAGGGACGGAAGCGTCGATGCGATCAGCGACACTCCCGCGAACAGCAGCAGCGCAAGCACCGTCTTGCGGAAGGTCTCGTCGTCAATCTTTCCGAACAGCCGGAAGCCAGACCACAGGCCGACGACCATGAAAGGGACGCCCAAGGCGTACAGCTTCGCCGTGTCTTCCGTGATGGTTCCGGCGGCGATTTGAGAGAGCGAGATCACGACGAAGGCCACGAACAACACCGGCTGGAACACGGCCCGTTGCACATCCTTGGGCCAGCCCCGCCATTGGCAGGAGATCGTGGAGATCACGCCGCCCAGCCCCGTCAAACCGCCAAGCAGACCATTCGAAATGCCGATGGCGATGTCGGCTCGGGTGCCGATCTTGATCGGAGCGAACACCGGTCGTGCGAGGCCGTATATCGAGTAGACCATCAATAACACACCGACGCCGAGCCGAAGGTAGGCCGGGTTGAGATACGAGAGAATCCCAACTCCAATCGGAATCCCGATAACGGTCCCGAGCGCGAGGGGCCACGCCCTGCGCAAATCCAGCGACTTGCGCAGCTTGAAGATGCCGTAGCCCTGTGTGAGCAGGCCGTAGCCGGCGATCAGAGAAGCAGTCTGCATCGGCGAGATGATGTGCAACCAGACACCGGACACGACCAGCCCCATCGCGAAGCCCGAAAAGCCGCTGACGAAGCCGCCCACAAGGGCGGCAAGAGCAAAAACAACAAAGACAAGCCCATCCATTAGGTCGTGCTCCCCTAGCGAGGTGCGAGCACTTGGATGGACCTCCATCTTATTGGGACGACGACGACAGACTGCGCCGTCAAGCGCGAGCCCCAGTCCCGAACGTCGAGGTGAGAGCGTCTTGTCGCGCCGGGTATCAAGCGCGGATCAGCCGCGAAGTCCGCGTCGATGCGCACATCGACGAGCGTCGGCACGTTGGCTGTGCCGATCAGTCGGGATAATTTGTCGGATGAGATAGAGGTGTATGACGTTGACATGCTGCGCCCTTGGTGACCAGGACGCGATTCTTGGGCATGTCGCCTCACGGGGAGATCGCAATTCCCCGTGGCGCGAATAAATGCCCTGATGGCCGGACTGTCAACCCGCCTGCGTTGAAAGCTGCAAAGAAGTCATCGGGGGGGGGGGGGAACGCGGGGGGAACCCCTTGCTTGGCACAAAGACTTCCATCACGGCGCTCCTGTGGATGCGCGGGGCCGTGACGGCGCCGGGACCTGTCAGCGCCAGGCCGGTTCGTTCTTCCGCTCATAGTCCTTGAAGGCCTTCTCGAGACCACCCAAAACCTCGGCGGACGTCTCGAACATCGCCTTCAACTGTGGCTCGTCGACCTTCTGGATGTCTTCGCGCAAATGGTTCCGGATATCCCGGAGGGCCTTCTGCATCTTCTGAGTATGGTGTCGCGGATCGCGGTCTGCCGCACTTGCCATAACCAGTCTCCTCGCTGCTCGTATGGCTCCGCCGGACTCGGAAAAGCGTCCGGCGCGACGCCGCGTCAACGGACGACGAGAGACGTCGTTCCAACTATGTTTCGTGCAACTCCCTTAGAGGTTACCCGCGGCGAGGGCGAAGATCCTGTTCCAGCGTGGCCGTCGCCCTTCGAGGGCCGCTGAAGAAGCGGCCACCTCAGAGGGTGACGGGGATAGAGCGAAACTCGCTCAACCGAGCTCGTCATTGCGAGCGCAGCGAAGCAATCCAGGCTGTCGCCGCGGAAGAATTCTGGATTGCTTCGCTGCGCTCGCAATGACGATGGGGAGATATCACGCCAAGACGGACCCACCATCCTAGAGGTGCTCGCTTTCGTTCGAAGCCAACGCCGCCTGCCCCGCAATCTCATCCGCTCGCCAGCACCGCACCGAATGTCCGTCCGCGCGCGTTTCCAACACCGGCCCCGGCTCCCTGCGGCATACCGCTTCCGCATAACGACACCGCGGGCTGAACGCGCATCCGTTCGGCGGATTGAGCGGATTGGGCTGGTCTCCCCCTGTCGTCGCCAGCGGGGCATGGCGCAAGGGATCGGGGATGGCGGCAATCAGGGCTTGGGTATAGGGGTGCGCCGGGCGTTCGAAGATTTCGCGCCAGTCGCCGTTCTCGACGATGCGGCCGAGATACATCACGGCAACCCTATCGCTCATGTGCTCGACCACGCCGAGGTCGTGGCTGATCATGATGTAGGACAGACCGAGCGTGTCCTTCAATTCCAGCAGCAGGTTGATGATCTGGGCGCGGATCGAGACGTCGAGCGCCGAGACTGGCTCGTCGCAGATGACGATCTTGGGGTTGAGGATCAGGGCGCGCGCAATGCCGATGCGCTGGCGCTGGCCGCCGGAGAATTCATGCGGGTAGCGGTCGGCCTGTTCGGGCCGCAGGCCGACATGCCGCAGCATGGTCGCGACGCGATCCTCGATCTCGCTCCTCGCGGTCACGCCATGCACACGAAGGGGATCCTCCAGCGTGCGACGCACGGTCTGGCGCGGATTGAGCGAGGCGTAGGGGTCCTGAAAGACGATTTGGACAGTCCGGGCCAGTGACTTGCGATCGCCGGACGGCCGGCCGGTCACGACCTGCCCGTCCAGCACGACGCGGCCGCGCGTCGGCGTGAGCAGACCCAGGATCGACAACGCCACCGTCGACTTGCCGGAGCCGGACTCGCCGACGAGGCCGAGGCATTCGCCGCGCTTCAGCTTGAGATCGACGCCGTCGACGGCACGAAGTAACCGCTGGCCGCGGCCGAACAAGCCGCCGCCCAGCGGAAAATGAACCGCGAGATCCTCGACGCTGAGAATGAGATCGTCGTCCGGCCTCCCCTCACCCGATCTGTTTTTGGGCTCATGCATGGTGATGACACCTCACCAGGCCGCCCGCCTCCAGAAACTCCGCCGTCGGCGCCACGCTCCTGCAAATGTCCGTCGCATTTGCGCAGCGCGGATTGAACCGGCAGCCCTCCGGAAAATTCGTGATCGCCGGGACGACGCCCGCGATCTCCTTCAGCCTGCTGCGGCCGAGCGCAGCACGGCTGCCGAGCCGCGGCAGCGAGGCGACCAGGCCTCGCGTATAGGGGTGCGAGGGCGCGCGGAAGATGTCGGCAGAGCCGCGCTCCTCGACGATGCGGCCGGCATACATGACGGCGACGCGGCGGCAGACATTGGCGACCAGGCCGAGGTCGTGGCTGATCATCAGGATCGCCGTGCCGCGTTCGGCGCAGAGATTGCGCATCAGCTCGATGATCTCGGCCTGCACGGTCACGTCGAGCGCGGTGGTCGGCTCGTCGGCGATCAGGAGATCCGGACTGCAGGCGAGCGCAATGGCGATCATCACGCGCTGGCGCATGCCGCCGGAGAGCTGGTGCGGGTAATCGTTGACGCGCCGCTCCGGCGCGGGAACGCGGACGCTCGCCAGCGCCTCGACCGCAAGCTTATTGGCCTCGCGCCAGCTCTTGCCCTTGTGCAGCACGAACATCTCGGCAATCTGCCGCCCCACCGGCGAGACCGGGTTCAGCGCCGTCATCGGCTCCTGGAAGATCATCGCGATGCGATTGCCGCGCAGATCCCGTTGCCGGGCGGCTGAAAGGTGCTGGATCTCCTGTCCGTCAAACCGGATGACGCCGCCGCCGATCGACAGCGGCTGCCGCAGCAGGCCGATCAGGGCGAGCGCCGTGATGCTCTTGCCGCAGCCGGATTCGCCGACAAGACCAAACGTCTCGCCACGATCGATGCGGAATGAAACGCCCTCGGCGGCCGCAACGCGCCGCGATCCATTGTCGAGATCGATGCGCAGATCCTGGACCTCGATCAGCGGCGCGCCGGTCATGTCCGCCTGCTCCGCGATTGGGGATCGAGAATGTCGCGCAGGCCGTCGCCGAGCAGATTGAGCCCGAGCACCGTCAGGAAGATGGCGAGGCCCGGAAATACCGAGAGCCATGGCGCCGTCGTGATCTGGTCACGGGCGTCCGACAACATGCTGCCCCAGCTCGGAAACGGCGGGCGGACGCCGAGGCCGAGGAACGACAATGCGGCCTCGGAGAGGACCGCGCTGCCCATGCCGAGCGTGCCGATGACGACGATCGGCCCCAGCATGTTCGGCAACAGCTGCGTGATCATGATGCGCAGATCGCCGTAGCCGAGCACGGTCGCGGCCTGCACATAGCCCTGGCTCCTCAGCGACAGCGCCGAGGCCCGTGCGATCCGGCAGGTGAAGGACCAGTTGGTCAGCCCGAGCGCGATCAGCAGGCTGGTCAGGCCCGGGCCAAGCACCGCCATGATGGCCAGCGCGAAGATCAGCGAGGGGATCGCGAGCATGACATTGGTCAGGGCGTTGACGACATCGTCCCACCAGCCGCCCCAATACCCCGCGCTCAGGCCCAGCGCTACGCCGATGACGCTGTTGATGAGCTGCGAGACGATGCCGACCGTCAGCGAGACACGCGCGCCGTAGACGACGCGGGAATAGATGTCGCGACCCTGGTCGTCGGTGCCAAACCACCAGGTCCAGCCCGGAGGCTCCTCCGCGTTCAGCAGATTGGCGTCCAGGACGGGATCGGTGTGCGCCAGCCAGGGCGCGAGCACACCGACCAGGATCGCGAGCGCGAACAGCGCGCCACCGATGATGAGATTGGCGCGAAGCTTCATGCGTATCTGATCCTGGGATCAATCACGCCGTAGAGCACGTCGATCAGCAGATTGATCGCGAGGAAGGCCAGCACCACCACGAGAATCGAGCCCTGGACGGCCGGAATGTCGCGCTGCAGGACACTGTCGACCAGCAACGAGCCGATGCCCGGCCAGGAGAACAATTTCTCGACGACGACCGCCTGCCCCATCAGCCCGCCGAACTGCAGGCCGACGGTGGTGAGAATGATCACGAGCGCGTTGCGCATCACATGCCACTTCACCACTCGGGTCTCGCTCATACCCTTGGAGCGCGCGGTGCGGACGAAATCGGCCGTCATGATCTCGAGCACCGCAGCGCGCGTCGTCCGGGCAAACAGCGCCATCGGCGAGACGCCAAGCGTCACCGCCGGGAGGATCAGGTATTTCAGGCCGCCATCGCCATAGCCGAAACTCGGCAGCCAGCCGAGCTTCAGCGCAAACGCATACATCAGCACCAGCCCGAGCCAGAACTTGGCAATGGACAGGCCCGACACCGCCACGACCATCGCGAGCGTGTCGACGAGACCACCCGGCCGCAATGCCGCGATGAAGCCGAGCGGCACGCCGAGCAGAACCGAAAACGCCATGGCGGTGAAGATCAGCTGCAGCGTCGGCCAGGCCCGCTTGGCAATCATGGTCGTCACAGGCTCGCGGGTCCGGAACGACGTGCCGAAATCACCGGTGGCAAGCTTGGCGATATAGGCGCCGAAACGCACATGGACGGGATCGTCGAGGCCAAGCTGCTTCTTCAGGCGCAGCTCGACCTGGGGATCGGCGTCGTCGCTCATGGACGAGACGATGCTGCCGGGAACGACGCTGAACAGCACGAACACCAGAGCCACAACAGCGAGCACGGTCGGAATGGTTTGCAGCAGGCGGCGGATCAGGAAGGAGAGCATCGGCACTTTCTTCCGCCCCCATCGCTCATGGCGATGGAGGGAGCACGAGAACGCGTGTCACTTCGCGGGCGAGGTCTCGTCGACCCAGAGGTCCTCGACATTCTGGTGGGTCAGCTCCGTCGCGTTCAGCTGAACGCCGTGGAGCCACGGCTGCACCGCCATGACCGCCTTGTTGTAGTTGAAGAACCAGACCGGCGCCTCGTCGTAGAGCAGCGCATTGGCCTTCTGCAGCAGCTGGGTGCGCTTGGCAGTATCGTCGGCCTGCCCGGCCTCATCGATGATCTTGTCGAACTCGACGTTTTTGAAGTTCATGTAGTTGCAGGCCGATTGCGGCGTCGAGGAGTGGAAGCATTTCAGCGCGGCCTGGGGGTCCGGGCCGGTCTGCTGGGAATAGATGAAGGCCTGGTAGTCGCCGGAGCGAACCACCTCCGACAGCACCGCGGCCTCGACCTGCTTGACCTTCGCCTTGATGCCGACCTTGTCCAGCATCGGGATCACGGCCGCGACGATCGGCAGGCCCCAGCTTTCATTCTGGCTGGTGGTCCATTCGAATTCGAAGCCGGAAGGATAGCCGGCCTCCGCAAGCAGCTGCCTGGCCTTGGCGGGATCGTAGGGGTACGGCTTCATCGCCTTGTCGTAGGCCGTCGAGGTCAGCGGCAGCCAGCTGGTGGCGCGATAGGCCTTGCCCTTGACCAGCTTGTTGATGATCAGATCGGTATCGATCGCGTAATTGATCGCCTGCCGGACACGCTTGTCGGCGAACGGCTTGAACGCGGGATTCATCCCCATGTAACGCGTGAACACCTCGGCGACCTCGGCGATGGTGCCCTTGAGGTTGGGATCAGCCTGATAGGCGACATATTGCGCCGGCCCGAGCACGGAGGTGTCGATCTCCTTGTTGCGGAAGGCGACATCGCGTGCCGCGGCCTCGCCCATGACCGACACGATGACCTTGTCGGCGTAGGGCTTGCCGGGCTTGTAGAACCGATCCCAGCGCTCCATGACGATGCGCGATCCCGGCACGTGCTCGACGAATTTGAACGGTCCAAGGCCGATCGGGTGCTGGATGAAGCTGTCCTTGACAGCCTCGTCGGCGGGATAGATCGAGGTCAGCGCGGTGAACAGGTAGAAGGCCGGATCGACCTTCTCGGTCAGCTTCATCTCGACGGTGAAATCATCGATCTTCTTCAGGCCGGATATCTCCTTGGCCTGGCCCTTCTCCACCGCGGCCGCGCCCTCGATGATGCGCACATAACGCGCGCCGGGATAGGCCTTGCTGCCGTCCATGATGCGGTTGTAGGACCAGATGACGTCGTCGGCCGTCATCTTGCGGCCATTGTGGAAGTAGGCGTCGTCGCGGAGCTTGAAGGTGTAGACGAGACCGCCGCCGGAGACGACGGCCTCCTTGGCAAGTTCCGGAACCGGCTTTCCTTCCGCGGAATCCCAGATGTAGAGCGAACGATGCAGGGCCTTGGCGTAGATCTCGTCCTGGGCGCGCTGGGTGGTGTGGATGTCGAGACTCGTGAAGCTCGAGCCATAGGGCGCGGTCATGCGGATGGTTCCGCCCTTGCGCGGTGTCTGGGCCTCTGCCGGGGCGGCGAGCGCCAGTCCCAAGCCCGCAACGATCGCAATCATCCTGAACATCATATGTCCCCCAACAACGCAGGTATCCCGATCAGGGATTTGATCATTCGGAGCCCGTCGAATGCAAGCCTCGTTTTGATGGAGACGGGTTCCGCCGGCCTCTGCGATCGGGTTGCATTGACGCGGTGCGTCATGAAGCGACCGGGACCGGTGAACATTTTTCGCGATGAACGCGACCAAGCTCAGAATCGTTATCTGAGCCCCAGGGATCGCGGAAAAAATGACTCGCCGAACGCTATTTATCCTGCTCGCCGGCACGCTGGTCGCCGCGACGGCTGCGATGGCGATCCCCGTCACGCCAGATCCGGCCCAGGACGGCTCCACAGACAGCATCCGGTTCGGTTGGCGCCGCACCTCACGGTCAAACGACTACATCGACCAGACCTGGTGGGCGATCAGGGACCGTTGCTGAAGCGGCTGATATCATCGTCAATGAGCGAACCATCACACTGGCGGCTCACGCCGGAGAGAAACTGGTGGACTCCGACGCCGAGGCCGGCGAATTGCCCGATAGCCAGAAGCTCGATCTGCCGCCGGGCAAGTACAAGGTCACCCTGAAGGTGGACGCGAGCGCGCCGCAGAGCCGGGAGTTTGAAGTCGCGGCCGACGAGACCTGGGGTCTGCTGGTCGGCCCGGACGGCGCTGCACTTCCGATCCGGCTGTATTAACGCGCCCTCAGCAATCGCGCGCTCTCGCCTCGTCATTGCGAGGAGCTCTTGCGACGAAGCAATCCAGACTGCCTCTGCGGAAAGATTCTGGATTGCTTCGCTACGCTCGCAATGACGGAGGATGCGGCAGCGCCTCGCGCAATTCCGTACCACCGTGCATCGCAAACGAAGGCACCCGCAGACGAACCAGCTCTCTCCGCCGTCATTGCGAGGAGCTCGCGACAAAATTGCGTAGTAATTTTGCGCTGATGCGACGAAGCAATCCAGGCTGCTTCCGCGGAAAGATTCTGGATTGCTTCGCTGCGCTCGCAATGACGGACCGCGGAGGCGCACTCCTCGCCATGAGGCTCCGTCATTGCGATAGCTCCGGCTGCCAATCGCGCAATTTTCGCGCAGCGCCCGTGACGTCGGCGATCGTCCGAAACGCCACCGCCTCCACCATCATTCCGCGTGCGAGCCGCACGGCCCGGGCTTCGCTGATGGCGCGGCTCTTCGGATCCTCGATCAGCTCAAAGTCGATGTTGTGAGCGAGGCCGAAGATGCGGCGGATCGTTTTCGCGGCGGCGAACCCGACCGTGTCGGTGAACAGACGCTGTAGATAGGCCTGCCGCTCGATCTCCAGCCGCGCGGCGCCCTTGTCGCCGGCGAACAGCGAGACCGGATAGGCGTCGCCGCGGGCTTCCGTCCGCCAGAGGCCAAGGAATTTTCGCGCGAACCCGTTCCAGACCTTCTCGACTGTCTCCAGCACCCAGCTCTCAAATGCCTGCCGCTCGCCGGGCGAGCGCTCGTGACCGCTTGATGCAAAATATGCCATCAGGAGGTTCGCCAGCACCGCGCCGACGTCAAAACCCATCGGGCCGTAGAAGGCGAATTCCGGGTCGATCACCCGCGTCTCGCCCTCGGTCACCATGATCGAGCCGGTGTGGAGATCGCCATGGAGCAGTGCTTCCGGGCTTGCCATGAACTTCAGCTTCAACCGGGAGATCGCGACATGCAGCTCCATGTCGTCGCGCAAGGACGCGGCCAGGCCGTCGAGATACGGCGCAGTCCAGTGGTTCTGCTCGGCGATACGATAGGGATCGGTGAAGATCAGATCCTCGGTGATCTTGCACAGCGCATGGTTGCCGGCGAAGGCCGCGATCGCGTCCTTCTTCTCGGCGGCTGTGAGCGCGAGGTCGGAGGTGAAGAACAGCGTCCGCGCCATGAAGGTGGTGATGTCCTCGACGAAGCGCGGGTAGCGCGTCCCAGCCACCAGCCCCTTGCGCATGATGACGTGGGGCTCGAGCAGCTCCATCACGGTGAGTGCCAGCGTCTCGTTGTGGTGCAGCAGCGCCGGCACGAGGCCGGGCGCGAGCTCGGCCTGCCGGGACAACGCGAGATATTCGTAATGGGCCCGCGACAGCGGCAGCGGCCAGCTCTCGCCGACCAGGCGGACGTAAGGCAGCGCCTGCTTCACGGCGATGCCGCCGCGGTTGCCCTTGACGATGAAGACGAGGTTGAGATTGCCGTCGCCGACCTCGGTGATGGCCCAGCCGGCCGGCGCGCCGCCGAGCAGTGCCGCGATCTCAGGCAAGCCTGCGAGATAGTCCCGCAAGGCCGCTTCCTGCAGAATCCGATAGTCCCCCGCCCGGCTCCCGGTCATGACGATCCCATCCCATGCTTGGCAAGGCCGGATCGTTACTCCCGCTCCAGGAAGCTCGAGCCGATCTCGGCCTTTCTTTTGATGGGATCGTAATCACAATAAACGCTGTCCGCCACCAGCGTGTAGCTGGCGCTGACGGCGTATTTGTCAGGCTTGACCGAGTTCAGGCCGATGACCGAGGTGCTCTTGCCGCCGTTCCATTTGAACGGCGTCGAGCTCTTGGCCTGCTCGCAGGCCATCACGGCCTCGTTGAAGACGTAGCCCTCGACGAACGCCTTAAGGGTTCGCGCCTGCACGGCCGTCCTCCATTCAAGATAGCCGATGGCACTGATCCCGGCGACGATCAGCACCAGAAGCGCGACGACGATCCTCTGAAAAGTCATTCGTTATTCCCCAACTAATCGAACTATCTCGGGCGTCATTGCGAGCGAAGCGAAGCAATCCAGAATCTTTCCGCGGTGGGATACTGGATTGCTTCGCTGCGCTCACGACCTTGGTTTGTCTCTCGTCGGCTCACCTCTAAAACGGCATTCCCATCAATTTCGACAGCCGCTCGATCGAGAGATAGCCGGCCTCATAGGCGGCCATGCCGAGGCCATAGATGATCGCCGAGATGATCGTGGTCCAGATCAGCTTGCGCTTCATGCCGGTCAGGACCGGGGCGCCGGGGTCGGTGCCGGGCGCGCCGACGCCATCCTCGTGCTGACTGCGCACGCCGAACGGCAGGGTCAGAAACAGTGCGATCCACCAGATGACGAAGTAGATCGCGAGCGCGGTTGAGATCTGGGCGGCCATGATCCCGGCCTTACGCCTGCTCGATTTCGACCAGCGCCCCGGAAAAGTCCTTCGGGTGCAGGAACAGCACCGGCTTGCCGTGGGCGCCGATCTTCGGCACGCCGTCGCCGAGGATGCGCGCGCCCTCCTTCACCAGGGTGTCGCGCGAGGCGATGATGTCGACGACCTCGTAGCAGACGTGGTGGATGCCGCCATCGGCATTGCGCTCGAGAAACTTTGCGATCGGCGAGGTCTCGCCGAGCGGCTCGATGAACTCGATCTTGGTGTTGGGCAGCGTCGCGAACACGGTGGTGACGCCATGCTCGGGCAGCGCGACGGCCTCGGAAATCTGCGCCCCGAACGCCGCGCCGTAGATCTTGGCAGCCTTGATCGCGTCCTTTGTGGCGATCGCCACATGGTTGAGCCGGCCCAGCATGTGCTTCTCCCTTAGACTGTCAGGATGTGTACCAGACAGGGGGGCTTTTTGCCCCAATGTTCGTTGATGACCGCCCGGACTGCGCGGCGCACCGATTCAGCCAGCGCGTCCGGATCCCGGCGTCGCGCCTTCGGCAGGCCCTCGATCGTGGACATCACGGCATCGAAGACGATGTCATCGAACGGCTCGCCCGCCCGGTTCTTCTCGGGGATGCCGACCAGGTCGACCTCGGGCTCGTCGGCGAGCTCGCCCTGTGCGGTCATGGCGATGGCGACGAAGGCACAGCCGGAGAACGCCATGCGGCGGCGCTCGACCACCGCGCGGGACTTGGAATCCTCCAGAATAGTCCCGTCCTTGTAGAGCCGGCCCGACGGCACCTCGCCGATGATGCCGGGATCGCCGGGACCGAGCTTGACGAGGTCGCCGTTGCGAATGACCAGCACACGCGGCACGCCGGCAGCGCGCGCGAGCTTGGCGTGCTCGTTCAGGTGCAGGGCCTCGCCATGGACGGGGATCAGGAGCTGCGGCTTCACCCAGGAGATCATGTCGCGCAGCTCGTCGCGGCGCGGATGGCCGGAGACATGGACCAGATGGTCGCGGTCGGTGAGGACCTCGACGCCCTGCAGCACCAGATTGTTGATGATCGAGCCGACCGCCTTCTCGTTGCCCGGGATGGTGCGCGAGGAGAAGATCACTCTGTCGCCGCGGTTGAGCGTGATCTCGGGATGGTCGTCATTGGCAATGCGGGCCAGCGCGGCACGCGGCTCGCCCTGGCTTCCGGTGCAGAGCGCCAGCACCTTGTCCTGCGGCAGATGGCCGTAGACCTCGGGCGAACGGAAATTCTGGACGCCGTCGAGATAGCCGGTCTCGCGCGCGACCTGCACCACGCGCTCCATGGCGCGGCCCACCACGACGACCTCGCGGTCGGCGGCTTTCGCCGCGTCGGCGACGGCCTTGATGCGCGCGACGTTGGAGGCGAAGGTCGTGACCGCGACGCGGCCCTTGGCTGATTTGACGAGGTCGATGATGGTGCGGGCGACTTCGGCTTCGGAAGGCGAACGGCCGTCGCGCACTGCGTTGGTGGAATCACCGATCAGAGCGAGCACGCCCTCCTCGCCGAGCTCGCGCAGCCGCTTCTCGTCGGTCGGACGTCCCAGCGTCGGGGTCGGGTCGATCTTCCAGTCGCCGGTGTGCAGCACCGTGCCGGCCTCGGTGTGGATCGCCAGCGCATGCGCTTCCGGAATCGAATGCGCAACCGGGATGAACTCGACGTTGAAGGGGCCGACGTCGATACGGCCGCCGGAGGGGACCACGGTGACGGGAATTTTCGGCGCATTACGCTCGGCAGCGCATTTGGCCTCGAACAGCGCCGCGCTGAATTGCGTGGCGTAGATCGGGCATTTCAGCCTGGGCCAGAGGTCGATGATGGCGCCAAAATGGTCCTCATGGGCGTGGGTCAGCACCAGGCCCATCAGGTTCTTGCGCTCCTTCTCCAGGAAGCTGATGTCCGGCATGATCAGGTCGATGCCGGGCAGATGCTCCTCGTCGCCGAAGGAGACGCCGAGATCGACCGCCAGCCAGGACCGCTGCTGGCGGTTACCAAGGCCGTAGATCGACAGGTTCATGCCGATCTCGCCGACGCCGCCGAGCGGAGCAAATACCAGTTCGTCGGGCCTCGCCATCACGCAGCTCCTACCGAACGAACCGGGCCAAAGAACACCTCGCCCGCGGCCACCGGCACACGACGGCCCTCCGCGGTGCGGACGATCAGGCAGCCGGTGTCGTCGATCGTGTCAAAAATGCCTTCCAGCGTCGTCGTTCCCGTATTGATCGCGATCGGCTCGCCAAGGCGGGCGGCGCGCTCCAGCCAGAGTTTTCGGATCTCGGCAAAGCCGCGACCATTGTCCCAGATGCCGCGAAACTCGACCCAGGTATCCGTCAGCGCCGAGAACAGCTCCTCTGCGCTGATCTGGACGCCGAGAGCTGCGAGCGATACAGCCGGCGTCGGCGTGCCCTCGGGCGCCGACACGATATTGGTGCCGATGCCGACCACAATGGCGAGGCGATCGCCGACGGCTTCGGCCTCCAGCCCGATGCCGACCAGCTTCTTGCCATTGGCGAGGACGTCGTTCGGCCATTTCAGGGTGTAGCGCGGCCGGTCGGGCCCGAGCCGTAGCGCGGCTTCGATACTGACTTTCTCCAGGGCGGCTTCCTGCGCCAGCCCGGCGGCGAAACCTATCGTCGCGGCGACCGCAGGGGCCAAGTTCACGACTTCGAGGACACTGGCAGCGAGATTGCCCTTTGGCGAGACCCAGGCACGCTGGCGGCGACCGCGGCCGGCCGTCTGCTCCGCTGTCACGAACCAGATCGGGCCGCGTTCGCCGGAACGCGCGCTTTCGATCGCATCAGTGTTGGTCGAGCCGGTCCGCTCAGAAGCTGCGAGCCTGTAGCCCGCCGCGATGGCACGAGGACCGAGCGCGAAGCCCATCCTAGAACAGCGACTTGGCGGCTGCGGAGGCGACGCTCACCACCGGACCCGCGAACAACGCGAACAGGATATTGAACAGGCCCGCGACCGCCAGCACCGTCTTGACCTCGACGCGCACCGGATCGACCTGGCCGGCCGGCTCATCGAAATACATCGTCTTGACGATGGTGAGATAGTAGTAGGCGCCAACCACACTGGAGAGCACGCCGATCACGGCGAGCGTGAACAAATTCGCCTTGATGGCGGCCACGAAGACGTACCATTTGGCGAAGAAGCCGGCGAGCGGCGGAATGCCGGCGAGCGAGAACAGCAGCATCGCGAACATGAAGGCGAGCAGCGGGTTGGTGCGCGAGAGACCGGCGAAATCGCTGATCTGCTCGACGGCCTGGCCGTTACGCTTCATGGCAAGGATGATCGAGAACGAGCCGAGCGTCATCGCGACGTAGATCACGATGTACATCAGCACGCCCTGGGCGCCCTCGACGGTACCGGCGGCAAGGCCGACCAGCGCAAAGCCCATATGGCCGATCGAGGAGTACGCCATCAGGCGCTTGATGTTGCTCTGGCCGATCGCGGCGAACGAACCCAGCGCCATCGAGGCGATCGCCACGAACACCAGGATCTGCTGCCACTGCGAGACGATGCCGGGGAATGCGGTGAGCGTGACGCGGGTGAAGACAGCGAGCGCGGCCACCTTCGGCGCAGACGCGAAGAACGCGGTGACCGGGGTCGGGGCGCCTTCGTACACGTCGGGCGTCCACATGTGGAACGGCACGGCCGAGACCTTGAAGCAGAGACCCGCGAGCAGGAACACCAGGCCGAACACGAGGCCGATATTCGCGGAGGTCGCAGCCGAGGCGATGCCGGCGAAGCTGACGGTGCCGGTGAAGCCGTAGATCAGCGAGGCGCCGTAGAGAAGCATGCCCGAGGACAATGCACCCAGCACGAAGTACTTCAGGCCGGCTTCGGTCGACTTGGCGTTATCACGGTTCGAGGTCGCCACGACGTAGAGCGCGAGCGACATCAATTCGAGGCCGAGATAGAGCGAGATCAGGTCGCCGGCCGAGATCAGCACCATCATGCCGAGCGTCGAGAGCAGCACCAGGATCGCGTATTCGAAGATGCGACGCGACGGGTCCGACAGGAACTCGGTCGACAGCACCAGCGTCACCGCCGAGCCGATCAGCGCGAGAATCTTCATGAAGCGGGCGAAATCGTCGACGATGAAGCTGCCGCCGAAGGTCACCTGCTTGCCTGCTGGCAGCATGTATTCGAGCACGCCGACCACGATCAGCAGCAGCACCGCAAGCGTGTTCACCGCGCCGGTGGTCCCCTGCCCGCGATAGGCGCCGAGCATCAGGAGCGCCATGGCGCCGACCGCGAGCACGAGCTCGGGCAGCACCGGCGCCAGTTGATAACCTGCAGTCGTAAAGCTCATGGCGATATCCTGACCTGCCCGATCAATGGAGCAGTGCGGCGGCCTTCACGGCCGTCACAGCGGTGTTGTAATTGTTGACGAGTTGCTGGACCGAGGCGGCCGAGATGTCGAGCACCGGCTTCGGATAGATTCCGAACAGGATCGTCAGCGCGATCAGCGGGAACAGAGTCACGCACTCACGCAAAGTGAGATCCTTCATGCTCGCCAGCGACGGCTTGACCAGCGCCCCGAACACGACCTTGCGGTAGAGCCACAGCGCGTAGCATGCCGACAAGATCACGCCTGATGTCGCGAAGAACGCGGTCGGGATCGAGACCTTGAAGGTGCCGAGCAGCGTCATGAACTCGCCGACGAAGCCGGACGTGCCGGGCAGACCGACATTGGCCATGGTGAACACCATGAAGGTCAGCGCATAGAGCGGCATCCGGTTGACGAGGCCGCCATAGGCCGTGATCTCGCGGGTGTGCATGCGGTCATAGACGATGCCGACGCAGAGGAACAGCGCGCCGGAGACGATGCCGTGCGAGATCATCTGGAACACGCCGCCGGCGACGCCCTGCATGGTGCCGGCGAAGATGCCCATGGTGACGAAGCCCATATGCGCAACCGACGAGTACGCGATCAGCTTCTTCATGTCCTCCTGCATCAGGGCCACCAGCGAGGTGTAGATGATGGCAATCACGGACATGGTGAAGATCAGCGGCGCGAAGTCATGCGAGGCCAGCGGGAACATCGGCAGCGAGAAGCGTAGGAAGCCGTACCCGCCCATCTTCAGCAGGATCGCCGCCAGCACCACGGAGCCGGCGGTCGGTGCCTCGACGTGCGCGTCGGGGAGCCAGGTGTGCACCGGCCACATCGGCATCTTCACTGCAAACGAGGCGAAGAAGGCGAGCCACGCCCAGGTTTGCAGCGACCTCGGCACGGCGGTGTGCATCAGGGTCGGGATGTCGGTGGTGCTGGCGTTCCAGTACAGCGCCATAATGGCGAGCAGCATCAAGACCGAGCCGAGCAGCGTGTAGAGGAAGAACTTGAAGGACGCATAGACCCGGCGCGGGCCGCCCCAGACGCCGATGATCAGGAACATCGGGATCAGGCCGCCTTCGAAGAACAGGTAAAACAGCACGAGGTCGAGCGCCGAGAAGGTGCCGATCATCAGCGTTTCCAGGATCAGGAACGCCATCATGTATTCACGCACCCGGCTCGTGACCGACTTCCAGCTCGCAATGATGCAGAACGGCATCAAGGCGGTGGTCAGGATCACGAAGGGCAGCGAAATGCCGTCGACACCCATGTGGTAGGTGATGCCGGTGGCGAGCCAGTTCGCCTTCTCGACGAACTGGAAGTCCGCATTCGACGGGTCGAAGCGCATGACCAGCAGCACCGACACCGCGAAGGTGATCAGCGTGGTCCACAGCGCGATCCAGCGCGAATTGCGCCTGGCCGCCTCGTCATCGCCGCGGCTGAGATAGACGATCAGCGCGCCGACCACCGGCAGGAACGTCGTGACCGATAGGATGGGCCAGGTTGTCATTTACTGGCCTCCAAGGCCGAACATGAACCAGGTGATCAGGCCGGCGGCACCGATCAGCATGGCGAATGCGTAGTGATAGAGATAGCCGGTCTGGATCTTCACGACGTTGCGGGTGATGTCCAGCACGCGGGCCGAGATACCGTCGGGGCCGAGGCCGTCGATGATGGAGCCGTCGCCCTTCTTCCAGAGCTGGTAGCCGATCCACTTCGCCGGACGGACGAAGATGAAGTCGTAGAGCTCGTCGAAGTACCATTTGTTGAGCAAGAATTGGTACAGCATCGGCTGCGTGTTCGCGAGCTCGACCGGGAGGTAGGGCTTGCGGATATAGAAGGTGTAGGACACCAGGAAGCCGCCGACCATCATCACGAAGGGCAGCCAGCCAAGCAGCGGCGGCATGTGCTCCATATCCTCGAGGATATGCGGGTTCATCTTCACGGACTCGCGGAAGAACTCTTCCACGCCGTGAGGCCCGGTGAACAGCTCCTTGAACGGGAAGCCGGCGAGGACCGAGCCAACCGCCAGCACGCCGATCGGGATCAGCATCCAGATCGGGCTCTCGTGCGCGGCCTCGTAGTGCTCCTGGTCGTGCGGCTCGCCGAAGAAGGTCTTGAACACCAGCCGCCAGGAGTAGAACGAGGTCAGGCCGGCGGCTGCGATCGTCAACAGATAGGCATATATCGAGAACGGATTGTGCGAGGCGTAGGCGGACTCGATGATCGCATCCTTGGAGAAGTAGCCGGCGAATAGCGGGAAGCCAGTCAGCGCCAGCGTGCCGACGGTCATCACCGCGAACGTGTACGGGATCTTCTTCCAGAGGCCACCCATGTTGCGGATGTCCTGCTCGTGGTGCATCGCGTAAATCACCGAGCCGGAGCCCAAGAACAGCAGCGCCTTGAAGAAGGCGTGCGTGAACAGATGGAACATGCCGACCGAATAGGCCCCCGCTCCCATCGCCACGAACATGTAGCCGAGCTGCGAACAAGTCGAGTACGCGACGATGCGCTTGATGTCGTTCTGGACGAGACCGATGGTCGCCGCGAAGAACGCCGTGGTCGCACCGAAGAACATGACGACGGCCTGGGCGTTCGGGGCGAGCTCGAACAGCGGCGACAGGCGCGCCACCATGAACACACCGGCGGTGACCATGGTCGCGGCGTGGATCAGCGCCGACACTGGCGTCGGGCCTTCCATCGCGTCCGGCAACCAGGTGTGCAGCAGGAACTGGGCCGATTTGCCCATCGCGCCCATGAACAGCAGCACGCAGGTCAGCGTCAGGGCGTCGGCGTGCCAGCCGAGGAAGTCGATGGTCTTGCCAGTCAGGCCGGGCGCCGCATGGAAGATAGTCTCGAAATCGGTCGAGCTGGTCAGGTAGAAGATCGCGAAAATGCCAAGCGCGAAGCCGAAATCGCCGACGCGGTTGACCACGAAGGCCTTGATGGCGGCGGCGTTCGCCGACGGCTTCTGGTACCAGAAGCCGATCAGCAGATAGCTCGCCAGACCCACGCCTTCCCAGCCGAAGAACATCTGCACGAGGTTGTCCGCCGTCACCAGCATCAGCATGGCGAAGGTGAACAGCGAGAGATAGCCGAAGAAGCGCGGCCGGTACGGATCCTCGTCCATGTAGCCGATGGAATAGAGATGCACGAGCGAGGACACGGTCGTCACCACCACCAGCATCACGGCGGTGAGCGTATCGACACGCAGCGTCCACCAGACCTCGAGCTCGCCGGAGAATATCCAGGGCAGAAGCTGGATCCGGGCATCGTGGCCATTGAAGCCGACATCGACCAGCGTCATCCAGGACAGCGCAGCCGCCACGAACAGCAGCGCCGTGGTGATCAACTCGGCACCGCGCGAGCCGGCGGCCGCCGGCTCGACCGGGCCGTGGCCGTGGTCGTCGTGGCCGTCACCGGGCTCGTGATGGCTCTCGTGGATGACCGACGCATCCTCGTTGATCGTATCGGAGGCATGGGCTTGCGCACCGTGCCCGTGGTCGTCGTGATGCTCGACCGTGTCACCCGAGGGGTTGCGAGCATGCGCGCCGAACAGCGCGATCACGCCGGCCAGAATGGCGCCCAGCAGCGGCAGAAAGACGATTGCCTGGACCATGGCCGGGTTAACCCTTCATCAGATTGACGTCCTCAACCGCGATCGAGCCGCGGTTGCGGAAATAGACCACCAGGATGGCGAGACCGATCGCGGCTTCGGCAGCCGCAACGGTCAAGACCAGCAGCGCGAAGACCTGGCCGACGATGTCGCCGAGGAAGGTCGAGAATGCCACCAGGTTGATGTTGACCGAGAGCAGGATCAGCTCGATCGACATCAGGATGACGATGATGTTCTTGCGGTTCAGGAAGATGCCGAGGATTCCAAGGGTGAACAGGATCGCGCCGACCGCCAGATAGTGCCCGAGCCCGACCGTCATTTCACCCACTCCGCCGCGTCGCTGTCCTGGAGCCCCTGCCCCGGTACCACCTTGCGCATCGCCATCGCCATTTCGGGCGTGCGTGCGTTCTGAACATTGATGTCCTGCCGCTTCACGTTCGCCTTGTGGCGCAGCGTCAGCACGATGGCTCCGATCATGGCGACCAGCAGCACCATGCCCGAGAGCTGGAAGTAGTGGACGTACTTCGTATAGAGCACGAGGCCCAGCGCCTCGGTGTTCGACACGTTGGTCGGGATCGGCGACGTGATGGTCTTGCTCACGGTCGGATTGATGACCCAGGCGCCGACGGTCAGGAGCAGCTCGAACAGGAAGATGCCGCCGATCACGACTCCGACCGGCAGGTACTGGATGAAGCCCTCGCGCAGCTCGAGGAAGTCGACATCGAGCATCATGATCACGAACAGGAACAGCACCGCGACGGCGCCGACATAGACGACGATCAGGATCATTGCGAGGAATTCGGCGCCCAGCAGCACGAACAGGCCGGAGGCGTTGACGAAGGCCAGGATCAGGTACAGCACGGAGTGGACGGGATTGCGCGACACAATCACCATCACCGCCGAGGCGACGCAGACGCCGGCGAAGAGATAGAAGAACAGCGCGGGAAGGATCATGCTCTCATCTCACCGGTACGGCGCGTCGAGCTCGATCGCTTTTGCGATCTCGCGTTCCCAGCGGTCGCCGTTGGCGAGCAGCTTGGCCTTGTCATAGAACAGTTCCTCGCGGGTCTCGGTCGCGAACTCGAAGTTCGGACCTTCGACGATGGCGTCGACCGGGCAGGCCTCCTGGCAGAGGCCGCAATAGATGCACTTCACCATGTCGATGTCGTAGCGCACGGTGCGGCGGGTGCCGTCGTTGCGGCGCGGTCCGGCCTCGATGGTGATCGCCTGCGCCGGGCAGATCGCTTCGCACAGCTTGCAGGCGATGCAGCGCTCCTCGCCGTTGGGATAGCGGCGCAGCGCGTGCTCGCCGCGGAAGCGCGGCGAGATCGGGCCCTTCTCGAACGGATAGTTCAGCGTCGGCTTCGGCTGGAAGAAATAGCGCATGGCGAGGAAGAACGCCGAGACGAATTCCGACAGCAGAAGCGAGCGTGCAGTGGCGTTGATGTTGATACCCATGACAGCCCTCACTTCGGCGCGATGCCGGCGAATTGCAGCACGCCGGCCACCACGACCACCATCGCCAGCGACAGCGGCAGGAACACCTTCCAGCCGAGGCGCATCAGTTGGTCGTAGCGGTAGCGCGGCACGATCGCCTTTGCCATCGCGAACAGGAAGAACATGAAGAACACTTTGATCGAGAACCAGATGATCCCCGGCACCCAGTTGAAGGGCGGCAGATCCACCGGCGGCAGCCAGCCTCCGAGGAACAGGATCGTCGCCAGCGCGCACATCGTTACGATCGCGACATACTCGCCGAGCATGAACAAGAGATACGGCGTCGAGCCATATTCGACCATGAAGCCGGCGACGAGCTCGGACTCCGCTTCGACCAGGTCGAAGGGCGGACGGTTGGTTTCCGCCAGCGCCGAGACGTAAAACACCACGAACATCGGGAACAGCGGCCAGACGTACCAGTTCAGGACGGTGAGCTGCGGCAGCCCGATCAGGCTGGCGAGGCCCCGCGCATGCTGGGCCTCGACGACGGCCGAGAGGTTCAGCGTGCCGGCGCAGAGCAGCACCGTGATGATGACGAAGCCGATCGAGACCTCATAGGACACCATCTGCGCCGCCGAGCGCAGCGCGGCCAGGAACGGATATTTCGAGTTCGACGACCAGCCGGCCATGATGATGCCGTAGATCGACAGCGACGAGATCGCGAAGATGAAGAGGACGCCGACATTGATGTCGGAGATCACCCAGCCGAGATTGGTCGGGATCACCGCCCAGGCCGCGAGCGCGAGCACGCAGGATACCAGGGGAGCAAGCAGGAAGACGCCCTTGTTGGCGCCGGACGGAATGATCGGCTCCTTGAGCACGAACTTCAGCAGGTCGGCGAAGGACTGGAACAGGCCCCAGGGCCCGACCACGTTCGGGCCGCGGCGGATCTGCACCGCCGCCCAGATCTTGCGATCGGCGAGCAGGATGTAGGCGATCGCGACCAAGAGAACGACGAGCACCAGCACGCTCTCCGCGATCATGATGATCAGCGGCCAGAGAAAGCCGGTCCAGAATGCGCTTGCGAAAAATTCCATCGGCTCACTCCGCTGCGGTCAGCATCTGCCCGGAGGCAAGCCGCGAGCATTCCGCCATCACGGCGGACGCACGCGCGATCGGGTTGGTCAAATAGAAGTCCTCGACGACAGCCTTGAATGGCGCCTTCTCCGTCGAGCCGCCCTTCCCCGCCAGCTTTTTGATCTGGTCGGCTGCACCCGCTTCGATCTGATCGAGACGGATCAGATGCGGCACGGCCTTGAACAGCGCCTGGCGCAGCGCAGCAAGCGAGTCGTAGCCGAGCTTCTTGCCGAGCGCTTCCGAGAGCGCGCGGACGATCGCCCAGTCCTCGCGGGCTTCACCCGGCGGGAACGCGGCGCGGCCGGTCATCTGCACGCGGCCTTCGGTATTGACATAGATCGCGGACTTCTCGGTGTAGGCGGCCGCCGGCAGGATCACGTCGGCGCGGTGCGCGCCGCGGTCGCCATGGGTGCCGATGTAGACCACAAAGGTGCCGTCCGGCGCCTTGATCTCGTCGGCGCCGAGCAGGAACAGCAGGTCGAGCGTGCCGAAGGTCGTCATCTGCGCGGCGTTCAGCCCGCCGGGACCGGCGACAAAGCCGATGTCGAGCGCGCCGACGCGCGAGGCGGTCTCGTGCAGCATACCAAAACCGTTCCAGCCGTCCTTCACCGCGCCGACATCGAGCGCGAGCTTGGCGCTAGCGGCCAGAATGGCGGCGCCGTCGTGACGCGAGGCTGCGCCCGCGCCGACCAGGATGATCGGGTTTTTGGCGTTCTTCAGCACGTCCATGAAGGAGTGCTTGCCGGCCGCGAGCTCGCCGAGCGTCTCGGTGCCCGCGCCGAGATGGTCGTAGTCGTAAGTGAGATCGGCCTTGGCGCCGATCACGCCGACCTTGAAGCCGCCGGCACGCCAGCGCTTGCGGATGCGGGCGTTGAACACGGCCGCTTCCTTGCGTGGATTGGCGCCGATGATGAGCAGCGCATCCGCCTGCTCGACGCCCGCGAGCGTCGGATTGAAGATGTAGGAGCCGCGGCCGAGTGCGGGATCGAAGGCGTCGCCGCCCTGCACCGCCAGATTGGCCGAACCGAATTTAGCAAGCAGATCCTTCATCGCGAACATCTCTTCGACGCCGGCGAGGTCGCCAGCGATCGCGCCGATGCGCTTGCCGTCGGTACGCGCCGCCTTCGCGGCGATCGCAGCGAAGGCCTCGGGCCAGCTTGCCGCACGCAGCTTGCCGGCCTCGCGGATATAGGGCCGGTCGAGCCGCTGGGTGCGCAGGCCGTCGACGACGTGGCGGGTCTTGTCCGAGATCCACTCCTCGTTCACCGCCTCATTGATGCGCGGCAGCACGCGCATCACCTCACGGCCGCGGGTATCGACGCGGATCGCGGAACCGACGCCGTCCATGACGTCGATCGACTGGGTCTTGCCGAGCTCCCACGGACGCGCCGCGAAGGCATAGGGCTTCGAGGTCAGCGCGCCGACCGGGCAGATGTCGACGAGATTGCCCTGCAATTCCGACGTCAGCGCGTGCTCGAGATAGGTCGTGATCTCCATGTCCTCGCCGCGCCCCGTCGCGCCCATCTCTGGGGCGCCTGCGACTTCCGCCGAGAAGCGGACGCAGCGCGTGCACTGGATGCAGCGGTTCATCGAGGTCTTGACCAGCGCGCCGAGATATTTGTCCTCGACCGCGCGCTTGTTCTCGGCGAAGCGGCTGGTGTCGACACCATAGCCCATCGCCTGGTCCTGCAGGTCGCACTCGCCGCCCTGGTCGCAGATCGGGCAATCCAGCGGATGGTTGATCAGAAGGAACTCCATCACGCCTTCGCGTGCCTTCTTCACCATCGGCGAACGCGTCGAGATCTCGGGTGGCTCGCCCTTCGGACCCGGACGGCAGTCGCGCACGCCCCAGGCGCAGCTTGCGACCGGCTTCGGACCGCCCTTCACCTCGACGAGGCACATCCGGCAATTGCCGGCGATCGACAGCCGCTCGTGATAGCAGAAGCGTGGAATCTCGGCGCCGGCCGCCTCGCACGCCTGAAGCAGCGTGTACTCGGCGGGGACATCGATCTCTTTGCCGTCGATGATGAGTTTGGTCATTGCGGTCTCAAGTCTTTCCCAGCTTGCAATCTGGCGGTGTAATGCTGGCCGCCTTCAGCGAGGCCTTGATCCATTGCTGGGTCTCGGTGCCGTAGGTGGCCAGATAGGCCGGCTGCGCGGCGCTCTTCTCGCACAGGAACGGCAGATGCGGCTTCAGGTCATAGTCGCAGGACGCCAGCCACTCGCCCTTTCCGGAGAACGCGCTGATCGCTTCCTCGCAGGCGTAAAGCAAGTAAGTGACGAAGCTCTCGTACTGAACCTGCTCGTCGCGGTCGCTGGCCTTGATTTTCTCGTAGTCCGGTTGCGCAAACTTCGGATTCTTGAACGCCAGGTCGGTGTAACCAAGAAAAGCCTGACGCGCGCTGGCGGCGCGGTTGCCGGTGCGGATCTCGTTGATCTGGAACAGGATCGCAACGAAGCCGAGCAGCGCGACGCTCGCCTGCGCCATCTGCGCCAGCGTTCCGTATCTCTGCCACCAGGAGCTCGGTTGCGACATCGATATTTACTCCGCCGCGACCATGTTCTCGGGATCGCGGACGCCGGCATCGTCGATGTCGGCCTTGTGCGAATACTGGTCGATGCGCGCTTCGATCTCATGACGGAAATGCGCGATCAGGCCCTGGATCGGCCAGGCGGCTGCGTCGCCGAGCGCGCAGATGGTGTGGCCTTCGACCTGTTTTGTTACCTCGAGCAGCATGTCGATTTCGCGCTTGTGGGCGCGGCCCTCGGCCATGCGGGTGAGCACGCGCCACATCCAGCCGGTGCCCTCGCGGCACGGCGTGCACTGGCCGCAGCTCTCGTGCTTGTAGAAATAGGAGATGCGGGCAATGGCGCGGATCAAGTCAGTCGACTTGTCCATCACGATCACGGCCGCGGTGCCGAGGCCCGAGCGCAGCTTGCTTAAGGAATCGAAATCCATCGGCGTATCGATGATCTGCTCCGCCGGCACCATGCGCACCGACGAGCCGCCGGGGATCACGGCCTTGAGGTTGTCCCAGCCGCCGCGAATGCCGCCGCAGTGCTTGTCGATCAGCTCACGGAACGGAATCCCCATGGCCTCTTCGACGTTGCAGGGCCGCTCGACATGACCGGAGATGCAGAACAGCTTGGTGCCGACATTGTTCGGACGGCCGATGCCGGCGAACCAGGCGGCGCCACGGCGCAGGATGTCGGGCGCGACAGCGATCGATTCGACGTTGTTGACGGTGGTCGGGCAGCCGAACAGGCCGACATTGGCCGGGAACGGCGGCTTCAGGCGCGGCTGGCCCTTCTTGCCCTCGAGGCTTTCGAGCAGTGCGGTCTCTTCGCCGCAGATGTAAGCACCGGCGCCGTGCGCGACATAGATGTCGAACGGCCAGCCATTGATGTTGTCCTTGCCGACCAGCTTGGCCTCATAGGCCTGGTCGATCGCGGCCTGGAGATGCTCGCGCTCGCGGATGAACTCGCCGCGGACATAGATGTAGCAGGCGTGCGCGTTCATCGCGCAGCTCGCGATCAGGCAGCCCTCGACCAGCAGATGCGGATCGTGCCGCATGATCTCGCGATCCTTGCAGGTGCCGGGCTCGGACTCGTCGGCGTTGACGACGAGGTAGCTCGGACGACCGTCGGTCGATTCCTTCGGCATGAAGGACCACTTCAGACCGGTCGGGAAGCCGGCGCCGCCGCGGCCGCGCAGGCCCGACGCCTTCATCTCGTTGATGATCCAGTCGCGGCCCTTGTCGATGATATTCTTCGTGCCATCCCAGGCGCCGCGGCGCCGCGCACCTTCGAGCCCCCAATCGTGGAGGCCGTAGAGGTTCTTGAAGATGCGGTCCTTGTCCTCGAGCATATCAGTGCTTTCCGATCAACGATTGGCCTGCTTGTAGGCAAGCCCGGCGGCGCAGACGGCGAAGGCCAGCGCCCAGAGCAGACTGGTTTCCTGCGTCGCGTTCATCACGAAGCGCTGCAGCAGGAACATGAAGGCGGCCGCAAGCGCGGCATGCATGGCGACGAAGCCCCATTTCTTCACGGCTTCGCTCCCCCGGTTCGCCTGAGACGGAAGATCCATCAGGTGGTCTCCTTCAGCGTGGTCGGCCCACCCGCCGGCGCGGAGAACTGGCGGCCGTTCTGCGGACCGGGCTTCGGCGGATTGCCCGAGGCGAAGCCGTCGAGCACCTTGCCGAAGGTTTCCTTGGTCAGGTCCTCATAGGTGTCTTTGCCGATCAGCACCATCGGCGCATTCACGCAGGCGCCCAGGCACTCCACCTCTTCCCAGCTGAAATTGCCGTCCTTGGAGAGATGGAAGGGATCGTGATGGATGCGGCTCTCGCAGACGTGGATCAGGTCTTCGGCGCCGCGCAGGCGGCACGGCGTGGTGCCGCAGACCTGGACGTGGGCCTTCTTGCCGACCGGAGCGAGCTGGAACATCGTGTAGAAGGTCGCGACCTCGAGCACGCGGATATAGGGCATGTCGAGCAGATCGGCGACGGCGCGGATCGCGGCTTCCGAGACCCAGCCCTCATGCTGCTCCTGGACGCGCCAGAGGATGGCGATGACGGCGGAGGCTTGCCGGCCGGCCGGATATTTCGCGATCTGCTGCTTGGCGAAGGCAAGGTTCTCGTCCGTGAACGCAAAGCTCGCGGGCTGGACTTCCTTCGGTGCTAATCGGCGAACGGACATTTCTTATCTCTCACTGCATGCGGCGCGCGGGTTTCGCATTCAGGACATTGATCCTGTCCTGCCAGAATGCGCTTGCGGTGCCGAAAACGTTGTAGCCGACGTGGGTCGAGACCTTGATGCGGTCGAGGATCGACAGATCGCTCACCGTCTCAAGCCGGTTGGTGCGCGGATCGAGCACGATCAGCTTCAGCGGGGTCTGCTCGAGGATGTAGCGCGACACCGCATGAGAGCGGTCGCTGCCGTGCTCCTCGCACATGATGACGCTGTCGGTCTGGAGCAGCCGCGCGCCGCCCCTGATCGCCTCGATCTCGACGCCCTCGACGTCGAGCTTGATCAGATATTTGCCGCTGGCTGCGACCTTGCCGTCGTCGATGAGATTGTCGAGCGCGAGAACGGGCACGTCCTCGCCGCCATCCGAGGGAGCGCCGGCGATGCTGAAGGCCTCGTGCTTGGTGCCCGACAGCCGCGCGGTGCCGCGTGTCGCGCCGATCGCGCATTTCATGGTCTCGAAGCGGCTGCCGTTGATGCGGGCGTTATTCGCGAGCTTCGGGTAGTTCTGGCCCGACGGCTCGATCGCGATCGCCTTGTGCGAGCCGAACGGCTTGCTCGAGACCAGAACCGACCAGTAGCCGTAATTGGCGCCGCAATCGAGCAGCGTGTAGTCGACGTCGATGGAGTCGGCGAACAACAGCTCCAGCTCGTCCTCGTAGCAATAGGAGCGGTTGAGCAGCTTGCTCCAGTAGCCGTCGCCGTAAGGGAACTCGAACACGGCGTCCGGGTTGAGCTTGATCGCGATGTTGCGCTCGGGCAGCGTTTTCCGCAGCAGATTGGCGCAGGCGATGTAGCCCATATGGGAGAAGTGCGACGAGATCTTCGATCCCGTCACCAGCGCCAAGGCAGCCGTCCGCTCCCACAGGTTGGCCCCTTCAAGGGCCCCCGAGGCACGGTCAAACTGGATTGGCGCCTGCGCCATCACCGATCGACCTCTCCGAACACGATGTCGAGCGAACCGAGAATGGCCGAGACGTCGGCGAGCAGATGGCCGCGGCAGATGTGGTCCATCGCTTGCAGATGCGCAAAGCCCGGCGCGCGGATCTTGCACTTGTAGGGCTTGTTGCTACCGTCGGAGACCAGATAGACGCCGAACTCGCCCTTGGGCGCCTCGACCGCGGCGTAGACTTCGCCTTCCGGCACGCGAACGCCTTCGGTGTAGAGCTTGAAGTGGTGGATCAGCGCTTCCATCGAGCGCTTCATCTCGCCACGGCGCGGCGGCGCGACCTTGTTGTCCTCGACGACGACGGGGCCCTGCCCATCGGCTGCGTTCAGCTTCTGGATGCACTGCTTCATGATGCGCACCGACTGGCGCATCTCTTCCATGCGGATCAGATAGCGGTCGTAGCAGTCGCCGTTCTTGCCGATCGGAATGTCGAAATCCATCTCGGCATAGCACTCATAGGGCTGCGACTTGCGCAGGTCCCAGGCCGCGCCCGAGCCGCGCACCATGACGCCCGAAAAGCCCCACTCCCAGGCTTCCTTCAGCGACACCACGCCGATGTCGACGTTGCGCTGCTTGAAGATGCGGTTGGCGGTGAGCAGGCGGTCGAGGTCCTCGACCACTTTCAGGAACGGATCGCACCAGGCCTCGATGTCATCGACCAGCTTCTGCGGCAGGTCCTGATGCACGCCGCCGACGCGGAAGAAGGCTGCGTGCATGCGGCTGCCCGAGGCGCGCTCGTAGAACACCATCAGCTTCTCGCGCTCTTCAAAGCCCCACAGCGGCGGGGTCAGCGCGCCGACGTCCATCGCCTGCGTGGTGACATTGAGCAGATGCGACAGGATGCGGCCGATCTCGCAATAGAGCACTCGGATCAGCTGGCCGCGGCGCGGCACCTGGATGCCAAGCAGCTTTTCGGCCGCGAGGCAGAAGGCGTGCTCCTGGTTCATCGGCGCGACGTAATCGAGCCGGTCGAAATACGGGATCGCCTGGAGATAGGTCTTCTGCTCGATCAGCTTTTCGGTGCCGCGGTGAAGCAGGCCGATATGGGGATCGACGCGGGCAACGACTTCGCCGTCGAGCTCCAGCACCAGACGCAACACGCCGTGCGCCGCCGGATGCTGCGGACCAAAATTAATGGTGAAGTTACGTAGATCTTGCGATTGTTCGTTCATGATCAGCTCTTCGGCCCCGCCTTCTCATCCCCCGGAAGGACCGGATAGTCGCCCCCCTCCCACGGCGAGAGGAAGTCGAACTTGCGGAATTCCTGGTTGAGGCGCACCGGCTCGTACACCACGCGCTTCTCCTGGTCGTCGTAGCGGACCTCGAGGAAGCCGGTCAGCGGGAAATCCTTGCGCAGCGGATGGCCCTCGAAACCGTAATCGGTAAGCAGCCGGCGCATGTCAGGATGGCCGACGAAGAACACGCCGTAGAGGTCATAGGCCTCGCGCTCGAACCAGTCGGCACCGGGGAACACCTCGATCAGCGACGGCACCTGCGTGGTCTCGTCGGCCTGGGCCTTGAGGCGGATGCGGGCGTTCAGGGTCGGTGACAGGAAGTGATAAATCACGTCGAAACGCTTCTCGCGATCCGGATAGTCCACCGCCGTGATGTCGGTGAAGTTGACGAAACGGCAGTTCGGATCGTCGCGGAGGTACGTGACCACCTCGACGATCTTGCTGGCCTCGACATCAACCGTGAGCTGGTTGAAGGCGACAGAGTGACCGAGGGCGGCGCCCGGAAGCGCGCTCACGATCGTCTGCCCCAGGGCGTCGAGCTTGGCGTCGTCCATGACGTAAAACCTTAGCGTTCGATGGTGCCGGTGCGGCGGATCTTCTTCTGCAGCAGCAACACGCCGTAGAGCAGCGCTTCCGCCGTGGGCGGGCAGCCCGGCACGTAGATGTCGATCGGCACGATGCGGTCGCAGCCGCGCACGACCGAGTAGGAATAGTGATAATAGCCGCCGCCATTGGCGCAGGAGCCCATCGAGATGACGTAGCGCGGCTCGGGCATCTGGTCGTAGACCTTGCGCAGCGCCGGCGCCATCTTGTTGGTCAGCGTGCCGGCGACGATCATCACGTCGGACTGGCGCGGCGAGGCACGCGGGGCGAAGCCGAAACGCTCGACGTCGTAGCGCGGCATCGACACCTGCATCATCTCGACCGCGCAGCAGGCGAGACCGAAGGTCATCCACATCAGCGAGCCGGTACGGGCCCAGGTGATGAGGTCGTCGGTCGCGGCCACGAAGAAGCCTTTGTCGGACAGCTCGTGATTGACCTCGAGGAAGAACGGATCATTGGCCCCGACCGGCTTGCCGGTCGACGGATCCAGGATGCCCTTGGGGGCCGGCGTTACGATCGGGCCAGCTGATGGTGCAGGGTTCAATCCCATTCGAGTGCGCCTTTCTTCCATTCATAGGCGAAGCCGACCGTCAGCACGGCGAGGAACACCAGCATGGACCAGAAGCCGGTCGCACCAAGCTTGCCGAACGCCACCGCCCAGGGAAACAGAAACGCCACCTCGAGGTCGAAGATGATGAAGAGGATCGCGACCAGATAGAAGCGGACGTCGAACTTCATGCGGGCGTCGTCGAAGGCGTTGAAACCGCACTCATACGCCGACAGCTTTTCCGGGTCCGGCTGCTGGAACGCCACGATGAAGGGCGCGATCAGCAGCACCAGGCCGATGATAGCAGCTACCCCTATAAAGACGACGAGTGGAAGATAGTTCTGTAGAATGCCGCTCATGGCGAGCCCTTTTTCCCGCAGCCTCGGGACAGCCACGGATTCGTCCGATTTGGAATTGTTCTGAGCCTTAGCGCAGTGCACCAATGGGCGCAAGACACGCTCTTTTCAGGCCCTTTGCCGCCCCCGGCACGGTAGAAATCCCGGAATCACCCCACGCTGGTATGGAGCAGATCGGCAAACCCAGCAAGGGCGGCCACAGTTTTGCAGGGCAGCCGTTCTAAGATTGCGGCGCACAGGCGGCGCCGGCTATTTGCCGCGCATCGTCGGCGAAAATGGCCCGGTTTTTTGGGGCCGCCGGCGCACCCAAACCCAGGCAACGACCGCGACCGGCGCTCCTACTGTCACCCAGGCGACATACTGGCCGACCGTTCCCCACAGCAATGCAGCCAGGAGACCGGTGATGGTCGCGGCCGCGAGCAGGCCAGGTGCAGCAAAGACACGTGTCCACAGGCGCGCGCGGTCAGAGAAGCCATGCATCACGACGGGACCCGGGCTCGTCTGGCGAATGTTTCGGCTTTGGCAGGGGCACGCTTGCGCCGCCGTGCCACCCAGAGATAGAGGCCGCTGCCGATCACAACGATGGTGAGCGCGTCGAGCGCGGCCCAGATCACCTTGAGCGGCATCCCGCCATAATCGCCGAAATGCAGCGGCTGGGAGATCAGCAGCGCCTGAAGGTAAAGTGGCAGCGCCCTGATATCCGCGACCTCCCCGGTTTCGCCGTCGAGCAGCACCGGCTTGAGCAGGGGCGCGGTCAAAGCCGTGTCGCCACGCATAAAAGCGGCGAAATGGTGCGAGGACGTGAACGGCGTGCCCGGGAAGGCGATGAAGGCGACCTCCATGCCGGGCGCAGCCTGCCTGGCGCGCACGACGACATCATCGAGCGAGGCGAGACTTACCGGCGGCGGCTTGCCGGCATAGGGCGCGACCATGCTGGCGAGCTCGGTCGCCTTCCACTGGTTGAGCATCAGCTCGGCCCAGGTGTTGACGGCGCCGGTCAAGCCCACGACCAGCGCCCAGGCCACCGTCACCACGCCGATCAGATTGTGCCAGTCGAGCCAGCGGACGCGGCGCGCGGCGCCGTCACGGATGGTGGCAAAGCGCAGGCGGCGGGTGAACGGCCAGTACAGCACCACGCCGGAGACAATCGCCACAGCGAACAGCAGCCCCATCGCGCCGAGGAACAACTTTCCGGCCTGGCCGGCGAACATGTCGGTGTGCAGCTTGAGCACGATCAGCATCGGCCCGACGCCGACCGGCCCGAGCAGCTTGGTCGAGACCGCGTCGAAGGCACGCACGGTCGCGTTGTCAGGCGCACCATCGGGCGCGCTGTTGGTGAAGGCCGTTACGATCCCGGGCTCGTCCTTGTCCCAGGAAACATATTGCAGGACGCGGCCGGGATCGGCGGCGAGCGCGGCGCCGGCGACGACTTGGGGCGTCGCGCGCGCCGCGCTCGCATGAGCTTCGGGCTGGGGGGCGTAGCCCAGGAGCTCATCGATCTCGTGATGGAAGATCAGCGGCAGGCCGGTCAGGCAGAGCAAAAGCAGGAACAGGGTCGAGATCAGGCTGGTCCAGGTGTGGACCATGGACCAGAGCCGGACCGTGCGCGCCTTCACGATGCCCTCCCCTCGCCTGCGCTCACCATTTGTAGGCGAGGCTCGCGGTGATGCGGCGGCGGTCGCCGTAGAAGCAGGACGATGCCGACGCGCAGCTGGCGACATAAATCTTGTCGGTCAGGTTGACCACGTTGATGGCCGTACGCCAGTTCTGCCATTCGTAATGGACCGCGAGATCTCCAAGCACCACCGCGGGAACTTCCAGAGTGTTGGCGGTGTCGGCCCAGGACGCGCCGACATAACGCACGCCGCCGCCGAAACCAAATCCCTCGAGCGGTCCGTCCTTGAAGGTGTAGTCCGCCCAGCCCGAGATCAGCATCTCCGGCGTGTTGGTCGGCGTCTTGCCGATCAGGGTCGGATCGAGGTCCTTGCTGGTGAAGAGATGATAGGCGGTGAACGCGCCGATGAACTTCAGTTCCTTGGTGGCGTTGGCCACCGCTTCGAGCTCGATGCCGCGCGACGTCACCTCACCGGTCTGGTTTTGCAGCAGGACATTCGACGGATCGGTGGTCGCCACATTCTGGCGCTTCAGGTCGAACAGCGACGCGGTGAAATAGCCGTCAAATCCCTTGGGCGCGACCTTCACGCCGACCTCGGCCTGCTTGGCGGTCTCCGGCAGAAACAGCTGGTTCTGCGCGTTGAGCCCGATGATCGGATTGTAGCTCGTCGAA
Source organism: Bradyrhizobium sp. S3.12.5 (assembly GCF_040548225.1). Classification (NCBI taxonomy): domain Bacteria; kingdom Pseudomonadati; phylum Pseudomonadota; class Alphaproteobacteria; order Hyphomicrobiales; family Nitrobacteraceae; genus Bradyrhizobium; species Bradyrhizobium sp. S3.12.5. The sequence goes on from NZ_JBEPRF010000010.1 coordinate 182,686, forward strand.
TAGGAGACGTAGGGCGCGATGCCGTTGTCGAAGTTGTAGATCAGCCCGGCGCGCCCGCTGAACCTGCTGTCGTCGCGTTGGGCAATGTTTGCGCCGGTGTCGCGGGCGGCCTGCGTCGTCTCGACCCAGTCATTGCGGCCGCTCAGCACCAGCGTGAAATTGCCGAGCTTCATCTGGTCCTGGACGTAGGTGCCGGCCTGCTTCTGCGTCAGCAGGAAGTTGCGGAACGGCGCGCCCGTGAGTGGAATGTCGAGACCGTAGGAGGGACTGAAGACGTTGATGGACGGCACCGTGCCGAAGTTGAACGCCTGGTAGTCGTCGATCTGATAGCCCTTCAGATCGACCCCGAACAGCATCGTGTGCTTCACCGGGCCGGTGTTGAAGCGGTACTCGAGCTGATTGTCGAGATCGGCCTGGTTGGCGGTGTTCTTCGCAAACCAATTGTAACGGGCCATTGTGGCCGTGTTGATATTGTCCCAGCCATTGCCGACGAAGCCGCGATAGGTCAAGTCGATATGCGCAAACCGCGCGTTCTGCCGGAACGTCAGATCGTCGGTGAGATTGCGCTCGAACTGGTAGCCGAGCATCTCCTGCTCGCGCGTGAACTTGTCGACGTTGGGATCGCCCGCGAAGAAGCTGGTCGGAATCTTGCCGAACGGCGCGTTGGTCACCGTGCCCTGATAGGGCAGGAAGTTGATGCCGCGGGTGTCCTGCTTCGAGGCCGAGGCCAGCACCGTGAAGGTGGTGTCGGCATCCGGCTTCCAGGTGAAGGACGGCGCGATGAAGTAGTTGTTGTCGGGCGTGAAGTTGACCTGCGTGTTGCCGTTCTGGACCTGGCCGACGACGCGGTAGAACAGCTTGCCGTCCTGGGACTGCATCGCGACGGGGCCACCGACATCGAAGCCGACATAGGCGTTGCCGAAATTGTTGACGCCGGTCTCGATGTAGCGAACCGGCTCGGCCGGCGGCATCTTGCTGATGACGTTGACGATGCCGCTCGGGCTCGATCCGCCATAGAGTACGGCCGACGGACCGCGCAGCACCTCGACGCGCTCCATGTTCGGCGGCTGCAGCTTCCAGCTTGCATAGGACGTGTAGAACAGCTGCATGCCGTCGAGGAACAGCCCGACGTCGTCGGACTTGAAGCCGCGGATCAGCCACCAGTCGTTGCGGGTGTCAGCGCCAAAGGTGCCGGCGCGCACGCCGGCGGTGTAGCGCAGCACTTCATCGAGCTTGTTCGGCTTCTGGTCGCGGATCTGCTCGGCGCCGATCACCGAGACCGACTGCGGCGTCTCCATGATCGGCGTGTTGGTCTTGGTGCCGGACGAGCTGCGATGAGCGACGTAACCTTGCACCGGTCCACGTGGCGTCTCGACGATTCCGACGTTGCGCTGTGGCTGCGGTTTCCGGCTGTCGGCCGTCTGCACCGGGCTTTGGGTCCGGCGCGGTGCGCGGACGGCCGCGCGGCGGCGCTGCTCCGGTGCAGCCACGTTCACCGGCGGCAGGCTCTGCGCGCCACTCTGCGCCGGCGATTGTGCAAGCGATACCTGCGGCATCAAAACCAAAGCGGACGCGGTCGCCAACACGGCCAACCGCAGCATTCCAAGACTGTTCAACGCGCCACCCCAAAAGTGCAACATGATGCGTCATGCCGCCTGTCCCGGGACGGCATGCGATTGGGTGACGCTTAGGGGAGCGCGCGCGATATCGCTAATTGAAAGGCTCTTAGAACGACTCTTAGAGAGTCTCTTAGAAGCACTCGAATATTTCCGGAGATTGCTGCGCGATCAGCGCGAAACCTTCTCGGCTTCGAGCATCGCTTCCGCCGTCGCGGTGAGACGATCGATTTGCGCAAGCAACGTCTCCAACTCGTCATTGCTCAATTGCGCGAGCAGCATCCGGTTGCGTTCCTGTGCGCCTTGGACGATCGCGTCATGCGCGGCGAGCCCGGCCGGCGTCAGCGACACCAGCACCTCGCGGCTATCTTTGGGATTCTCGGACTTCGCGATCAGCTTGCGCGAGACCAGTTCAGCCAGCGCACGGCTGATCTGGCCCTTGTCCTGACCGACGGCCTCGGCGAGCCGCGCCACGCTCATCGGCGGTCGCCGGCCGAGCGAGGCAACCAGACCGAACTCGACCGAGGACAGTCCGGCCAGGCGCTTGTAGCGCAGGATCGCACCGCGCTTGAGCAGGTTGGCCAGCACCATCAGCCGTGACGACAGCATCACGGTGATCGGCGCCGGCGAGTGATTGTCGTCCGTATCGGACGATGCGCGTCCGTCCCTGCTCGATGTCTGGCTCATGGTCCACCTCTGCCAAGAAAGCCAGGACGTGCCAAGCCTTGGTAGCGCAACCTCGCCAGCCTGATCGAAATGCAATTAAGACACACTCAGGAAGATCGTTGACATTGTCATCGAATTATTTTTCACTGGGGTCACCGCACCAGAAACGACCCGGCCACCAAGGCCTGCGGCGGGAGGAACAAGCATGACCATCACCCAGCGGGATCGCGATCTCGGCACGGCCTATGCGATGAAGCCGGCGCAGACGCGCACCGAGCTCACCTCTGTTGCGCGCGGCACGCCGATGGGGGAGCTGCTCCGCCGCTACTGGCATCCGGTCGGGCTCACCAGCGACGCCACCGACACGCCGAAGAAGGTGCGCGCGCTCGGCGAGGATCTGATCCTGTTTCGCGACAAGCACGGCTGCGTCGGCCTCCTCCACGCCCGCTGCTGCCATCGCGGCACCACGCTCTATTACGGCAAGGTCGAGGAGGACGGCATCCGCTGCTGCTATCACGGCTGGAAGTTCGACACCGAGGGCCATTGCCTGGAGCAGCCCTGCGAGCCCGACGGCGGCCAGTTCAAGGACAAGGTGCGCCAGCCATGGTACCCGGTCGAGGAGCGCTACGGGTTGATCTTTGCCTATATGGGCCCGGCCGAGAAACGCCCGGTGCTGCCGCGCTACGAGTGCCTCGAAAACATGGACGAGGGCGAGTTCGTCGAGGCCGACGATTCCTCGATCGGCGGCGGCGGGCCCGCGGTCATCCCCTGCAACTGGCTGCAGCATTTCGAGAACGTGGTCGATCCCTACCACGTGCCGGTGCTGCACGGCTCGTTCTCGGGGCCGCAATTCACTAACATGATGGCCTCGATGCCGGAGGTGAAGTTCGACAAGACACCGCGCGGCATCGCCGTGCGCTCGATCCGCAAGCAGGACGACGGCCGTGTATTTTACCGCGTCACCGAAGCCGCCCTCCCCACTCTGCGCGTCGTGCCGAACCCGCGCGTTGCGCAGTTCGCCCGCGTGGAATCGATCGGCTGGACGCTGCCGATCGACGACACCTCGTTCCGCATCTATGTCGCCGGTCGCGTCAAAACTTCCGGCGACATCGGCCGCATGCGCTCGAAGTTCAACGGAAAATTCTGGTGGGACATGACGGAGCAAGACCACCAGCAATTCCCGGGCGATTACGAAGCCCAGGTCGGCCAGGGCCCGGTGACGGTGCATTCCGAGGAGCATTTCGGCCAGAGCGACCGCGGCATCCTGATGATCCGGCGCATGCTGGGCGACCAGCTCGAGGCGATGGAAGCGGGCCGCGACCCCGTCGGTGTCTCATTCGACGCAAACGTTGCGCCGGTCGAGTTCGAAGCGGGGAACTACATTCGAGAAGGCTAATCAACCGGCCCCAATAAGGGCTGGACCCATAAAGATAACAAAGACAAATTGGGGGAAGCGATGGTCGATGTCACGTCACAGGTGCCGGTGCAAACGGCCGCCGCGGCAACGCCGTCGGCGCGGCGCTACTATGTGCTGGGGCTGCTTACCGTCATCTACGCGCTGAACTTTCTCGACCGCACGATCTTCAACGTCCTGATCGAGCCGATCAAGAAAGAGTTTCAGCTCAGCGACACCATGATGGGCCTGCTCGCAGGCTTCGGCTTCGCGCTGTTCTATTCCCTGCTCGGAATCCCCATCGCGCGCGTCGCCGACCGGCTCAACCGCCGCAACATCGTGGCGCTGGCGCTCGCGTTCTGGAGCGCGATGACGGCGCTGTGCGGCATGGCCTCGAGCGTGACCGCGCTGGCCTTTGCCAGGATCGGCGTCGGCATCGGCGAATCCGCCGGCTCCCCCGCCTCGCAATCGATAGTCGCCGATCTCTTTGCCAAGAACGAGCGCCCGCGCGCGCTCGGCATCTACGCCATCGGCACCTATCTCGGCGTCTTCCTCGGTTATTTCGTCGGCGGCACCATCAACCAGCACTATGGCTGGCGAATGGCCTTCTATGTCGCGGGCGTGCCGGGCATCCTGCTCGCATTGATCCTGTGGCTGACGATCTCGGAGCCGAAGCGTGGCGCGATGCAGGAAAGCTTCGTGCCCGAGCCGCTCGGGCCGACGCTGCGCTTCCTCGCCTCCCAGCAAAGCTTCATCATCGTGCTGATCGGCTTCTGTCTCACCACCTACACGAACTATGCGACGGCGGCCTGGATCCCGCCGTTCCTGGCGCGCGTGCATCATCTGTCGAGCGCCGAGATCGGCACCTATGCCGGCACGTTCAAGGGGCTCGCCGGCATGGCCGGCACCCTGCTCGGCGGCTTCGTCGTGGCGCAAGTGAGCCGCCGCGACGACCGCTGGAAGCTGTGGGCGCCGGCGATCACCTCAGGCCTCGCCGGCCCCGTCTTTGCGCTGTGCATGCTGACGCAGGATTTTGCGATGATGGTGGCGATGCTGGCGCTGACCTCGTTCCTGGTCGGCTTCCATCTCGGGCCGATCTTCGCGATCGCGCAGACGGTGGCGAAGCCAAGCATGCGCGCGCTCGCCTCTGCCCTGATCGCGCTCACCGCGACCTGCTTCGGCCAGGGCGTCGGTCCGCTCGCGGTCGGCGTGGTCAACGACGCGCTGAAAGGCAGCTACGGCGCCGACGCGGTGCGCTATTCTCTGCTCTCGGCGGCGGTCACGACCACTCTCGGCGCCCTGCTGTTCGTCTGGGCGGCGCGGACCATCCGCGCCGACATCGAGCGGGCGAGCTGAGCGCGCTTACGCGCTCATGAAGGCGAGCATGTCCGCCATCAGCCGCTCGCTGTGCGTCAGCGGCAGCGGATGCGGTGCGCCCTCATAGACAATCAGCTTGCTGCCCTTGATCAGCTTTGCGGTCTTGGCGCCCGTCAATGGCAGCGGCGCGCTGGCGTCCTTGTCGCCATGGAGGATCAGCGTCGGCCGATCGATCCTGGCGGCAGCCGCGCGCAGATCGGCGAACGCGGTGGTCTTGCGGCACGCCAGCGCCACCGGGAGCGGCACGCTCAGCATCATCTCGCGGATCCAGGTCCGCGTGATCTCGGGCGTGTCAGGGGTGAAGAACGGCGCTTCGTTCGCCGCGATCCATTTCGCGAAGTCGCGCGCGACCGCCGCGTTGTCCGCCTCGATCATCGCCTTCGGGACCGCATCCGGATTGTCCTCGGTCTTGACCAGGAACGGCGTCGTCGGCGCGACCAGCACCAGCCTTGCGATCCGGTCCGATCCGTACCGGCCGAGATAGTTCACCGCCTCGGCCGTCCCCATCGAGAAGCCCACCAGCGTCACATCGCGCAGGTCGCGCGCCTTGATCACCGCAGCGACGTCATCGGTCAGCGTCTCCAAATCATAACCCGAAGACGGCATCTCGGACCGGCCATGCCCGCGCCGGTCGGGCGCAACGCAGCGGAAGCCCTTCTCGTTAAGGGCCGCAATCTGGCTGCCCCAGCTACTGGCGTCGAAGGTCCAGGCCGAGAGCAGCAGCACCGGTGGCCCGCTGCCCCAGTCCTGCACGAACAGCTTTGTGCCGTCCCTGGCCATTACATAGGGCGGCCGCGCAGTCTCCTGGGCTGCGGCCACTGGCGCGCTGGCGCCCGACGCCGCAAAGGCGGTCCCAAGCAACGTGGCCTCAAGGACGGTTCGACGGTTCATGGTGCTTCTCCCTTGCCGGATCGCTCGCGGCCGATGGAAACGATCATGGCGAAGGGAATTGGCCCCCGCGATTACGCGGCAGGTAAAACCACTCAAGCCGTCCTGAAATGGCCGGATGAAACCATTTTGCCGAACCGGCGAAACGATGCGGAAACAGATGCTCCTTAAGACATCGGCCTACAGACGGCGCCAAAGCCCGTCGGGAGGCTCGGATGAACCACTCAATTCACTCTGCAGATCGGGGTACCCACCTGAAGATCGTGGTGGTGGCGCTGGTGGCCGGCATCGCAGTGGCCGCCTTCGGGATCGCAGCCCGCACCAACGCCGATTACAGCCAGACCGCCCAGTCCACCCACGTGATCAAGGCCGGCAAGCCGGTGGCGGTCACGAGCTCGGGCGCCTCGACGATCCGCTGATTGCGGAAAAAGGTCCGGTTTGAGACAAAACGGCCGCCCTTCAGGGCGGCCTTTTGCTTTTGGCCGATCTCTGAAGAATTGAGGCCAAAAACTCCGAGCCGACTGCCGCCGGAGTGTTGCTGAATCCTGGCGCCGACGTTGTCCCATCAGTATTTGCGCGCAGCCAGCAACATCGCGAAATCCGCGCCGGCCTGGAAGGCGCGCGAGCCGACGGTCAAGCCAATTGTCCTCGGAAATAGCCCGTGGAGCTTGCATCACCATTGATTGATTCGGCGCCCGGAGCCAGCCGTTCGAACCGTAGCGATACGGTCCCGCCCCGCTCCAGCAGGCGTTTGCTCCCCGTGAACGCAACGTCCTTGACTTCACCATGTCCCCCCTTTAAGTCCCCCCTCGTTCCGCGCGGACACATACGCGTCACGCGGGAGTAGCTCAGTTGGTTAGAGCGCCGGCCTGTCACGCCGGAGGTCGCGGGTTCGAGCCCCGTCTCTCGCGCCATCGTTTCAATGGCTTAGCGGTGGGTAACCCCCTCAGTTTCAACTTTCCCCACCACCGAGTTTCAACTTTCTGAGCTTGTTCTGTTCCGAACCGAGCAGTCTCCGGCCGATTCTGCGCGCCTCATCCGCGGCCCGAACCGCCGCAATGTTAACTGGCATGTAGGTCTTCTGCAGCTTCCGGTTTTGGTCGATGCTGTTCGCCATCTTGGCGGCAATGGCCTCGACGGACGCCCCTCCGGCGTTCGCTTCGACCGCCCCTGTCCGGCGCATGTCCATGAGTCGGCGCGTCTCGCCCTTGCCGAAAACAGCCCGGCGCAGATCCGCGAAATCGTCGATCAGCGAATCTTTTGTGTATGGAACCGGAAGCCGAGGCCGGCCGCCCTTTCCAGTAGGCTTGAAGCCCTTGGTCCGAAAGATCGGCGCCTCGTCGTGTAGATCATAATCCAGCCCAGCGACGTATGCCTCCACAAGCCGCTGCGAGCGGGCTGTGAGCGTGCCTATGGCCGGTTCGCCGGTCTTTGCCCGGTCGCTGGTAAACGCCATGTCGGTGCCGCTGGTAACGGCTTGAGCGGGTGTCAGCGTGCGGGCGTCCACTGGAGCAAAGCCCGTATCCCACGCAATGGCGATGATACAGGCCAGCCCTCGATAGCCGGTGCGCCACCCTTCCTTGACGAGGCGAACAACCTCGCCCTCGCTCCAGGTCTCGGTGCGGCCAGGCACGCCAGTCTTGCGGATGATCTGAGACGGATCGGCCTCGGGCAGGCAGAGCTTCATGCCGGCCAGCACGTTGTACAGCGCCCTCCAGATCTTCAGGGCGCGTCCGGCCTCGCCATCGCCCTTCGTGACCTTTAGTCGGCCATACCAGCGGTCCAGCATTTCGAAGGTGACGGTCTTTGGATCGACGTCGCCGAAAACAGGATCAATATATTTCCAGCCACGGTCCCAATCTTCGCGGGTCCGCGGTGGCTTCGACTTCCATTCGTTGCTGCGGCGGAAGCGCTCAAAGCCGTCGCCGACGCTTCCTGTCGGATAGACGCGAGCCGGCGGCTTCTCCAGCCCCTTACGAGCGCGCTGGTAGCGCTCCTCCCATTCTCTGGCGATAGCCCAAGCATCAGGGCCGTCGTGCCCGCAGGACACGATCCCAAAACCCATGGCGCGCATCTTCGCGGTGGGAAGCCAGTAGCCATGCTTCCCTTTGTGCACCACGTAATGCTTGAGTTTAATGTTTCCCAAGGCTCGCCAGCCGCTCCTCGAATACGTCGCGCGCATCAACAGCCACACCAACCGCCGCACCAAGACCGGCGCGTCGATCCAGCCAAGCATCAATGGCCCGTAGATCGTAGTGGCCAGTCACAGGGCATGCCACGGGAAAGCCGATACGCCGCAGGGCGGATAACTTGATGAGGAAATCCGACTCCGTGAGGTGCAGCCGGCGCGCGGCCTTTTGCGGCGGCACGAGGCGCGGGTCGACAGGGAAGCGGATGGCGCTTCCCCTAAGGTTGTCGTTGGCTGGATTGGGCAAGGCGCGCCCCTGAGAACAATTGCTCTGCTTACCTCGTCGGCAACCGCCGACGCACAAGCCGCCAGAATGGCGCGCCACGCGGTCAGTGTAAGCCGTTTCCGCCGGGATCATAGTCAAAACCCGTACTTTTCTTGCGGCAATGGCGAAAAAGGCCAGCCCCATTGCTGAGGCGGGCTGTCCCAGCAGCTTACTGACGAACGCCCAGCAGGATGACCTCGTCATCCGACGTCCGATTTGCCCAAGCCGCCCGAGCGTGTTTGAGCCGAAGAGAACCATCCAAATCGTGATGCGCGGCCCACGTGTTGAGGTTGCCCGTCGAATCCTCGCCGACAAGCCAGTGGAGACCGCCCTTACGAACAATCGGGTCGCAGCCAGCTTCCCGCAGGCCGGTATAGTACGTGTATGCGCAGAAAGCCGTTGATAGATCGATGCCCGCGCTAGCATTCACACTTAGGTCAGTCATTTATAACCCCACTTCGTCCGGCTCATTTGACCGGCCCCGAAACTGTGTTAACACGGATTCCATGAAGCGTCAAACCGTGATAACACGGAAGAAGCGAGGTCCGCCCGCAACCGGGAAAGGCACGCTGGTTGGCGTTCGCCTACAACCCGACGACCTCGCTGCGGTCGATGACTGGATAGCGCGGCAAGAAAAGGCGCTAACCCGGCCGGCTGCAATACGCTCGCTGCTGCAGCAGGCGCTGAAGGGCGAGCCTAAAGCCTAGTTGCCGCCGCTACCCAGCTCGACTTATGGTCGCGCAAGGGCTTGGGGGGATTCAATGGGGATATTCAAACGCAAAGAGAGCTGGGAGCGCACCTTCCGGCTCAGAAGCCACCATGGCGCCTCAAGGGGATTTCTCATCGTTCTTTTCTGGCTGTGGGGCGTCGTTGGACTGTTGTTCAACGCCGGCACGCTGTTCGGTCTCACCGGCTCGATCGGTGTTGGCACCTCGGCGCTTCTTGCTGCCTCCGCACTGATCTGGATTGGCGGCATGCTGCTGTTTGGCGTCGGCGCCCTGCTCGCTCACATGGACTTCGATGGAGAGCGGCCGACCGAGGGGGAGTACGGTCATTACTGAGTGGCAGATTGACCAACCGCGTGCAGGTACGCAACCTTTCGGTACCGTTCCCAACTCCCAACAACCCGCTTGGTCATCTCCACCATTATGCCAATCCAGACCAACGTCATTGCGATCATAAACAAGTTGAGGACCATGTTCACTTTCTCAACGCCCGAAAGCGCGGCGTTTTGGTTTGATGCCTTTAACTGGCTCCTTTTTGCGGGGGCCTTCGCCGTAGCGATTGCAACATACGGCGTCATCCAGACAGGAGCCGCAAAAGACAGGTTCGCCGATGAGCGCACCTCAGCCAACGAAGCCGAAACCAGACGTGCAATTGCGGACGCCGAGATCGCGAAGGAAGGAACGGCCCGCGCGAACGAACGCGCCGCTAAGCTAGAGAAGGAAGCGGAAACTGCTCGACTCGAGACTGAGCGGCTCAAAGGCACCGTGGCATGGCGCACCCTGACGCCGAAGGAAGCGGAAAGCCTGGAGCGCGCGCTCGCCAAATCGCCAGGCTCAGTAAACTTGCGATACACCGACGGTGATCCCGAAGCGTTATACTTGGCAATCCAGATCGCAAACGTTCTCACCAAGGCAAAATGGCAAGTTGCTCCGGGAGCCATGAAGCCGGCAGGAACGTTGCTCTTTGGAGTAGCAATTCCCAATACACTAGCGGCCGCCACGCTCAGGCAAGCATTTGCGGCAGCGAACTTCCATTTCGGCGGTGACGATATCCCGCAAAACGGCGTCGCCTTCAATGTCTCAACAATCGACGGCGCCCCGATGCTCTTCATAGGGTCAAGGCAACCGCCCGCATTTCAATAGGACGCGCCTCACGCTGGCGCTCCACCGATGCTGATCTCGGGCTCAGAGAACGCGCAGAACGGATGGGCACTGATGCCGCATCGTCTCGGGTATGGGGCTAATTGACCCTTGCGACTATGGTATAAAGGAAGCCAAGAAAGAGCTCAAGCAGGTTTGGGGTGATACAGCATAAAGGCTAGTTGCCCTCCCCGGCTCTCTCGACCTATGGTCGTGTGAGATTTGGGGATTTATGGGCACTCACTATGAGCAAGGAAATGCTTGGTCGTCCGCCGAATATCGGAGCGGGCGAGTCACTAACCGATTTAGCTTGCAGGCTTGCCTTGTTCGGCGAACGAAAGATCAAGGTAGTCTGGGATATCTCAAACAAATGCAACTTACGTTGTCGGATGTGCCATTTTGGATTCGACGACGTTTTCTACAGGCCGGCGGAATATACGAGCCCCGACGATTTCAGGCGAATGGCCACCTCGGTTCTGCCTCACGCTCACACATTGATACTATCCGCAGGCAATGAGCCTCTCACCTCACCATTCTTTATCGACCTTCTCCGAATTGCTTCCGAGTACCATGTGCCCGAATTGTCGTTCATTACGAACGGACAACGATTAGACGAGCGGGTGATCGAGGCCATTCTCAAGTACAACGTCACCCAGGTGCAAGTATCCATCGACGGACCGAGCGCAAGCACATACGAATATGTGCGCCGAGGAGGAAGCTTCAACACTCTTGTGCGAAATCTGGCGCGCCTTAGGGATCGAAAGGCGGAACTCGGAAAAAAAATTCCGCGCGTTCAGTTCAACATCGTCTTAATGCGAAGCAACATCGAGGAATTGCCGAATTTTGTTGATCTTGCCGAGGAGTTAGGAGTCGAATGGATCGCAGCTCGGCATCTGATCATGGTGCGTGGACTCCAAATGGAGAATGAAACTCTTTCGCACATTCCTGAAAAGGCGAATCAGTATTTCAGAGCCTTTCTGGATCGAGCGGATAGATCCTCCACAGTTTCTGTCGTCGCATTTCCGGACTTCTTCGGCTCCGCTACGGCATGCAGCCAATCGGATGAAGTCACGAGCCGTGGCGTGGGGCCCAACGAACAAAAGCTCCTCCGGCGCTTCGCTCGGCGCGTCGCTGCTAAATTCACGAACCACAAAACCCCGTTCGGTTATGTCGATTCACCAGCAGCCTCGGATGTACATGCACAGAATGCGGTCCATTTCGAAGGATGGGCTCTGGATCGAAAGGGCCTGAGTAGAATCAGCCTCGAACGCGAAGCACTACCTGGAGAGCCTCGTACCTTGCTGAACGAGCGAGGCCTTATCAGAGTCTGCGATGTCGCTGTCATAAATGGTTCGCGGCCTGATGTAGGAGCAGCATTTCCGGGATATCCCAATCGCTCGCGAGCGGGATGGTCGGTTCAACTAAGACGCGAGATGATCTCGCAAGAGGATGAATTTGAAGCCTCTCTCCACGTGATCGCGTTTAATATCGACGGGGAGACCGCGGAAATTGCCAAGAGACGTATCTCGTTCTCAACGAACAGTTCTGCCGCTCCATATTTGTATTGCGCGCGGCCATTTGACAGCGTGTACATCACGTCATCTGGTGCCGTTTATCCGTATCCTGATTGTCGGGTCAAAGAACCTTTTGGCTCTCTAAAAGACGAGGGTTCGTTCCAAGACATCTGGTTCGGCGAGCCGTTCACCGAACTTAGATCCCGCATCATCAAACGGGATCCTCCGCCAATGTGTTTAAGTTGTGCGCACTTCATTAATAGAAATGTCGACGACGCTAGCTACTTTACCGTGCAGGGGAAGTAGATAGCCGGTCCCGATGCACCAGGTTTTGCAGTGGTTGGGAAAATTATGCACCGGGACCTCGCGAAGCGTTGTGAGTTTCGCGATCACGAGTGTGGCGCGGAGCGCGGCGGCATCCCACTGCCCCCGGCCCAGCATCGCGGCTGAAATCTGCGCCTTCGCATTCGATCCGCGTCGCTGTTAGCCTAGTGGTTCCAATATCGTTGCTGATCGGACTCCTATTCGTGCTGCCGGGAATCCGCGGATAAAATCGAAATTCTAGAGAGCCGCCGCCTCCGCAAACAGCGCATCAATCTGTGCTGTCGTCAGACCTAGCGCGACACCGATGGATGCGATCATCGGGTCGTTTCGATCAAACACGCCGGCATATTCCCATGTGATCTTCGTCGCGCCGGCTGCTGCATCGACAGCCGCCTGCACCTGATCCAGCAGACCAGATGCTAACAGCGCGAGACGGGCTTGGCGCGGGGTGACTGATGTCACGGGAGGGGCAGCAGGCGCCGTATACGGATCCGGAGTGTTGCCGGCGGCGAGCCACGCAAGATACTCGGCGTAGTCGCGGTTCGCAGTATCGGCCGGGATGCAGGCACCGTCTTCAGTGCGGATCACAGCATCGGTCGCGGTGAGTTGATAGGTGGTCATTTAGAGCCTCGCATCGACGTTGAGATTGCCAGCTTCGATCACAGCAACGGCTTGACCCGCCACAGCGCCAGACACTGACGGGACCGTTGCGTCGAACACCAGCTTGTCAATCGTGGTGATACCGGCTGGGTTGATTGACGAAACGGTCGTCACTAATGCGGCCGCCAAAACTTGAATGGCCGACGTCATTGTTACCGTTGGGGGGGCGCGCATTTGGACATGGTGGGGACACCCAAGACGCTGAAAGTTAGTGGTAGTTGATACTATGCCTCGCAGCGGAGGCACACCGTTGTAGAAATAACGTCGGCACAGCAACAACTCTTGATCGAACGGCCGCATGATGAACGGCGCGCGTGACGCTGACGGAAGTTCGATGCCGGGCAATATGATAAGACCCGTGATCTGGAACACATCGGTCGTCGCGGCGACGCCGTTGGTGGTGCCCGTGGCGCCAAAATAATTTGCAGCGGCCCAAGAGCCTGCCGCTCCAACAGTGCTGCTTCCGACCATGACCGCAAAGATAACCGTCAGACCTGCGGTGTTGTCGGCTGCCCACGTACCAACAACATCACCGGGAACTGTAACCGTCTTGAACTCCCAAGTATCGGCTGCGTTTTGTGTGAACGTAAATGGGTAGGAGCGATTGACGGCGCCGTTACGCACCGATCCCGAATAGGTTCCTGTGCTGTGAATTTTCGTCCAGAAGCCAATTGAGACTGGCTGTGCGCCGGCCGTGCCGAAGGCCAACCGTGCCACACGGTAACCTTCTATAGTCTGAAGGAAGAGCACCGCATGAGCAGAGGCCGGGGCGGCATTTGCCGTCGATACCGTCAGCTTAATCGAGTTAGTTAGTCCTGTAGGCGCGTCCGTGACCTGCGCTGCCGAAACGACCTGCGGCCCGCTTGTAAATAACTGCCAGCCGTCCACAACATAAGTGGAGCCTGAGACGGCTGATGCTCCGTTCGCCTGGCTGACCGCGCACGCCCCGTTGATCTGCATGCCATTGTAGGCGAGTGCGTCGAACGGTGAGGCGTAGATGTTGGCTCGCGCCGTCGCTGCCGTCCCAATCAATTCCGAAAGATTGTTCGCGCTCGACAGATCGCCAGCGCCGGGCTGGCCGGCAACGTTGAAATTCCAATCGGCCAGCGTGCCGCTGCCGTTGGTCTTGTCGACCGCAATAGTCAGCGTCGTGCCGCTATAGGTCGCAACGCCCTCCATCCAATTCGATGTATTCGCGGCGGAACTGGCGCGCACCCTGGCGCCGTTGGTGTAGGCCAAACCGGCCTGCGTGGTGAATACCTTGGAGCCGGTGCCGATCGTCAGTGACGTCGTTGACGTGCCGCCGTAACCTGCGCCGGTTGCGCCGGTATCGCCCTTGTCACCCTTATCGCCCTTCGATGCAAACACATCGTAATACGTTGCATTCGGCGGCGCATGGCCTGTCGTGGGCGCAATGACCAGATACGCAGTGCCGTCCGATGTGAGAACATCATTGATGACGTAGCTCGTGGCGGGGTCATAGGCACCTTTGTATTGGTAGCCTTTGTAAGTGCCGGCCGTAACCCACGCGCCGCCCTGCATCACCCAGAGAGCGCCAGTATCAATCTTCAGGACGCCCTGCCCGTCGTCTGCCGTGAGCGACGGGAGTCCGGCACCGCCTGACGGCGTCGTGTAACCGGGCGGCAGGTACCAAAGCAGGCCATCGGTCCCGAGCTTTGCAATGAGGTCGTTAACGGACTGAGCAACTTGCGCCCCAGCAACCCGCTGCGGAAACCACTGCCAGATGGTGTACGCAGCACCTGCCTGCGCGCCACCGCCCCACGGCGGGATGACGAGATGAGCTTCGTCCGTGACGTCGGTAATGATCGTCTGGAAATCACCGATCTGGAGAATGTCACCGGGGCGCGCATTGACGCCTGACCAGATCGTGCCGGAGCCCGTTACGGTGGTGCCGTTGGCGGCAACGGTAACCATGCCGGTGGAGTATGAAGTGAGTGCCATTAATTCTTGAGTCCCAATTCAAAAAACTCAGCGTAGCTTGCCCAATAGATTGCGACGGCGCGCTCGGGCTCTGAGTCACTATCTTGAAATTTTGCTGCCTCAGCACGAGCCGCCTTCACCGCATCGGGAAGAGCACGCCGGATGTCTTCATGCGTGCCATCCCGCTCTCGCGCTTTGTACATCTCCGCAGCTTTCATTCCGGCCTGCGCGCCGGTTTCCTCAATCGTCAAATGCATGTAAAACTCACTGTCGTTGAAAGTAGTACGGGGGTTTGCACACCCACGTTTGTTATGCTACGTCGCGCGCCTAATGATCGAAGGAGCGCCGAGTTGGTAAAGAAGACAAAGAAGACTGTTCGCCGCGAGTGGACGAAAGAAAATATCAAGGAGTTGAAAGCGCACTCTAAGGCGCGCACGCCGGTCGCGAAGATATCGAAGCAAACGAAGCGCTCCGTCGGCGCTCTACGTCAAAAGGCGCTGTACTTGGGAATCGGGCTCGGACATCAGCGGTAGTTCCCCTGCGGGGCGCTGACACTTCGATACAACGTATGGTCGCTCAATTAGGAGTTCAGCAACCGCATTTTGAAGGTCTCCGGTAAGTTCTTCTTGGTAAAATACCGGCTTCGGAGGCCTGACCAGTGATCGATTTTGAAAAACTGACGCCACGCGATTCCGGAATCCTTCTAGCGGCTCTTGTTATGGCGGCCGGGGCATTCTGTCCGATTGTCACCCTCCCCGTGGTCGGCTCGATCAACTACGTCATGAGTGGGAACGGCGACGGCATTTTCATTGTGCTAGGTGCGATAGGAGTCGTCGCGCTGGTCTTGACCGGATATCAGCGAGCCGCCGGGCTCGTTGCTGGGGCGGGCCTGATCTGGATGCTAATAACTTTAGTGAGGATCGCTTCCCTGCTAACAGACGCCAGAACGAAGTTGGATCAGTCGATGAAAGGCAATCCATTCGGCGGCCTCGCCAAAGTAATGGCGAACTCTGTCGGATTGGGTTGGGGGTGGGTGTTGCTCTTCGGCGGAGCCATCGCGATCGTTATTCTGTCTTTCGCGACCCAACGATCCGCAAATGGTTCAGCCAGGGCGTCCGAAACCGATTCAACGGCGCCATCGTTTTCCAACGCCGACAACTTGATCGCCGAGCTTTTAGCCAATCAGAATAAGCAAGAGACACCGGCCGCCCCGTCATCCGCGCCCGCTTCGTTTGGGAAGCGCGGGCGCTAGTCGGCGCGGGCGCTCTTTTCCAGCAGCTGCGCGCGCAGCTCTAACACGACCTCGACCGGCTCAGTGTCGCATCCGATCAGTGATCGCGGGTTTTCATCCAACGGACACGCGGCGAACTTGCTCCGGCCGAGCGCGGCGGCTAATGCGATCCTGTCGGCGGTCGTGGGCGGCTTCTGCGCGCGCCTGAATATCTCGACCGCCTCGTAGGTGATTTGCACGCGATGACGGCGCCTGTTCTGCCGCGATCTTATCGGCATGGTGGTTCACCGAATTCTCGCCAAGCCCAAGGCGGTCCTAGTGTAGGGTGGCGCGGAGGCATGAGCTGCAGGAACTCCGCCCCCAACCGGTGCCATGCGGCGCGTGCTACCTCTCGGTCCGGGCGGCCATAGGCGTCTGTCTCAACGCCAGCGTCCGCCAGGTCCCCGTTGAAATCGAACTCGGTTTCAAAAACGTCAAACCAAGCCTCCACATCAGCAACAGCGCGCTTCCTGTTCTTGCGCGTTCGTACGGGCATTAGCGACGCGCCCCATAGTCCGCGGTGCGCGGTGGCCGGCTGTCGGGCGCAGCTGCGTCCAACGCAAGCTCTCTCAGCAAGCGCGCGAAGGCCAATCGAGAATCCCGTTCGATGGCAACGGCCGGATGCGCCTTCAGGACGCCGTACCTATCAGGCACGGTGATGCCATCAGTAGCGATCTGCTCGCGCGCCTGCTCACTGCGATCCCATGCCTCTGCGGCCTTGACCAGCAGGCGGAAATGAAACGATTCAAGGTCGAAATCGGCCACAATCTGTTTGATCCAACGCCTGGTTGGCGCGGATAGGTGCGTCGGTGTGACGTGCTTCAAATTGATATATCCGTTGAATTGTGGGTGCGGTGGGCGGGCCGCAACTGGTTGAACCGGGGCAGCCCCCGCGAACGCTGAGGTGTGGCGCCGGTCTTTGAAAAAGCGATTTTCCTGAAATCGCTCATACCCCCCGCCCTGCCTACAGCATGCCGCGGGCACGCATCTTCGCTTCAATGCGACGTTTGGCTGCCTCGTTGTTGCTGGATGCCCGGCTAATCTGGGCCGAGGTGCCGCTGCCATATGCGCCCCACAACACCAAACTGATCTCGTAAAGCTTTGCCTCTGTGATCAGCCGCTTCGGAATGTCCCCATCGTCAGTCCATTCCTCGACCACCGGAGTAAAAGAAACGCTGACCTCGGTGACCGTGCCATTACCCACAGTGGCCAAGGCCTCCTGCCCTAACGGCGCATCAGGATTGGGCTCTAACGCGTAATAGAGTCCAACTGCGTCCGAACGCAGCTTGAGGGTGCCGTTACTGACACGCCCCAGCGGCCTGCTTGGATCATGGCTCCACAGGGCGGCCACGTCCGGATTCTGCGCGAGGTGTTTATCGAATGCACCACGCGCGAACCTTTCCTCGAACAGCCCCGCGATGACAGCTGGCCTGTTCCACGAAATGGCAAATCCTGAGATAGTTTCAGCCATTGCGTTGCGTCACCCGCAATCTCTTCTCGCGTTTCGCTTGCATCAACTTACGCGCAATCACGGCTGGTGAGTCCGAGCATTCGGAGTGGCGGCTCTCGCCCGGCATCTTCACACGGCGACGAACAGGCTTTCTGTCCGCGGTGTCAGAAGTACGTTCAGCGCCCTTAGACATTGTGGCCGGCCTCCGCACATTCCTTCAGAAAATAACCGATCTTCCCATCCCGTCTGTCGCCTAAGAAATGCGCGCGCACAGGGCGCAAGTAGGCCAAGTTCACATCTTCCCGCTCGATATCGTCAAGCAACGCATCGTGCCCCTCGCGAGCGGCCTCCAAGGCTTTAGCAACCTCACACACTGCAGCAAGGCGACGCCTATATTCGTGACGAACTGTGTCGCAAACGACTTTGCTTGCACCATTGCGAGCCTCATCCATGCGTCTGCGGATTACCTCTTGGGCTGCCTCGATATTGTCCATCGAGGTCGCGACTTCACGCATGCGCTGCGACATCAGCGTCAGCTTATCTGGAGCATCACCTAGCAACGCAGCCACGCCCGGCGAAAGACGTTGACCGCCGGCAGCCTTCTCGGCTTCGATGTCACCACTAAGTTTAGACCGCTCCCCGCTCAGATCACGGTACCGGTCGCTCAATTCCTGTCGTTTTTCGAGTAGGCCGGCGTATTCCGGGCTTGCTTCCGCCAGCGATGGAATGCGGAAATCGTCGGCTGGTTTTGCTTTCAAGGGTGCCATTCAGAAAAGATCCTTCATCAAACTTACAAAAGCCTCGCCCTTCACCACACCCGCAACTCGGTGCGGCGCCTGCTGGTGCGATGCCAACTGTCCCGGCAGTACAAACCGCGTGACAGCGCCTTCCGGCGTATGTGCTGAGAGCTCGCGCCAGCCGTGGACGAATTCAAAACGATGGCCGCGAACGTCATCGATAGCATCAGGATCGCCGCCAATAGAGATTTCGGATTTCAGCTCCAGATACTCCAGCGCCGATCTCGGAATGCAGTCGGGCGCGTCGGCTGACAAGACCGCCCCGCCTGGTGTCATGGCGGAATAGGCCCGCGCGTGCTCCGGCGATTCATGCAGGACCGGCGCCCCCATGAACGTCGCTAGCAAAAGGCAAACGTCCCGCTGGTCCAGTTCAGGCGCGTAGCCCGGTCCTCCGAGCGGTAACAACTTGGCTTCTTGCAAGCGCCTGCCGACGCTAGAGCCGCGCGACCGCGGGAAGCCAATATGGCGCTCGATCGCGTCGAGCACGGCGTTCATTGAGGCCAATTGGCCATCCTCCATAACTGGTGTGTTGCGATTGGTGGGTTAAATAAAAAGCCGCTTGGCGGCTTCACGGCTCCAGGTCCGGTCCTTGATATCCGACCGAACACTGCGACTCACTTGAATGGGCGGCGAAGAATCGCCTAGCTTTAACTTTTGCGTGTCAGGGGACTTGGAGAAACAATGGGATTTCATCGAAGCATAGTTGCCGCTACCGCCCTCCTTCTTGCACCGACCCCTTCACTTGCTGAAAGTTGCAGCACGATGAAGGGTACATGTATTTCCAGTTACAGCGGGACGGACCAAGTTGGCGGCATGAAGAAGTGTTCCGACGCTGCTAACGCATGTATTGTGTCCTGCAAGAAGGGACAGAAATACTTCGTTGGTCCCTTTAACGGCGCACTGCATCCTGTCGATAAGTGCGAATAAATAACGTGAGATAAAGCGGGAATCATAAGCCGCATCGCGGCTGATGGGCACTACGCCGAAAAAGGGTGGCGACGCCGGGTGGTGGCCGGCGCGCCAAGGTGCACGTCACGTCGAGAGCGTGTAGCCCTCGACGGGATACGTTCCGAATTGTGCTTAAAATGCGAATTCAGGCCGCGAGGGCAAGAGTTCGCGAATATTTCCGTCGCGACCTTCGGCGCCTACCGATGGGTTCATTGTCGTTGGCCGCGACAGGTGGCGCGCGCTTGGCGTCGAGCAATGCTATCATGGCGTCCTCGGCCGCATCGAACCTGATCTGACGTCCGCCGACCGCAGGGACCGTGCGACCCGCCAGAAATTCCGCGCCTTCGGCAACCACGATCGACCATCGCGACCAAGGCGCACCGACGTCCTGGTCGTGCTCCAACATCACCGGCCGGGACGGCTTGCTGTCCGCGCCGGCCTGGTTCACGGCCCTGCGCTTACCTCGCGGTTGACGATATTGCTCCGCCGTAGAATGCCAGCGGCCGTCTAGGCCGAACCACTTCGAAAAGTCGGCGCTGAACGTCTTGCGCGCCGCCGCGTCCAGTTGCCAGCCATGGGCGGGCCCCATACCGGGGAAGCGGCGATGCAATATTCGATTCAGCTCCTGTGGCGATGGGCGGATCTCCATCACGCGGTCGGCGCCGAGCGGTTGGTTGTCGTTGGCGTGGTGCATGTAGTTCCTCAACGTGGCATGATGGCCGTCTACGCGGCCTCTGGTGCTTTCGGCGGTGGGCCGATAAATCAAAGCGTCCTATTTTCAAGGGTCGCTTTGATAAATAATCAAAACTCTGGAATAAAATTTACCGGTGAGGGGACGACTGGTCGGCGGGAGATGGTCGGTTTGGACTTTTATGCCCCCCGTGGCCCAGAACCTTTTTTTGAGGGCGATTATGGTTGCTGATTTAAGCGGCCGGTAGGTAGCGCCAGAGGTCTAGAGTTCGGGATGGCCCCGTACCCCGCCTCGATTCCTTTTTTTGTTATGGTTTTGTATCGTTGTTGGATGCGGCCGGTAGTTAGCGCGAAGGCCGCAGAGTTCGGGATGGGCCCTATGCCTGCAACCACGGCACCAGGTCGCCGCGGCCGGCCTCTATAAGCGACTCCACCGGCACCCACGCCCATCGCCACTGACCAGTGGTGGGGTCGCGACCATAGGCATGCAGAGCTTCGCCATCGCATTCGTCGGCGTCTTCGATCGTGTCGGGATCGATCACATTCATTCCTCCCGAAGTGGCCGCGAGAGTCCCTTGCGCGCGCGGGGCAATAAGATTGAGACCGTCCCTTGATAGTAAAAAGGCGGAATCTGCTCTAGTTGACGCGCGCGCAAGGGCCAGTTGCGGCCACTTGCCAGCGTTAACCCGGTAGCGAACCGGAGATTATCTTCCGCACCTCTTCTCGGCGCGACTTCTCGGCCTCGGCGCGGTCTGCAAATAGCCGGTGTACTGAAGGAAGCACCTGCCATGTCGTTGAATCATGACGGACGGAGGGAACTGGCTCTAGCCAGCCGAAGGCATCCAGTTGCTCCAAGACGGCGCGCGCCTCATCGATCGACATGTTTCTCATGATACGGTCGCCGCGACGCACCTCGCGCACTGAAATCACGTTCAGTTTGTGTGCGAGGATGAAGCCGGCCGTTGCCAACACATAATCGTTGCGGTCAGCCATGCCGAGAACGTCAACATAAAAGGCCACCGCATGAGGAAATAGGAACTCCTCAAGGAAGGTTGCAGCACGCTTTGCTGTGTCCTCGGTGATGACAGATGCTGGCCGATCGCCTTCGCTTTCGATGCAGTGGAACACAATGCACAGGCGGGCGAAAAGCCCATCATATTTACCGAGATGCGATGCCAGCTTTTTGTTTACGGACTCCCATCCGCACTGCATTTCAAAGTACTTCTGCGCCAGGGCGCTTCGCAGACCCTGCGCCGCATCGTCAAACCGCAGAGGCGTCTCAATGTAGCTGCTTAAACTCCCGTCCCCAGTTGGCTTGCGTAGGCGTGTGAGCCGAGCCACCAGCGCGTCATATGCGGCTGCCGCATCAGGCACCGGCTTGTCCACACCCGCGCCAGCTGCCCCGAGAACGATTGGAAATAGCCGTTGAAGCAAGCCGTCGTCATGTGCTTCGGCGGCTAGGGCGCGGATTGGTTCTGGCTGGATTCCGCCCAAGAGCGAAACAGACAGGTTTTCAATCAGGACGGCACCGCGGCCGATGCGGTTGATCGTGTACGGCCCACCATTAAACGCTTGCAGCCAAAATCCACGGTCCTTGGCGGCACCGCGTCCAGAACTGTACTTGTCCATTGATCCGAACCAGCCGGAAAGCTCGTCCTGCAGGCACAGCACGCCATCGGGGCTATCCTTTAGGACTTCCTGCGCGGCTTCGATCGTTGTGTCTTCCAGGCGCAGACGAACATGCTTGGGCGCAGGCGTGTCCTTTTTGTCTGCCGGTGACTGTGAATCATGTTTGCGGCGCGCCTCTTCGTAAGTACGGAACATATCGCGATCGAGCCGCTTTAGCGGGGCAGCAGCGGCCGAGATCAAAGGCGATTTCTTCGTTGATGGATCGCCGATCGGAGCGACCCAAAGACGAGCCGATTCCAGCCAATGCGGATCGTGGCGTTTTACCCTGAGTTTGATGGAATCTGGAATTGCGGCGGCACATACGGCCAGTGCCGCAGCCGCAAGACCGCCAGCGTCGACACCCATCAACTCGCCTTGGGCACGAGCAAATTCCTCGATTACAGGCGGAAGCAGGTTGGCGGGTAACGGCGGGTGCGCGCGGTGCTGCCAAAGGTCCACCGGACCGGCATTGTCATTCGCTGGTGCTGGATTGTCAGGCGGTAGGAAAACTGCATCCAATTGTTGATACAGTTTATGCAGGTCCGCCCCTGCCGGCACATCCAGGACATCTTTGACGCGCCGCTTGGCGGTATCGGCAGCCTGCCAAGCAAGTTCATCTCGGATGGCATCGGGGTTCCCGTTGATCTGGATTCGCTTCAGCGCTTTCTGGTCGCCCCCAAATGTCCATTCCCAGATATCGTTGGCGCGATCAATGGTACTGCATTCGATCGTGCAGGCATTAGCCAGGTCTTTGAAGTGCTGCATGTAGCCAAACCCGGCCAGCGAAACGACACCGCCACAGCCGGCCCTCAGCCATTCCACCGGGTTTTCGTGAATGACGATTTTTGCGCGGCTGGCATTGTCCGCACCAAGCCAATGCGCCCTGCCGCAAACGGTATGGAAGGCGCTAGGATTGTTGCGGTGGATTAAGCACAGGTCCGCGAATGCACCGGCCTGATACACCGGCAGGGCTATCCAGTCCGGTTCGGCGTCGATGAAAACGCAGGTATCGCTCGGTGCCTCGTCATCAATCGCAATCATTTTCGCGTCGGTGTAGTTGACGCCACGTTCGGCAAGCCACGCCTGCGCAGCGTCGGCTCCGGTGGCTGCTTGGAATGCGGCCTCCACGTCGACGGGGTTAGGCAGGCCGGTGAATTCGCCGTCCAGTTTAGCTTGCGTGTCGGTCATGTGTGCGATGGCTCGTCAATGAGAGTTCAAAAAGAGTTGCTTCAGCGATCTGCGCGACAATCTCGTGAGAGAAAGCGCAGGTTCGACCGCGCTCTGAATTTTGAGCGAACGCGCGATACGTGCCATCCGCGGCCCTCGAGATTCGAAGCCCATAAAGTTTGACACCGTCGATTATCTCGATATCGACATGCCCAATTATGCTGCCGCCAGGCGGTGCCGGGCGGACTGTTAGGATTTTCAAAGTTGGAGATCCCCCTGTTGGGGTCGCGCCATTGGCGCGGTGCTCTCGGCTAAAGGGCCGATCGAGCGTTAGGCGGCCAGAGGTGCCGCGTTGTCGCTAGTAAAGCTTAGTACGCTCACTTGGTCCAAATACTAAATGTCGCCCACAAAAACAGGGTTGGCGGTGTCGCGCGCGCCGTTCAGGGGCCGTCCACCAAGGGGCACCCTCGTTTTGTTCCATCCCACAACCTTGAGGAGAATTATCCGGTTGTGCGGTTGTGTTGCGGTTGGACTAGAGCCCATTGGGTGGGTTTCAACTATGCCGGTTTTGGTGCTCGTTTCGGCCCGCGGAAAGTTGAAACTATGATTGGAGTCTGGGGCCTTCTGGCCGGCCTGTCACGCCGGAGGTCGCGGGTTCGAGCCCCGTCTCTCGCGCCATTTATGGCGGAATATCAATCATTTAGAGAGACGCCTTAACGGAGCCTGGTACGGCGTATCCTGGGTATGCCGAGGACCTCTGACTTGCCGGCCCTGTTCGTTCGCGAGCGCCGCGGCTTCAGGGTGGCCAGTTTGGCCTGCAGACTAAATTCGAGCCCACCGAGCCCGGGCCGGTGGGGCTCTTGCGTTTCAGCGTCCGAGCGCGCCGCGCGCCCATGCATGGCTTAGCGATGTGTTCACGGTGGCCGATGTCGCAAGACTGTTCGTGCACGTCTGGATACCTCGATCGGAAAGGAGCCGATGCAGCCCATCAGGCGACATTTGCTTCGTCGCCAACATCTCGTCGATTTTGAAGTCGTCGACGACGAACGGCTTGCCGGCCTCCCGGCAGACCACCTTCACCGTACATGCGACGTCGCCGCTGGTCTGAGAGACAATTTCAGCTTCGCGTTTGACCGCGAGCTCGCTGAGCAAGAACTGATGCTCGAAGTCCCGGTCAAACATCACAAGAAGCGGTTCCTGGCGATCGCTGGCAACGAAGCGAAGGAGCAGAACCAAGACCAGCACGGCGCGTGTGCCGGTCTCGCCGATCAGGCGAACAAGCGGCGAGGTCTTGATCTCTTCGAAGGCGACGCCCACGCCAATCGCAAGCGCGATGATGAGATCGAATTCGGCATTGCCATAGATCTTGTCGCCGAGCCATTGCAGCAAGCATGCCCCGAGACCGATGGGTACGTGCAGCGCCGTAAATCTTGCAGCCTGGCTTCTCGAGAACAGAACCCATGTCAGCCAAGAGAGGAACGCAGGAGCTGACCATTGGAGATGACCTACGTTCGAAAGCAAGTGCGAGAGGCCATAATGCCTGCTGACGAAGAGGTTTCTGAAGAAGTCGAGACCGAACAGAATTCCGCAGAGCGCCAGGCCTGCGGCCGCGACGGCTGCGCTGACCGCGATGTCGGGGAAAGCAGAGCGGCCGCGCCTGATAAGAAGCCACGCGATCGCCGCCAGCGGGATGGCGATCATGTTGTGCTTCCAGAAACCGGCCAGCACCATCAAGAGCAAAGGACCGAGCACCGAGCGGCCGGACTGCTGGCGCGACAGGAACAAGACCAATCCGAGGCCCATGATCGCCTCGCCGGCGAGTTGGGGATCGTTCGCACCCGCATATGCGGTGAAGTTGTGCGACGTGATCGCGACGTACCAGAAGGCCGCCAACAGGCCTCCAGCCAGTCCTCCCGATAGAAGCCTGACACAGGCGAATATCTCGACGGCGATCGCGATCACCGCGGTCAGCGAGAGTGCACGGCCGATGAACAGATTGTCGGCGCCAAGCATCCTGCCGAGTGCGCCGACCGCATAGAAGGACAATGGCGGGTAGTTGTTGACGATCAGCGCATCAGACGGGGGATAGAGCGCTCGACCGGCGCCGGCCGCGTCCTGAAAATAGGCGTTCCATCCCTCGGTGAACCAGATCTCCACCAGGAATTGCGATCGCCAGACAGGGTAGACGAGGAAATAGACCGCAGCAAAAGCCATCGCGCCAAGTAACACCGCGCAAACGCGGCCTTGGGCGAAATCAATTGCGATCCGAACGGCCCCCGCCGCCCCTGCTGCCGTGCTATCGGCCGCATTTGGGTTCACGCGGGCACTTGAACATTAACCGCGACGTGCATGCAATCCGATTGGCTACGGGGACACGGCACTGATCGTCTCGATGTGGATGCGCCCAAGCCGGAGCCTGCGGGGGTCGAGCGCTGTCTTCCTCTCGACATTGTGACAACATCTTCAAAGGCTTAGTATCGGCTCTTCATTCCGATTAGCAGTATCGTGCCGCATCTCGACCTATCAGCCGGCAGGAACGCGCGGATTCGATTGAGAAATCACGCGAAAATCCCACGCCCGCTGACCGGCATAGTCAGTCTCATCCCGAATCGTCTAGGCCTGTGGAACTTGGCAGTTTGGGAGCCCCGGCAAGCTTCCGCGCGACACCCGAGGAGGCCAGATATGGCGAAGAAGGCAGCTGCTCCGGCCACGATCACGCTCAAGCACCTCGCGGCCGAGATCGCGGAAAGCCAGGACCTCTCGAAGAAGCACGCCGAGGCCGTCCTCACCGACCTCGTCGAGCTGATCACCAGGCATCTGAAGAAGGGCGACCGCGTCCGCATCGTCGGGCTTGGCATCCTCCAGGTCCGCAAGCGGGCCGCCCGCACCGGCCGCAATCCCGCCACCGGCGAGGCGATCCACATCAAGGCCAGCAAGAAGGTCGCGTTCCGCCCGGTCAAGGAACTGAAAGAGGCGATCTGATGCTCCCTTTCGTTTAGTCGGATTCGCCTTCGTCCGGCCGCAACGCGGCCCGCTTTTCTGGTATACCGGTTGCTTCCCAAGACCTGCTTCCCAAGACCTGCTCCCAAAAGACCCGGCGGTTTGAACAGACATGTCCCTGACCTTCGTCCATACCGTGACCGAGCGCTTCCTGCGTTACGTCACCATCGACACCCAGTCCGATCCGAATTCCCCGGCCTCGCCATCGACCGAGAAGCAGAAGGATCTCGGCCGCGTCCTCGTCACCGAGCTAAAGGCCATGGGCGTCGCTGACGCCCATCTCGACGATTACGGCTATGTCTACGCAACGATCCCCGCCAACACCGACAAGAAGGTGCCGGTGATCTGCTTCTGCTCACACATGGACACCTCGCCCGACGTCACGGGCAAGGATGTGAAGCCGCAAGTCGTGAAGAACTATCGCGGCGGCGACATCACCTTGCCGGGCGATACGACCCAGGTGATCCGCTTTGCCGAGCACCCCGCGCTGAAGAACCAGATCGGCAACGACATCATCACCACCGACGGCACCACGCTGCTCGGGGCCGACAACAAGGCCGGCGTCGCCGAGATCATGGATGCCGCGCATTTCTTCATCAACAACCCTGATGTGAAGCACGGCACCATCAAGATCCTGTTCACGCCGGATGAAGAGATCGGCCGCGGCGTCGACAATGTCGACATCAAGAAGTTGGGGGCCGATTTCGGCTACACCATGGACGGCGAGAGCGCGGGCAGTGTCGAGGACGAGACGTTCTCCGCCGACGGCGCCACCATTACCATCACCGGCGTGAGCGCCCATCCCGGCTATGCCAAGGGCAAGATGGAGCACGCGATTAAGATTGCGGCGGCCATCGTCGAGCGGCTGCCCAAGGAAGGCTGCTCGCCGGAGACGACGTCGGGCAAGCAGGGTTTCCTGCATCCGGTCGGCATCGAAGGCGCGCTGGAACAGGCGACCCTCTCGTTCATCGTGCGCGACTTCACCGAGGAAGGGCTGAAGGAGAAGGAGACCCTGCTCGAGACCATCGTCAAGGACGTGATGAAGGACTTTCCGCGCTCGACCTACAAGTTCGAGATCCGCGAGCAGTACCGCAACATGAAGCAGGTGATCGACCGGCATCCGCACATCCTCGAATACGCGATCGAGGCGATCCGACGCGCCGGCCTTCGTCCGATGCGGACCGCGATCCGCGGCGGCACCGACGGCTCACGCCTCTCCTTCATGGGCCTGCCCTGCCCCAACATCTTTGCCGGCGAGCACGCCTTTCATTCGCGTCTGGAATGGGTCAGCCGGCAGGACATGGAGAAGGCGGTCCAGACCATCGTGCATCTGGCGATGATCTGGGAGGAAAAGGCGTAGGGGCGACATCGCGTTTCGCACACGTAACAATGTTGCGGGTCGACATCGTTGCGGCCGCCGTGGTACCGCAGCCGTATCGGGGAACTCGAGTCATATCGTGACTGCCACCTGCACAGCCAATCGATCGAGCCGCTCGCGCAACTGGCGCGGGCTCGTGGCTGTATTCGTTGCGGTCATGTATCTGCTCTCCGGCGCGCTCCATGGCGCCCACGACATCGATGTCACCAGCCCCGCAGGCGGCTCGGAGATCGCCTCGATCGTCGACAACGGTTCCATCGGCCATGGCGATCACAAGGCACTCGGCGGCCATCACTGCCACGGCTGCTTCTCCGTCGCCGTGGCGCAGCTGATGCAGGCGGAAGCAGCAGCCCACTTCGTTGCCGCACCGGTTCCGCAGCGCGCGCCTGCGCTGATCGGCATTGCGCCTGACACAGAATCCCCGCCCCCCAAACATCTGACCTGAACTGACCAGCCGGGCGCCGCGTGCGCCCACGATGCTTTTGTTCACAGGTCACCTTCATGTCTTGCAGACGGACTGCTGCGCACCTTTCGTGCGCGATGGCGATTTTCGTCAGCCCCTGGCTGACGCAGCACGCCCACGCCCAGACCCTGACGATGCGCGCGGCGCTGACGCGCGCGCTGGCCGCGAGCCCGCGCCTGACGGCGGCGGAGCGCGACATCGGCGTCGCCACGGGCCAGCGCATCCAGGCGGGCGCCCTGCTCAATCCCGAATTGTCCTATGAGCAGGACAATTCGTTCGGCTCGGGCATCTATCGCGGCACCCGATCGGCCGAGACGACGCTCCAGATCAGCCAGGCTTTTGAGCTGTTCGGCAAGCGCGACGCGCGGATCGCGGCGGGCGCGGCCGGCATCGAGGTCGCCGCAATCCAGCGCAAAGCAATCAGGCTCGAGGTGCTGTCGGAGACCGCGATCGCCTTCCTCAGCGTGCTCGGCGCGCAGCGCCGCATCCAGATCCTCGACGAGCAGATTGCCGCGATCGATCGCCTGACGCCGCTGCTCCGCCGCCGTGTCGAGGCCGGCGCCTCTTCGCCGGCAGAGACCGGCCGCGCCGAGGTCGCCTCGGCGCTGGTGAAGGCCGATCGCGAGCGCTTCAAGGCGACGCTGGCGAGCGCCCGGCGCGAGCTCGCGGTGCTGATGGGCGATCCCGTGGCGAAATTCGGCGAGGTCTCCGGCCGGCTCGACACCATGGGACGGCCGCCGACGTTCCAGTCTGTCGTCGCCGCCATCGACGCCAATCCGCAGCTGGTGCGCTGGACCGCAGTGTATGCGCAGCGCAATGCCGAGCTGCTGATGGCGCGGCTCAGGCCCTATCCCGACGTGCGGATCGCGGCCGGCTGGCGCCATTTCAACGAGACCAATGACGATGCGGCGCGCCTCACCGTCTCGGTGCCGATCCCCGTGTTCGACCAGAACCAGGGCAACATCCTCTCCGCCCAGGAAAGCCTGGCCAAGACCAAGGCCGAGCGCGAGGCCAACCGCAACACGCTGATCGTGATCGCCGGCCGCGCCTACGACTCGCTCCAGGGCTCCCTGCGCGAGCTCGCGGTGCTGCGCGAGACTGCGATCCCCAAGGCCACCGAGGCCTCGGAAGCGATCTCGCAGGGCTACGGCCAGGGCCGCTTCACCCTGCTGGAGGTGCTCGATGCCCAAGCCAGCGTCGCCCAGGCGCGGCTTCGCGAGCAGGAGGCGCTGCAGAACTTCCATGCCGGCGTTGCCACCATCGAAGGCCTCGTCGGCAATCCGTTTGCGCTGGCGCGGGAGAGCGCGCGATGAAGACGTCCTCTACCGTCCTCATCGCCATCCTTGCCGCCACGCTCGGCGCCTACGGCTATTCCCTGCTCGCCCCGGCCAGGGTCGCGCCCGCCGCGCATACCGAAGAGAAGAAGCCGGAGAGGCAGAACGATCATGTCGAGCAGGATGAGCATGGCGCCGACCGCATCCGCATCTCCGACGTCAAGCTCGCCGCTGCCGGCGTGACGCTCGCGGAAGCCGCGAGCGCCACGCTGACCGATACGCTGTCCTTCAACGGCATCTTGCGCGCCAACCAGGAGGCCGTGGTGCAGGTCACCCCGCGCTTTCCGGGCCTCGCCAAATCGATCCAGAAGCGGATCGGCGACAAGGTCGGCAAGGACGATCTGCTCGCCAGCATCGAGAGCAACCAGAGCCTGACCGTCTACGAGCTCAAGGCGCCGATCGCCGGCACCGTCATCGAGCGGCAGATTTCGCTCGGCGAATACGTCTCCGAGCAGAAGCCGGCCTTCGTCGTCGCCGACCTCGCGACCATCTGGGTCGATCTGTCGATCTACCGGCAGGACCTCCGGCGCGTCCGCCTCAATGACGAGGTGCTGATCGATCCCGACGACGCCCGCGGCGAGATCAAGGGCAGTATCTCCTACATGGCGCCGATCGGAAGCAGCGAGACCCAGACCGCGCTGGCGCGCGTGGTGCTGCCGAACCCGGAGGGCCGGCTTCGCCCCGGCCTGTTCGTCACGGCGCGGCTGATCCTCGCCGCCCGCAATGTCGCGGTTGCCGTGCGCCGCAGTGCGATCCAGACGCTGGAGAACCGAACCATCGTGTTCGTCCGCGAGGACAGCGACAAGATCGAGGCGCGCCCAGTGGAGCTTGGAGATTCCGATCCGCAATTCGTGGAAATCCGCGCCGGCCTCATACCCGGCGAGCACTACGTCGCCGAAAACAGCTTCGTCGTGAAGGCGGAGATGGGCAAGGGAGACGCCGATCATGATTGACGCCCTCCTCGGCTTCTCCATTCGTCAACGATGGCTCGTGGTCCTGTTCGCGCTGGCAGCCGGCGCCTTCGGCGCCTGGAATTTCACGCGCCTGCCGATCGACGCCGTCCCTGACGTCACCAACGTCCAGGTCCAGATCAACACGCGCGCGCCGGGCCTGTCGCCGCTCGAAGCTGAGCAGCGCATCACCTTCCCGATCGAGACCGCGATGGGCGGGCTGCCCAAGCTCGATTACACCCGCTCGATCTCGCGCTATGGCCTGAGCCAGGTCACCGTCGTATTCCAGGACGGCACCGACATCTATTTCGCCCGGCAGCTCGTCAACGAACGCATCCAGCAGGCGAAGGACCAGCTTCCTGTAGGCACCGAGCTCGCGATGGGGCCGATCTCGACCGGCCTTGGCGAGATCTACGTCTACTCCGTCGAGGCAAAGGCCGGCGCAAAATCGCCCACTGGCGCCGAGTTCACGCCGACCGAGCTGCGCACCATCCAGGACTGGATCATCAAGCCGCAGCTGCGCACCATTCCCGGCGTGATCGAGGTCAACTCGATCGGCGGCTATGAGCGGCAATTCCACGTGCTGCCGATCCCCGGCCGGCTGATGGCCTACAAGCTCGGCTTCCGCGACATCATGACGGCGCTGGCCGCCAACAATGCCAATGTCGGCGCTGGCTATATCGAGCGCAATGGCGAGCAATATCTCGTCCGCGCGCCCGGCCAGGTCGCCGATATCGAGGACATCAGCGACATCGTGATCGGCTCGCGCGGCGGCGTACCGGTCCGCATCCGCGACGTCGCCGACGTCCAGGAAGGCCAGGACCTGCGCAGTGGCGCGGCCTCGGCCAACGGCACGGAGACGGTGCTCGGCACAGCCATGCTGCTGATCGGCGAGAACAGCCGCACGGTGGCGCAACGCGTGAAGGCCCGGCTCGCGGAGATCGCGAAATCGCTGCCCGATGGCGTGATTGCGCGCGCCGTCTATGACCGCACACATCTGGTCGAAGCGACCATCCAGACCGTCGAGAAGAATCTCGTCGAGGGCGCGGCGCTGGTGATCGCGGTGCTGTTCCTGATCCTCGGCAACATCCGCGCTGCGCTGATCACCGCCTGCGTCATCCCGCTCTCGATGCTGTTCACGATCACGGGCATGGTCGAGAGCAAGGTCAGCGCCAATCTGATGAGTCTGGGCGCAATCGACTTCGGCATCATCGTCGACGGCGCGGTCATCATCGTCGAGAACTGCCTGCGGTTGCTCGCCGCCGGGCAGCACCGGCGCGGACGGCTGCTGACGCTGGACGAACGCCTCCAGACCATCCGCGACGGCAGCAGCGAGGTCATCAAGCCAAGCCTATTCGGCACGCTGATTATCGCCGTGGTCTACCTGCCGGTCCTGACCCTGACGGGGACCGAGGGCAAGATGTTCACGCCGATGGCGCTGACCGTGCTGATGGCGCTCGCGGGTGCGGCGCTGCTGTCGGTCACCTTCGTCCCGGCTGCGGTGGCGATTGTCGTCACCGGCAAGGTCTCGGAGAAGGAGAACGTCTTCATGCGGGCGGCCACGCGGATCTATGTGCCGCTGCTCGAGCGCGCCATCCGTTACCGCGGCAGCGTCGCGTTCGCTGCCATGCTGATCGTCGCCGGCAGCATCCTTGCCGCGACACGCATGGGCGGCGAGTTCATTCCGAGCCTGGATGAAGGCGACATCACCATCGAGACCATCCGGATTCCCGGCACCAGCCTGACCCAGAGCGTCGACATGCAGCTCCGGCTTGAGAAGGCAGTCAAGCAGGTTCCGGAGGTCGCGACCATCTTCTCCAAGGTCGGCACCGCCGAGATCGCCAACGATCCGATGCCGCCGAACGTCGCCGACACCTATGTCACGCTGAGGCCGCGCGAGGAATGGCCCGATCCCGCCAAGCCGAAGAATGAGGTGATCGAAGAGATCGAGCGCGCCGCCAACACCCTGCCCGGTAGCGCCTATGGCATGACCCAGCCGATCCAGATGCGCTTCAACGAGCTCATCGCCGGCATCCGCAGCGACGTCGGCGTGAAAATCTTCGGCGACGATCTCGACGTGCTCGCCGGTATCGCCCAGCAGGTCAACGGCGTGGTCCGCGCCATTGAGGGCGCCGCCGACGTGAAGACCGAGCAGGTCGCGGGTCTGCCGATCCTCACTGTCAGGCTCGACCGCCAGGCGCTGTCGCGCTACGGCCTCAGTCTCGGCGAGGTGCAGAACCTGGTCGAGATCGCGATCGGCGGCAAGCCGGTGGGCAAGCTGTTCGAGGGCGATCGCCGCTTCGACATCGTGGTGCGGCTGCCGGAAATCCTGCGGGCCAACCCCGACACGATCAGGTCGCTGCCGATCCCGCTGCCGCCCGGCGAGGATGCAGCCGCGGTCACGAAGACCGCGTGGCCGGGGGCATCGGGCACGACACCCCGCTACGTCCCCCTGTCCTCGGTTGCGACAATCGAGATCGCGCCCGGCCCCAACCAGATCAGCCGCGAGAACGGCAAGCGCCGCGTGGTGGTCATGACCAACGTTCGCGGGCGCGACCTGCGCTCCTTCGTCGCCGAGACCCAGGAGGCGGTGACCGAGAAGGTCAAGCTGCCGCCCGGCTACTGGATCGGCTGGGGCGGACAGTTCGAGCAGCTGGTCTCGGCGACCAAGCGGCTGACCATCGTCGTGCCGGTGGCACTGCTGCTGGTGTTCCTGCTGCTGTTCATGGGCATGGGATCGGCAGCGGATGCAGCGCTTGTGTTCTCCGGCGTGCCGCTGGCACTGACGGGCGGCGTCGCCGCACTGTTGCTGCGCGGTATTCCCTTATCCATCAGCGCCGGCGTCGGCTTTATCGCGCTGTCGGGCGTCGCTGTGCTCAACGGCCTCGTCATCATCACCTTCATCGAGCGTCTGCGCAGCGAAGGACGCCCTATTGCGGACGCTGTCCGCGAGGGCGCGCTGACGCGGCTCCGCCCGGTGCTGATGACCGCGCTGGTCGCCTCCCTCGGCTTCGTGCCGATGGCGCTCGCCACCGGCGCCGGCGCCGAGGTGCAGCGGCCGCTCGCGACCGTCGTGATCGGCGGCATCATCTCCTCGACGGTGCTGACATTGCTCGTGCTGCCGGCACTCTATGTACTGTTCCGGCGTGACGGCGCGGGCGAAACGCCTACAATGGCGCCTGATTTGGCGGTTTCCGGGGAGCGCTAGGTTTGAGCAGTCACGACCATCACGGTCATCGCCACCACGGCCACGCTCATGATCATGGCCATGACCACGGCCATTCGCACGGTCACGGGCATGTCCATGCGCCCGCCGATTTCGGCAAGGCGTTCGCGATCGGCATTACGCTCAACACCGCGCTGGTCGTGGCCGAAGCGGTTTACGGCTATCTCGGCAATTCCACCGCGCTGCTGGCGGACGCCGGCCATAATCTGTCCGACGTGCTCGGCCTGGTCGTGGCCTGGGGCGCCTCGATCGCGGCGCGGCGCGCGCCGAGCGGCCGCTTCACCTATGGCTTTCGTGCCTCCACCATTCTGGCGGCGCTCGCGAATGCAGTGTTCCTGCTGGTCGCAACCGGCGCGATCGGCTGGGAGGCGATCTTGCGGCTGCGCGAGCCCGAGCCGGTCGCGGGCGTCACCGTGATGGTGGTCGCCGGCATCGGCATCCTCATCAACGGCTTTACCGCCATGCTGTTCGCACGCGGACGCAAGGACGACATCAACATCGAAGGTGCATACTTGCACATGGCGGCCGACGCCGCAGTCTCGCTTGGTGTCGTCGTCTCGGCGGCGCTGATCATCTGGACGGGCTGGCTCTGGCTCGATCCCCTCACCAGCCTCGTCATCTGCGCCAGCATCCTCTGGGGCACGACCAACCTGCTCCGCGGCTCCATCGACATGTCGATGGCGGCTGCACCCAAGGGGACCGATCTCGCTGCGATCAGAACCTTCCTGCTGGCGCGGCCCGGCGTCTCAGGGATCCACGATCTCCACGTCTGGCCGATCTCCACCACCGAGACCGCGCTGACCTGCCATCTCGTGATGCCCGCAGGCAGCGCCGACGCGTTCCTGATGGAGACCGCGCAGCAGCTGAAGACCACCTTCCGCATCGGCCACACCACGCTCCAGGTCGAGACGCATCCGGACAATGGCTGCGCGCTGGCGCCGGATGATGTGGTGTGAGGGGAGTGCGGCCGCTCCAATCTATCCCACCTTCGCCGTCACGATCCAGATCGCGCCCGGCAGCGCCACTGACTGCCCCTTGAGGAACGGCGCGAGCGTCTCGCGGATCGAGGCCTTGGCGGCAGCGTACGTCTCCGGCGGATGGCCCTGCAGCGCGCGGCTGGCGGGGCCGATCTGCAGTGAGCCGTCGACGGCGGCATCGAGCCCGCCGCCGATGGCGATGTCCATCGCGAGATTGTGCGGCTCCATCGCCACGTCGATGAAGCCAGCACCTTTCAGGATGCGCGTCACGCGCTCCTCCGAGGCGAAGGCGAACGGGCCCGGCTCTTCCGGCCCGACCGGCGGCATCTTCGGCACGTGCTTGTAGACCGCCATCAGCGGCGCCATCATCCACGGATTTTCCTTCGGCTCGCGCCAGCAGGCAAATGCCAGCCGCCCCGTCGGCTTCAGTGCACGGCGGAGATTGGTGAAGGACGCGATCGGATCGGCAAAGAACATCACGCCGAAGCGCGATGCGAGCAGGTCAAAGCTCGCCGGTTCGAACGGATGCACCGTCGCATCGGCCAGCACGAAATCGAGCGGCAGCCCCTTCGGCGCAAACGCGCGCGCCTGCGACAGCATCGGTTCGGAGACATCGAGACCGAGCGCAAAGCCGTTTGGCGCCACAGCCTTCGCGAACGCAAAAGTCGTCGCACCCGAGCCGCAGCCGACATCGAGAACGCGCTCGCCCGGCTGCGGCTTGGCGCGGTCGATCAGCACGTCGGCAATGGGTCCAAGCACGCTCTCCTGCGCCGCGTGGCGATCGGCCCAGCGCTGGCCGCTCGGGCCGTTCCAATAGGCGATCTGGTCGGCGTTTTGCTCGTGTCCGCTTGATTGCTGCATCGGAGCCTCTGTCACTCAGGTCAGGCGACATCTATCGCCCACCTGCCAAATCCAGTCTACTCCCTGAGCCGGCGCACCATATGCGATTGCCCTGCCTGAACCGGGGAGCACTTTCCGGCCTCAGCTCGCAGCAGCGCCCTCGTGTCGAGCTCAGGGCACGAGCCGGCGTTTGCCGCAGACATCACCGGCCCCGGCACAGCGCGTCTGTGCGCATTGCGGCCGCATTGGTTTCACCGAACGGCCACATCGGAATCAGATGCCAACCAGATTTCCTCGGTAGATTCGCAGTTCCTCAAATCGGAAAGGCAGACCATGCGCAGCTTCACGGCATCCGTCATCGTTGCAGCTCTCTCCCTCGGAACTCCGGCTCTGGTGCAGGCGCAGGGCGCGTCGTCGCAGCCCGGCGCGGAACAGCCGTCCACTCAGTCCAGCACGGTGATCCGGAGCATACAGGTGGTGGACGTCAAGGAATTGCAGCCGGCGGTGCGCGCAAAGGTCGATGAACTCGTGGCGCAGACAAGCGAAAAAGACATTCAGTCGCTTCGGCAGTCCATCGACGCCACACCGCAGGCAGCCTCCGTCCTCAAGGCGAAGGGCTTGAGTTCGTCGCAAGTCGTCGCGATCAACATCGCCGACGGCGTCCTGACGATGTTCACCAAGACGGCCTGATGTCGGGCGGGAATTGCGCGGCGGCGGCACGCACGGTCGCCGCCTCTTCCGCCGGATGACGGATTCGCGCTGCGAAAGCGGATTGCCCTCCAGCGGGCCCTGCTGCAGGGCTGCTCGTGTCCAGCATGAACCCTGACCAGGCCGCAAATTGGAGCCAGTTTGCGGCGCGTTCGGCTCTTGCCTCGACACCGGCCGGGGCGCTAAAGAGGCCCACCCGGGCGGTTAGCTCAGCTGGTTAGAGCATCTCGTTTACACCGAGAGGGTCCGCGGTTCGAATCCGTGACCGCCCACCAGCCTTCGCCTGCTTCGCTGGCTACGGCTTGGCGAGCCAGCCGAGGCGCTCATTGGTGCGAGGCCGGCGCAGGCGGGCTTGTCGCAAGCCCAGCTCAATCTTTCGGCCTCCCC
The DNA here is from genome assembly GCF_040548225.1 of Bradyrhizobium sp. S3.12.5. Lineage (NCBI taxonomy): Bacteria > Pseudomonadati > Pseudomonadota > Alphaproteobacteria > Hyphomicrobiales > Nitrobacteraceae > Bradyrhizobium > Bradyrhizobium sp. S3.12.5. Next base: position 218,636 of record NZ_JBEPRF010000010.1, read on the forward strand.
GGCAGCAGCGGCACCGCGTCGATCCAGACCACGGCCGACTGACACCAGATCTGCCTGACGGGCCGCAATTGGTCGCGCTGGCGGATCGAGCCCCAGCGGATGCCCCAATCGTCGGCCTGGTCGCCCTCGCCGCTGGTGAACAGCGGGGAACCGCAGTCGCCACAGAAGTGCTGGAGGCGCATCCGGCCGTTGTCGCCGCGCTTGCCGTAGACCTTTGGCGCACCGGCGATCAGCTTCACGTCGGCCTTGGTGCAGATCGCGGTCACCCGGAACGGCGATCCGGTCAGGGTCTGGCAATCGGTGCAGTGACAAACAGAGACCGCCTCAGGGTCGATCTCGGCCTCATAGGTGATCTTGCCGCAATGGCATTGCCCATCGACCTGCATTGCATCCCTTCCCCAAAAACAAAAACGGCGCCCGAAGGCGCCGTTTTATCATCTTTTCGAATTGCGATCTCAGTGAGCGGTCAGGCCGCCGGCGGCCTCATCGCCGTCGGGCTTCACCGTCACCTTGGTGTCCTCTTCCCAGACGATCGGCATCGGCTTCTTCACCAGCGCCTTGGCGACGACGTCGTCCAGACGCGAGACCGGGATGATCTCCATGCCGCCCTTGATCGCATCGGAAATCTCCGTGAGATCCTTGGCGTTGTCCTCGGGGATCAGCACCGTCTTGATGCCGCCGCGGGCAGCGGCGAGCAGCTTTTCCTTCAGGCCGCCGATCGGCAGCACGCGGCCGCGCAGCGTGATCTCGCCGGTCATCGCGACATCGTGGCGGACCGGAATGCCGGTCATGACCGAGATGATCGCGGTGGCCATCGCCACGCCCGCCGACGGACCGTCCTTCGGCGTCGCACCTTCCGGCACGTGCACGTGGATGTCACGCCGGTCGAACAGCGGCGGCTCGATGCCGTAGACGATCGCGCGAGAGCGGACGTAGGACGCCGCCGCCGAGATCGATTCCTTCATGACATCGCGCAGATTGCCCGTGACCGTCATCTTGCCCTTGCCGGGCATCATGACGCCTTCAATGGTCAAGAGCTCGCCGCCGACATCGGTCCAGGCCAGGCCGGTGACGATACCGACCTGCGGCTCGCTCTCGATCTCGCCGTAGCGGTACTTCGGCACGCCGAGCAACTCTTCCAGAGTCTTCTCGGTGACCTTCACCGACTTCTTCTTGGAGATCATCAGCTCCTTCACCGCCTTGCGGGCGAGTGTGGAGAGCTCACGCTCCAGATTACGCACGCCCGCCTCGCGGGTGTAGCGGCGGATCAGAAGCAGCAAAGCCTCGTCGTCGATCGAGAACTCCTTGGAGTCCAGGCCGTGCTTGGACACCGCGGTCGGGATCAGGTGCTTGCGCGCGATCTCGACCTTCTCGTTCTCGGTGTAGCCGGCGATCCGGATGATCTCCATGCGGTCCATCAGCGGGCCCGGAATATTGAGCGTATTCGCGGTCGTGATGAACATGACGTTCGACAGATCGTAGTCGACCTCGAGATAGTGGTCGTTGAAGGTCGCGTTCTGCTCGGGATCGAGGACCTCGAGCAGGGCCGAGGACGGATCGCCGCGGAAATCGGCGCCCATCTTGTCGATCTCGTCCAGCAGGAACAGCGGATTGGACGACTTCGCCTTCCGCATCGACTGGATGATCTTGCCGGGCATCGAGCCGATATAGGTGCGGCGGTGACCGCGGATCTCGGCCTCGTCGCGCACGCCGCCGAGCGAGACGCGCACGAACTCGCGCCCTGTCGCCTTCGCGATCGACTTGCCGAGCGAAGTCTTGCCGACGCCGGGAGGTCCGACGAGGCACAGGATCGGGCCCGTCAACTTGTTGGCGCGCGACTGCACCGCGAGATACTCGACGATACGGTCCTTGACCTTCTCGAGCCCGTAGTGATCTGCGTCCAGAACCGTCTGCGCGGCTTCCAGATCCTTCTTCACCTTGGACTTCTTGTTCCACGGGATCGACAGCAGCCAATCCAGATAGTTGCGCACGACGGTCGCTTCCGCGGACATCGGCGACATCTGGCGCAGCTTCTTCAACTCATGCTGCGCCTTCTCGCGCGCTTCCTTGGAGAGCTTGGTCTTGGAGATCTTCTCTTCGAGATCGGCGAGCTCGTCGCGACCATCGTCGTCGCCGAGTTCCTTCTGGATCGCCTTCATCTGCTCGTTGAGATAATACTCGCGCTGGGTCTTCTCCATCTGGCGCTTGACGCGCGAGCGGATGCGCTTCTCGACCTGCAGCACCGAGATCTCGCTCTCCATCAGGCCCAGCACCTTCTCCAGGCGCGTGGTGACGGACAGCGTCTCCAGGATGCCCTGGCGATCCGCGATCTTGACCGCGAGATGCGAGGCAACGGTGTCGGCGAGCTTGGCGAAATCGGTGATCGCCTGCACGACGCCGACGACCTCGGCCGAGATCTTCTTGTTGAGCTTCACATAGCTCTCGAAGTCGGACACGACCGAGCGCGAGAGAGCTTCGGCTTCGACCGACTTCGCGTCGGTGTCGGCGAGCGCAATTGCGGTGGCCTCATAATAATCGGCGCGATCGGTGTACTTCTGCACGCGTGCACGCTCGAGCCCTTCGACCAGCACCTTCACGGTGCCGTCCGGAAGCTTCAAGAGCTGCAGCACGCTTGCAAGCGTACCGGTCTCGTAAATGGCATCGGGCGCCGGATCATCGTCGGACGCGTTCTTCTGCGTCGCGAGCATGATCAGCGCGTCATTCTTCATCACCTCTTCGAGTGCGCGGATCGACTTCTCGCGACCGACGAAGAGCGGAACGATCATGTGCGGGAAGACCACGATATCGCGCAGCGGCAACACGGGATAAGCGTGCGTCTCGCCATGGACGATGGTTGGCCGGGGTTTTGGATTAGTCATGGCCTTTTCCTTTTGCTTTGCCCCCTCGCACGCAGCCCGCTTCTCTCATGCGCAACCGCCACAAGGTGCCGAGGTGATCCACAAACCGGTCTACCATTTGAAGGTTGGACCGGGCTTGCCGGATCGGAACTGAGGCGAATCTTGAACAGAATTTTCGCTCGCCGCCGACATAAGGTGGCTATCGACCGGGGGGGTGTCAAGTCATCGAAAAACGCGCGCCATCAGGCGCTTACGCACGCAGGTAAGCGACGCAATTCCGGCTGCGGAGTACATTTCCGCAGCCGCTACCATGAAAGACGTCTGGAGCGTTCCAGCGCCGCAAAATCAGGCGCTGGCGTTCTCGACGGCGCGATCGGACCGATCGGCGTAGATGTAGAGCGGACGCGCCGTTCCTTCCACGACTTCGCGGGAAATCACGACTTCTTCCACACCTTCCAGGCCCGGCAGGTCGAACATGGTCTCGAGCAGGATCGCTTCGAGGATCGAGCGCAGACCACGCGCGCCGGTCTTGCGCTCGATCGCCCTGCGGGCAACCGCGCCAAGCGCCTCGTCGGCGAAGGTCAGCTCGATGTTCTCCATCTCGAACAGCCGCTGGTACTGCTTCACGAGCGCGTTCTTCGGCTCGGTCAGGATCTTCTTCAGCGAAACCTCGTCCAGATCCTCCAGCGTCGCGACGACCGGCAGACGGCCGACGAACTCGGGGATGAGGCCGTACTTCAGGAGATCCTCAGGCTCGACGTGACGGAATATCTCGCCGGTCCGGCGGTCTTCCGGCGCCATCACCTGGGCAGCGAAACCGATCGAAGTCGACCGTCCCCGCGCCGAGATGATCTTCTCGAGGCCGGCGAACGCACCGCCGCAGATGAACAGGATGTTGGTGGTATCCACCTGCAGGAATTCCTGCTGGGGATGCTTGCGGCCGCCCTGCGGCGGAACCGAAGCGACCGTGCCTTCCATGATCTTCAACAGCGCCTGCTGCACGCCCTCACCCGACACGTCGCGCGTGATCGAGGGATTGTCGGACTTGCGGCTGATCTTGTCGATTTCGTCGATGTAGACGATGCCGCGCTGGGCACGCTCGACGTTGTAGTCGGCGGACTGGAGCAGCTTCAGGATGATGTTCTCAACGTCCTCACCGACATAGCCGGCTTCGGTCAGCGTCGTCGCGTCCGCCATCGTGAACGGCACGTCCAGAATGCGGGCGAGCGTCTGCGCAAGCAGCGTCTTGCCCGAACCGGTCGGACCGATCAGCAGGATGTTCGACTTCGCGAGCTCGACGTCGTTGTGCTTGGTCTGGTGGTTGAGGCGCTTGTAGTGGTTGTGCACCGCGACCGACAGGACCTTCTTCGCATGGCTCTGGCCGATGACGTAATCGTCCAGGACCTTGCAGATTTCCTTCGGCGTCGGAATGCCGTCGCGCGACTTGACCAGCGAGGACTTGTTCTCCTCGCGGATGATGTCCATGCAGAGCTCGACGCACTCGTCGCAAATGAAGACCGTGGGACCCGCGATCAGTTTGCGGACTTCGTGCTGGCTCTTGCCGCAGAACGAGCAATATAGCGTGTTCTTGGAGTCGCTCGTGCCGACCTTACTCATTCATGTCTCCGTCCGCGGTTCGATCCCGTCCGCTCGATCGTCCCATCCCGAAACGTTCGCGGGTAAGGGACTCAAATAGAGCAAATTCCGTACCAAAAAAGACCCTACGCGTTACATACCGTGCGAATCACGGTCAATCGATTCTCCGCGATCATAGCCGATCATTCGTAGCCAACCATGCTGTCACCCGACTATCAAGAATTCGCTAATCGAGGGGTCGCCGACAACCCGTGACAATACCGTGATTTCAGGTCTTGGCACGGGCGAAGTGACCGAAATCACCCCGGCGTTGCTGGATTACCACGAAAAACAAGCACGAAAGCGGAACTTTCTGCCTGTCGCAGGGCGCAGAACTGCGTTTTTTGCGCCCTCGCGAAGTGCGCCGTTAACGTGAACCGTTGCCCTGACGATCCCCGGGGAATCCCCCCAAGGAATCCGCAAGAGGAATTCCAGGGATCGATATTGCCGCCTCGCTCGCGTTACTGAGGCTTCGCCGCCGGTTCCTCGGCGCGCTTGTCAATCACCCTGTCGACCAGCCCGAACTCCTTGGCATCAGTCGCCGTCAGGAACTTGTCGCGCTCCAGCGCGTCCTCGATCGACTTGTAGGTCTGGCCGGTGTGCTTCACGTAGATCTCGTTGAGCCGCTTCTTCAGATTCAGGATCTCCTGAGCATGCAGCATGATGTCGGTGGCCTGGCCCTGGAAGCCGCCGGAAGGCTGATGCACCATGATGCGCGCGTTCGGCAGCGAGAAGCGCATGTCCTTCTCACCAGCGGCGAGCAGCAGCGAGCCCATCGAGGCGGCCTGCCCCGTGCACAGCGTCGAGACCGGCGGGCGGATGAACTGCATGGTGTCGTAGATCGCGAGGCCCGACGTCACCACGCCGCCCGGCGAGTTGATGTACATCGAGATTTCCTTCTTCGGATTTTCCGCCTCAAGGAACAGCAACTGCGCGACGACCAGCGTCGACATGCCGTCCTCGACCGGCCCGGTCAGGAAGATGATGCGCTCCTTCAGAAGGCGCGAGAAAATGTCATAGGCGCGCTCGCCACGGTTGGTCTGCTCGACCACCATGGGCACGAGGTTCATGTAGGTTTCAACCGGATCGCGCATGAGTCACCTAGGTTTTCGGAGGACGTCGCCACTTTTGCCGGAAGGCCGATGGACGTCCCGTGATGCAGGAAGTTGGTAGAAGAACGCTTGCAAGTGGAACGCGTAGATACAGGCTCCACCGACAGATATAGCCCAATTCGCGCCAGACAAGTACGGAACGAGTTAAGGCTTAATCCACCGGGCACTTGAAGCTGATTCTCGCAAAAAGGCCCAGCCGGCCATCTGGCTAGCTGGGCCGGTTCGCTGATCATCCTTAATAGAAGACTGTCTCAAAGCCTTCAGGCTGCAGTCTTTTCCTCGTCGTCCTTGTACAGGTCCTCGCGCGAGACCTTCTTCTCGGTCACGTTGGCGAGCTCGAGGATGAAGTCGACGACCTTGTCCTCGTAGATCGGTGCACGAAGCTGGGCCAGCGCCTGGGCATTGCTGCGGTAATAGTCCCAGACTTCCTTCTCGCGGCCGGGCATCGAGCGGGCGCGCTCGATCACGGCGCGGCCGACCTCGTCGTCGGTCACGGTGATCTTGTTTTTCTCGCCGATCTCGGAGAGCACGAGGCCGAGACGCACGCGGCGGTCGGCGATCTTGCGGTACTCTTCCTTCGCCTTGTCCTCAGTGGTGTCCTCGTCGGCAAAGGTCTTGCCGGCGGAATCCATCTCGGCCTTGACCGAGTTCCACATCAGATTGAACTCCTCGTCGACGAGCGAGGGCGGCGCCTCGAAGCGATGCGCCTCGTCGAGACGGTCGAGCAGCGCGCGCTTGACGCGCTGGCGCGTCGCACCGGCGTATTCGGCAACCAGCCGCTCGCGCGCGGCTTCCTTGAGCTTGTCCAGCGATTCGAGGCCAAGCGTCTTGGCGAACTCGTCGTCGATGGTGAGATCCTGCGGCGCCTCGATCAGCGTCGCGGTGGTCTCGAACTCAGCCGGCTGGCCGGCGAGCTTCTCGCTCATGTAGTTCTTCGGGAACGACACTTTCAGCGTGCGCGTCTCGTTCGCGCCGATGCCGATGAGCTGCTCCTCGAAGCCCGGGATGAAGGTGTTGGAGCCGATCACGACCTGGATGCCTTCGCCGGCGCCGCCCTCGAAGGCTTCGCCGTTGATGGTGCCCTTGAAGCTGATGGTGACGCGGTCGCCGGATTCAGCCTTCGCGCCCTCACCCTTGGCGGCATAGCCGCGGTTGGTGTCGGCGATGCGCTTGATCGCCTCGTCGACGTCCGAATCGGAGACGTCGGCGACGGGCTTCTCGACCTGGAAGGACTTGAAATCGGCGAGCGCGATGGCGGGCACCACTTCGATCGCGACCGTGTAGGTCAGGTCGGACTTGCCCAAGAGCAGTTCCTCGACCTCGGCCTTCTCGGTCGGCATGGTGATCTTCGGCTCCGTCGCGAGCTTGAAGCCGCGCTCGGAGAACAGCTGGGTGTTGGTGTCGCGGATGGTCTGGTCGATGGTCTCGGCCATCACCGAGCGGCCATAGACCTTCTTCAGGTGGCCAACCGGCACCTTGCCGGGACGGAAGCCGTTGAGGCGCACCTTGTCCTTGAGGTCGACGAGCTTGGCGCCAGCCTTGGCGTCGAGGTCAGAGGCGGGAACGCTGATCTTGAACTCGTGCTTCAAGCCTTCCGAGATGGTTTCTGTGACCTGCATGGCGTCCAATCTTCTTCTCGTTCGGTCCCGGCACGCTCGCGCGTCGGAACGCTGTCATTAATCGATCCGGCGCGAGGCAAACGCCTCAACGCCGGTGGTTCATCGAGCCCGGCTCCAGGCGGAAAAACGTCCGCGCGGAGCGAGGCCCCTCAGTAATCCGTGCAAACGCTGAAAGCGCTTGGTGCGGGCGGAGGGACTCGAACCCCCACAACTTTCGTCACTGGAACCTAAATCCAGCGCGTCTACCAGTTCCGCCACGCCCGCGTGAATTTGCATCAAGACCGGCCGCGATGCCGCGGGCGGCGGGCTTATAGCATGGGCCCGCCTGTTCGCAGCAAAAAAATGGCTTGATCGAGACACCCTTCAAGTAAGCACGATGGCTGGACTTATCCAGCGCGGCGTGGTCCGGATCGCGCCTATGAAACCGCGGATTTTCGCCCCATCCAGACGCGAGGTCCTGGCCGGCCTTGGGGCCTCCGCCGCGGGCTTGCTCGGCGGTGGCGCAGCGCCTGTTACCACCACCCAGCTTGCGCTCCAGGCCCGCCCTGCGACCCTCGCTCTGAGGCCGGATCGGCCCCCTGCACCGATCTGGGAGCTGGCCGCCGTAAGCCATCTCGGCAATGTCCATCTCAGGCGCGGCGACCGCTGTGAGGTGACCTTCCGCAATACCCTGCCGGTCCCGCTTGCGCCGGTCTGGTACGGCCTCAATGGGGCGGCGCTGGCTGATCCGTTGCGGGGGCGCGCGCCCACCGCCCCGGACGCAACCGAAACATCAATTGTTTCAATACCAAACGCCGGGACCCTGGTAGCCGACTTTCGCCTCTTTGAAGACCGCCTGAAGCAGCCTGCGCGCCCGCTTCCGGTAATTGCAGAGGAGACCAGCCGCATCGCCGTCGATCGCGACGAGGTTCTGCTGATCGAGGAATGGCGCGTGAGGCAGGACGGCACCGCACTGCCGCCGGGCCAGGATCCCAAAGATACGATGCCGCTCTACACACTCAACGGGCGGACTTCATTCGAACTCTCAGCCTCCGTCGGCGAGCGGCTGCGGCTGCGCTTCATCAACGGCTCGCAACGTTCTGTTCTGGCAATCAAATTGGAAAGCCATGAGGTCCAGGTGATGGCGCTGGACGGACAGCCGGCGGAGCCGTTCCCGGCCCGCAACGGCGCCCTGGTGCTGGCCCCCGGAGCCCGCGCCGACGCCTTTGTGGATGCGGCCATGGCGGCCGCGTTGGTGCTGCATGACGGCAAGGAGGCGCACCCGATCGGGCGCCTCGCCGTCTCCGGCCAACTGGAGCGGCGCACGCCGCTGCCGCCGCCTCAGCCGCTCCCGTCGAACGGCCTTCCCGAAAAACTCGACCTGAGGGGCGCCCTGCGGTTCGATGTCGCGCCCGGCTCACCCGGCGCCGGCTGGAGCCGGACAGCCAATTTCTCCGCCACCTCCGCCCCCGCCTTCAGCGCCAAGGCCGGCCGGACCGTCGTGCTGGCGGTGAAGAACCCCGCCCCAATCACCACCATCTTCCATTTGCACGGCCACCATTTCCGCCTGCTCGACCGGCTCGACGATGGCTGGAAGCCCTACTGGCTCGACACGCTCGCCATCGAGCCCGGCCAGACCCAGCGCATCGCCTTCGCCGCGACTTCGCCGGGACGATGGCTGATCGAATCCGTGGTGACCGATTGGGCCGCGCCACGGCTGGTGCGGTGGTACGGGGTGGAGTGAAGCATCGGCCCTAGCGTGTCCAAACGTACCGGACGTCCGGCTCCTTCTCCTCGTTCCGCGTTCCGTCGGTCTCCTCGGCCAGCCTGAACCCGCGCGCTTCATAGAAGCGCCGGCCCGGTGTGTTGCGCTGGAAGGTCCAGAGCTCGAGCCGCTCGCTGGCGGCTTTGGCGATGTCGAGCAGTGCCGTGCCGAAGCCACGGCCCTGCACGCCGGGACGAACGTAGAGCTGCTCGATCCAGCCGTCACGAAACGCGATGATTCCGCCCAGCTCATCGCCGTCGAAGCGTCCCCAGACGCGGCAGGTCGGAAAGACACGCTCGCGGTAGAACCAGCGGTCCTCGTCCGGCGTGTGCAGCCCGGTGAGCCACGGCATCGCCTGGTCGAACGCGATCCGGTGGACCTGCGCAGCCGCGCCCATGTCGGCGAGCGCGAGCGGCCGGAGCATCAGTATTCGATCCCGAGCGCGTTGTAGATCCGCCGGTGCACGGCCGGCAGCGTCTCGGTGAGATCTTCTGCGATCAGCCCGGGCCCCGCTTCGCTCGCGGCCTCGCCGTGCATCCAGACGCCGATGCTGGCGGCCTCGAACGCCGGCACGCCCTGCGCCAGCAGCCCTGCGATGATGCCGGCTAGCACGTCGCCGGCGCCGGCGGTGGCGAGCCATGGCGGGGCGTTGGCGGCGATGGTGGCGCGGCCGTCAGGCGCGGCGATCGTGGTGTCAGGGCCCTTCAAGAGCACGACGGCGCCGGAGCGTTCGGCAGCGGCGCGGACGCGCTCGAGCTTCGAGCGGCCCGGAGTCTTGTTGCTGAGGTCGGAGAACAGCCGCGGAAACTCGCCCTCGTGCGGCGTCAGGACCACCTGGGCCTCTGGCGAAGACTTGATCGTTTCAAACAGTCGCTCGGGATTGGCGGCAAAGCTCGTCAGCGCATCCGCGTCGAGCACGACATGGCGCTGTGCCGAGATGGCGGTATGAACGATATCGCAGGTTTGCTCACCGACGCCGGCGCCGGGACCGATCATGCAGGTGTTGTAGCGCTTGTCGCCGAGCAACTCACCGAACTCGACCACGGTGTCGACGGGGCGAACCATCACGGCGGTCAGCGCGGCTGCATTGATCGCCAGCGCATCGCGCGGGGTCGCGAGCGTCACGAGGCCGGCGCCCGCACGCAAGGCGGCCCGGGCGGCGAGCCGCGCAGCACCGGTCGCGGCCGCATCGCCGGAGATCGCCAGCACATGACCGCGTGCGTATTTATGGCCGTCGATGCGCGGCACCGGAAAGGCGGTGCCCCAGAAATCCGGATCGTTCTCAAAGGTCTGCGGCGCGATCTCGTCGAGCACCTGCGCGTCGATGCCGATGTCGGCGACGCGCACGCGGCCGCAATGCATGCGACCCGGCAGCAGCAAATGCGCGGCCTTCTTGCGAAAGAACGTGACGGTCTCGGCGGCGTTCACCGCCACGCCCAGCACGGCCGCGCTGGTGCCGTTGATGCCGCTTGGGAGATCGACCGCCAGCACCGGCGCGCCATTGGCATTGATCGCCTCGATCATCGCCCGCGCCTCGCCGTCGACGGGACGGCTCAAACCCGCACCGAACAGCGCGTCGATGATCAGCGCCGGTTTTCCAATCGCCTGCGGATTGAACGGCAGCACCGGGTGCTTCCAGCCGCGCGCGGCGGAGGCTGCGTCGCCCTGGAGCTGATCCCGCTCGCACATCAGGATGACCGAGACCTCGCGCCCTTGTGCGGCGAGCTCGGCGGCTGCGACAAAACCGTCACCGCCATTGTTGCCGGGGCCAGCCACGATCAGGATCGGCCCCGCCTCCACCAGTGCTCTGGCGGCGCCCGCGACCGCCTGGCCCGCGCTCAGCATCAGCTTGAAGCCGGGCGTGCCGGCCGTGATGCTGAGTTGATCAGCCCGCTGCATTTCGGCGGTGGTTAGAACTTCCATGCCACTTCCCTGGTCCAAACGCCTTTTCAACAGGCACGTTCCGTGCCGATCCAGACAACGGGACAACGATCTGCATAGATATTGAACCGTTTGCCTATTTCGTAGTCTGCGGTATTTTGAGCGGTCGGCTCCACCTATCAGAGATGCTCGTTAAAAGGCTGATAACGCTCCAATAATCAGGGCATTTGCAACTTGGCATAGACCCTGCTTTCGAGGAAGCCGCTTCGGTTCGTCGTGCTCACTGCAATATCTGGGTGTGGCCGGCCGTTGTTGCCGGGCTGGTCAGGTCCCGGCATAGCGAAGACAAGATCGTGCGTGAGATAAAGCGCATCCTGACGAAGACGTTGCTATTTGATCGACCAGGCCGGGAGGCGCGCAGTGAAGAAAATCGAAGCCATCATCAAGCCGTTCAAGCTCGACGAGGTGAAGGAAGCGCTTCAGGAAGTCGGCCTGCAAGGCATCACCGTGACCGAAGCCAAGGGCTTTGGCCGGCAGAAGGGCCATGCCGAGCTCTACCGGGGCGCAGAATACATCGTCGACTTCCTGCCCAAGGTGAAGATCGAGATCGTGATCGGCGACGACCTGGTCGAGCGCGCGATCGACGCAATCCGCCGCGCCGCGCAAACCGGGCGCATCGGCGACGGCAAGATTTTCGTCTCCAATATCGAGGAGGCGATCCGCATCCGAACGGGCGAATCCGGGCTGGACGCTATCTGAGCCGGGTGCTATCCCGAATCTTGCGACACTCTGAAAGAAAAAAGGCTGCTTCGGCGGCCTGATTTCGTTTGTGCGGTTGCGCCAACTCGCCGAAAGCGAGAACGAATCTGCTCACCTGGAAACCGACCCGCAGAGCCAAAAGGGGTATGCATGAAGACCGCCAAAGACGTCCTGAAATCGATCAAGGACAACGACGTCAAGTACGTCGACCTGCGCTTCACCGATCCGCGCGGCAAGTGGCAGCACGTGACGTTCGACGTCAGCATGATCGATGAGGACATTTTCGCCGAAGGAACGATGTTCGACGGCTCCTCGATCGCCGGCTGGAAGGCGATCAACGAGTCCGACATGTGCCTGATGCCCGATCCGGTGACTGCGACGATCGATCCGTTCTTCGCCGAGACCACCATGGTCATCACCTGCGACGTGCTCGAGCCGACCACCGGCGAGCCCTACAACCGCGACCCCCGCGGCATCGCCAAGAAGGCCGAAGCCATGGTGAAGTCGATGGGCGTGGGCGACACCGTCTTCGTCGGCCCCGAGGCCGAGTTCTTCGTGTTCGACGACGTGCGCTTCTCCTCCGGTCCCTACAACACCGGTTTCAGGCTTGACTCCTCGGAGCTGCCGACCAACACCGACACCGAATATGAGGGCGGCAATCTCGGCCACCGTATCCGCACCAAGAGCGGCTACTTCCCTGTCCCGCCGCAGGACTCCGTGCAGGACATGCGCTCCGAGATGCTCGGCGCCATGGCCAAGATGGGCGTCAAGGTCGAGAAGCATCACCACGAGGTCGCATCAGCCCAGCACGAGCTCGGCATGAAGTTCGACACGCTGACGCTGATGGCCGACCATCTGCAGATCTACAAATACTGCATCCATCAGGTCGCCCACATCTACGGCAAGACCGCCACCTTCATGCCGAAGCCGGTCTTTGGCGACAATGGCTCGGGCATGCACGTGCACCAGTCGATCTGGAAGGACGGCAAGCCGGTGTTCGCCGGCAACAAATACGCCGACCTGTCGGAGACCTGCCTCCACTATATCGGCGGCATCATCAAGCACGCCAAGGCGATCAACGCCTTCACCAACCCGTCGACCAACTCCTATAAACGTCTGGTCCCGGGCTATGAAGCGCCGGTGCTGCTCGCCTACTCCGCGCGCAACCGCTCGGCCTCCTGCCGCATCCCCTACACCGCTTCGCCGAAGGCCAAGCGCGTCGAGGTGCGCTTTCCCGATCCGCTCGCCAATCCCTATCTCGGCTTCGCGGCGATGCTGATGGCCGGCCTCGACGGCATCAAGAACAAGATCGATCCCGGTCCGGCGATGGACAAGGACCTCTACGACCTGCCGAAGGAAGAGCTGAAGCAGATCCCGACAGTGTGCGGTTCGCTCCGCGAGGCGCTCGAAAACCTCGACAGGGACCGCAGCTTCCTCAAGGCCGGCGGCGTGTTCGACGACGACTTCATCGACGCTTACATCGAGCTGAAGATGACCGAAGTCGCCCGCTTCGAAATGACCCCGCACCCGGTCGAGTTCGACATGTACTATTCGGGCTGATCTGGCCCGACTGTATGCGATCAAGCAAAAGGCGCTCCGCGAGGGGCGCCTTTTCGTTTGCGAACGTAGAAACTTGCCAGCTACGGGTTATCCCGTCGCGGAATGAGATGATCGAGCAGGCCTGCCGGCAGCGGGAAGACAATGGTTGACGACCGCTCGCCGGCGATGTCGTGCAGAGCCGCGAAATAGCGCAGCTGCATTGCCTGCGGCTCCTGCGCGAGGATCCGGCCAGCCTCCACAAGCTTCTCCGCGGCCTGCTGCTCGCCCATCGCGTTGATCACCTTGGCGCGCCGCAACCGTTCAGCCTCGGCCTGCTTGGCGATCGCGCGCACCATGTTTTCGTTGAGATCGACATCCTTGATCTCTATGCCGGTGACCTTGATGCCCCAGATGTCGGTCTGCTTGTCGAGTATCTCCTGGATATCGGCGTTCAACCGGTCGCGCTCGGCGAGCATCTCGTCGAGCTCATGCTTGCCAAGCACCGAACGCAGCGTGGTCTGGGCGAGCTGACTGGTCGCGGCCATGTAGTCGCCGACCTTGATGATGGCGCGCTCGGGGTCGACAATGCGGAAGTAGAGAACGGCATTGACCTTGACCGGGACGTTGTCGCGCGAAATCACGTCCTGGGGCGGCACGACCTGCACCATCACCCTGAGATCGAGCTTGACGAGTTGCTGCACGACCGGAATGAGGATGATCAGCCCCGGCCCCCTCACGCCGGTGAAGCGGCCGAGCGTGAAGATAACGCCGCGCTCGTATTCCCTGAGGATGCGAACGGCCTGGGTGAGAAACATCACAACGATTAGCGCAAGCACTGCATAAATCGAATATTCAATCATCAGATTGGTCTCCCTTGCCGCTCGCAGGGTTCGGACGCCGGACCACCAGCGTCAAGCCGGCGATATTGGCGACCTCGACCCTCTCGCCGGGCTTGAAGCTGTCGGCGCCGCGCGCTTGCCAGCGTTCGCCATGCGTAAAGACGTGTCCCTCGTTCTCGTTCCAGTCGAGGACCTCGGCGGCCAGGCCTCGCATGGCTTGCGCGCCAACCCTTGGCGGGCCACGGCGGGCGCGCCGAAGCGCGCCAAGCACGACCAGAACGAGACCGGTGAGCATCGCCGCGACAACGGCGATGACCGACCATGACAGCCGGTAGCCCGGCGCTTCGACCCTGAGCAGCATGATGGCGCCCAGCACAAAGGCGACGACGCCCCCAAGGCCGATCACGACGGTCGGATTGAACGCTTCGATGGCGAGGAGCGCGATTCCGACCATCATCAAGCCCAGTCCGGCATAATTGATCGGCAGCAGGTTGAGGGCGTAAAGGCCGAGCAGCAGGCAGATGGTCCCGACCACCCCCGGAGCGACTGCACCGGGCGACACGAACTCGAAGATCAAGCCGTAGATGCCGACCATCAGGAGAATGAGCGAGACGTTGGGATCGGTGATGACCGCCAGGAATCGGGATATCCACCCGGGGTCGACGGCTTCGATGACCGCGTTCTGCGTTGCCAGGCGTTGCGTCGCGCCGCCCGCGACCTCGACGACGCGACCATCGATTTGCCTGAGCAGGTCAGCCGGATCGCGCGCGACGAGGTCGATGGCGTGCGCCTGCAACGCGCCGTCGGCGGACAGGGTGGCGGCTTCACGGACCGCCTTCTCGGCCCAATCGGCATTGCGGCCGCGCAGTTCGGCGAGGCTGCGGATAAAGGCAACGGCATCGTTCGTCACCTTCGCCGTCATCGGGTCCTTCGGCTCATCCTTCTTGTCCTTGCTGTCCTTGTCGGGTGCACCGCTCGGCAGGCCGGGAAGCGGTCCGCCAATCTGCACCGGCGTCGCGGCCCCAATATTGGTGCCTGGCGCCATCGCTGCTATATGTGCCGCATAAAGGATATACGTCCCCGCACTCGCCGCATGGGCGCCGGAGGGAGCGACGTAGCCGACGACGGGAACGGACGAGCCGAGCACATCCGCGATGATCTCGCGCATGCTGGAGTTGAGACCGCCGGGCGTATTCATTGTCAGAAGCACGACCTCGGCGCGCCGTTCGCTCGCCTTGGCCAGTGCCTCCTTCACGTAGCTGGCCGACGCCGGCCCAATGGCTCCATCGATTGTGACGGTGAGTGCAAGACGGCGATTCTCCTCCGCCAGGCCGGGACGGAGACAGGACAGAAAAGCGACGATGCCGATCGTCGCAACGAGGGCCGCCTTCATGGTCTGCACGGCAAGGGCTCCCTTGCCGAAGATATGGCGTCCAGTTCCGGAACCTCAATGCCCGAATTAGGAATAAAGGGAATCATGAGCACCGTTGTGCGATGCGATTGATCTGGGCAACCAAAGGACTTTTGGTGCGAGCGCGTTACCAGCAGCGTTCACGACATCTGCTCAATATCCGACTTGAGTGCGACCATGAAGCGGGCAGCTTCACCACCGGTCACGACGCGATGATCGAAGGTAAGCGACAGCGGCAGCGTGCGCCTCACAGCAGGCTGCCCCCGATGCGGGACGACGCCTGGCGAAATCCGTCCGGCACCGATGATGGCCGTCTGGGGCGGCACGACGATCAGATTTGCGAACCGGCCGCCGATCATCCCGAAGTTCGATAGGGTGATCGTCGCGCCACGCAGCTCCTCAGGCGGTATCGAGCGCGCGATGGCATCGGCCCGCAGCCGGTCAAGCCCCGTCCGCAAATCCGATACGCTGCGCTCCGCGACGTTGCGCAACACAGGAACAATCAGGCCGCCCTCGGTATCCACGGCAATGCCGAGATCGACACGCGTCATGAGACGCCGTTCTCCTGCGCTGGGATTGTACCAGGCATTAAGGGCGGGCTCCGCCGTGCAGGCGGCAGCAATGGCCCGCACCAGACGGATTGTCACGTCCTCGCCCGTCGGCCAATCGTCGATGTCGGCTTCATCGGTCACAGTGGCGGGAACAACTTGCGCATGGGCTGTTGCCATGCGCTGTGCCATGGCACGCCGCGTGCCTCGGAGCGGCTCGGCGCTGCCGGCTTGGGACACAATCTTCGCGGCCCGCTCGACATCGGCCCGTGTGACGTTGCCGCCAGGTCCCGTGGGCTCCACGCTCTCAAGGTCGACGTCGAGCTTGCGCGCGAGTGCCCGCACAGCCGGAAACACCTGCGGTCCGGTCAGGGGCTCGGCAGGCGTTCCTGGAGCGGGCCGATGTTCGCCGCTGCCGAGGTCGCCAACGATGGTGCCGGTGTCCTGTTCGGCGCCCTCGGCAAATTCGACGAGCGGCGCGCCGACCTTGACGATATCGCCCTTGGCGCCAAACACGCGTGCGATGCGCCCGCTCGACGGAGATGGTATCTCCACCACCGCCTTGTCGGTCTCGACGGACACGAGGGGCTGATCGGTGACGACGTGATCGCCCTCACCGACATACCAGCTCACGATCTCCGCCTCCTCGAGGCCTTCTCCAAGATCCGGCAATGTGAACTGGCGCATGGGCCCAAGTCCGTGAAAATCCGGTCCGTTGAAATCCGCTCCGTTGACATCTAGCTGAACTGGCAGACCTTGCGGGCGGCAGTCATGATGCGTTCGACCGACGGCATGTAATATTGCTCCAGTCGCGCCATCGGAACGATGGTGTCGTAGCCGGTGACGCGGGTCACAGGCGCGAGCAGCGAGGAGAGGCGGCGCTCAGCAATTGTAGCGGCGATCTCGGCACCAAATCCGCCGGTCCGTGCGGCCTCATGCACGATCACGCAACGGCCGGTCTTGGCGACCGAACCGAGCACGGTGTCTTCGTCGTAGGGCTTGAGCGTGGCGAGATCGATGACCTCCGCGGCGATGCCTTCGACGGAAAGTGCCTCCGCCGCAGCCATGGTTTCCTTCAGCATGGCCCCCCAGCTGATCAGCGTGAGATCGCGGCCTTCCCTCAAGACAAAGGCGGCATCCAACGGCAAGGCTTCGCCATTGTCCTCCACCTCGCCTTTGGCCGCACGGTACAGGCGCGTCGGCTCGAGAAACACGACGGGATCGGGATCGCGGATAGCGGCGAGCAACAATCCATAGGCACGTTCCGGCGAGGAAGGCATGACGACGCGCAAGCCGGGAATATGGGCGAGCATTGCCTCGGTGCTTTCGGAATGATGCTCGGGCGCGCGGATGCCGGCACCGTGCGGCGCGCGCAGAACCATGGGACAGGTGAGCCGTCCCTGGGTCCGGTTGCGCAATCGGGATGCATGGTTCACGAGCTGATCCAGGCAGGGATAGATGAACCCCATGAACTGGATCTCGCCGACCGGTTTCAGTCCCTGCGCGGCCATGCCGACGCAGAGCCCAGAGATCAAGAGCTCGGCAAGCGGCGTATCGAGCACCCGCTCCGTCCCAAACCGTTTCTGCAAACCTGCGGTGGCGCGGAAGACGCCGCCGTTGACGCCAACATCCTCGCCAAGCACGACCACGTCAGGATCATCCTCCATTGCGCGAGCGAGCGCCAGGTTGATGGCTTCGACCAACGTTGCCTCAGGCATCGTGCTCTCCCGCAAGTTCGCGGCGTTGCGCGGCATAGGCTGCCGGCAGATCGGCATAAAGGTGATCGAACATGGTTTCGGGACGGCGCGGCGCTGTCGCCAGATAGCGTTCGGCCGCCGCCTCGACGCGCGCATGGCATTCGGCGGCGAGCTGCTCCTCATCCGCCTTGCTCCACATCTTCTGCGCGACGAGATAAGCCCTCAGCCGCGCAATCGGCTCTTCCTTCCAGTGCGCCTGGACCTCCTCGGCGGGGCGATAGCGCGCAGCGTCATCGGATGTGGTGTGGTCGCCGAGCCGGTACGTGACCGCCTCGATGAACCGGGGTCCATTGCCGTCGCGGGCGGCGGCAATGGCCTCCTCGCTGGCGGCCCGGATCGCCACCACGTCACCGCCGTCGACCTGCTCACCGATAAAGCCTGCGGCGATCGCCTTCTGTGCCAGCGTTTCGCACGCGGTCTGCTGTCGCAACGGTACCGATATGGCCCATTGATTGTTGGCGACGACAAAGACGAGTGGCAATCTGTGCACGCCGGCAAAATTCATCGCCTCATAGACGTCGCCTTTCGAGGTGGCACCATCGCCGAACAAGCACACCGCGACACGCGGTTGCTTGCGCAGCTTGAGGGCGTAGGCGACACCGGCGGCATGCGGCGCCTGGGACCCGACCGGAACACAGAATGGGAAATCGTGAACCGGCCCTGAAAACCGGTTGCCGCGTTCGTCGCCGCCCCAGAACAAGAGGATCTCCTCCAGCTTGACGCCGCGCCAGAGCAGAGCCCCATTGTCGCGATACGACGGCAACAGCACGTCCTCCTTCCGCATCGCACTGGCGATCCCGACCGATACGGCCTCCTGGCCAAGCGAAACGGCGTAAGTCCCAAGCCTGCCTGTGCGCTGCAATGCAACAGCCTTCCGGTCAAACAGCCGCAGCAGTACCATCGACCGGTACAGCTCAGTCAGCAGCTTGGAATCGGAGGCGAAAGAAGGAAGCGGTCGCTGGATCGAGCCATCTGGCGCGAGGTAATTGCGGTGGCGCACCTCGAAGCGCGCGATGACGGGGAGATCCTGGTTTACCCTTCGGCTGGCCACGCTCTCACTCCCGGAGCGATTGTGCCTTCTACAACTCATTCAGGTGGTGTTTGTGCCAGACGATGCAATACCGCCGAAGGACTACTCCGCAGGGCTCGCAATCCTTGCTGCACCGCCGCTTGCGGCGATCGATTCGCACCATCACAGGTCGCGTCATTGAGAAGGATCAACGAATCGACGCCACTTTTCTGATGGGGTCTTGGAAGGGTTAGCCCGCGCCACCTTGTGGCACGGCATGAACCATGAGCGGTTGGTCAATCCGAAACTATGTCGTCGCGCGCTGTCGCTCCGCCATCGCTTCGCCAAACGCCTCGAACAGCTTGCGGTTGATGGGATTGCGCTGCGGGTCGTATTCGGCGTGCCATTGCACACCGAGTGCGAAGGTCGAGGCTTCCGCGATCTGGATCGCCTCGATGGTGCCGTCCTCGGCGATGCCTTCGATCAGCACGCGCTTGCCGGGATCGAGGATACCCTGCCCGTGCAGCGAATTGACCCGGATCTTCTCGCAGCCGAGCAGCGTTGCGAACGCTCCGCCCGGCGTGAGGTCGACGTCGTGACGGTCGGCGAACACGACGGTCGGATCGGGATGGATCTCGCCATTCTCGAGTCTGGGCATGCGATGGTTCATGCGGCCCGGGATTTCGCGGATCTCCGGGTGGAGCGAGCCGCCGAAGGCGACGTTCATCTCCTGCAAGCCGCGACAGATGCCGAACAGCGGTATGCCGCGCGCGACGCAGGCGACCGAGAGCGCGAGCGCGACCTCGTCGCGATGGATGTCGTAAGGCTCGTGCTTCTCACAGGGGTCGACGTTGAAGCGGGTCGGGTGCACGTTGGCGCGCGCCCCGGTGAGCACGATGCCGTCGACGGTATCGAGCAGAGCGGCGATATCGGTGATGTCGGGCGAGCCCGCGAACATCACCGGCAAGCCGCCGGAGACCTCGGCCACGGCGCGCAAATTGCGCTCGCCGACCATCTGGACCTGAAATCGATTTTCGACGCGATGGGCGTTCCCGATCACGCCGACGACCGGCTTTCTCATCTCCCGTTCCGACCTCCCCGCCGAAGAAGATTCTCCAAAGATGCCCCTCTGAGGGAACAAATTCAACAGAAGGGATCGCGGGACGGCAATGCTATTTCGCGCAAATGCCCATCAGGTGACGGCCATGGCACTCCTTCAATGGGCCGGCGTTGGCTCTCAGGAGGTCGCGGACGCGTCAAGCCGGCGCGGCCGCAGCCTTTTGCTCCCTGGCGGGATTTCACGAATGAGTGGCCCTGCCGCGCCTTCCGAAAGGAAACGATGTGACCAATCCTGTTGATGAACGGTCCCGGACCCGCACCGACCTGGCCTGGGCCATTTCGGCTGGGGGCATCGGCGTCGTGCTGTTTACCGTCCTGCTGGCCTTCACCTGGTACTTTGCCGCCACCCTGCTCCTGATCTTCGCCGGGATGCTGCTGGGCCTCGGGCTCAACGCGCTGACCAACGCGCTCGGGCGACGCGTGCACCTGCCGCATCCGCTTCGGCTCGCGATCGTCTGCGCTGCACTGGTCCTGATGCTCGCGGGTGTGGCCCATCTCGGCGGCGCCACCATCGCCGAGCAGGCTTCACTGCTCAGCAACACCATCAAATCGCAGATTGCACACGTCAAATCCTTCCTCGACAATCGCGGCATCGACACCAGCTTCTTCGATCTCGGCAGCGCCGCGCCCGCCTCTTCCACCAGCGACACCGCCTCGGCGCCTGCCCCGAGCTCGAATGCACACGGCCCATTGCCGGGCGCAGGCGCGCTTGCCTCCAGCGGCGGGGCGATCGTGAGCCGGACCTTCAAGCTGCTGTTCGGGGCGATCAGCGCCGTCGGCAACATCTTCATCGTGCTGTTCCTGGGGCTGGCCTTCGCGGCGCAGCCCAGCGTCTATCACGACGGCCTGCTGGTTCTCGCACCGGCGAAATATCGCATCCGCACGACCCTTATCATCGACCGCATCGGCGAGACGCTGGAGCGTTGGCTGATCGCGCAGATCATCGTCATGCTGGCGGTCGGCGTGGTGACCTGGATCGGGCTTGCCATCATCGGCATTCCGGGCTCGTTCATCCTGGGAATCCAGGCCGGCCTGCTCGCCTTCATCCCGACCGTCGGCGCCATCATCGCCGGCGTGGTGGTGGTGCTGGCGAGCCTCGCCTCGGGCTGGATTCCCGCGTTATCGGCGCTGATCCTGTTCCTCGGCGTCCACGCGATGGAGAGCTACGTGCTGACGCCGCTACTCCAGCGCCAGGCGCTGGACATTCCGCCGGCCACGCTGTTCGCGTTCCAGATCCTGCTCGGCGTCGTCTTCGGAATCTGGGGCCTGGCGCTGGCGCTGCCCCTCGTCGCCATTGCCAAGGTCATGATCGACCATTTCAAGACGTATGAGACGCCGCCCCTCGCAGAGGTGGCCTGACCTCGCTCAGGTCGTCAGCACGGTCTCGGTGTGCTCGACCTCCGGGGGCGAGGCAAAATACTGACCGACGAGTCCGCGCCATTCCGTGAAATTCTCGGAGCTGCGGAAGTCGACGGTATGGTTCTCCAGCGTCGCCCATTTCACCATCAGCCGATAGCGCTGCGGCTTCTCGATCGATTTGTGCAGCTCAAACCCATGAAAGCCCGTGGAGCGGCCGAAGGCGGCCTTGGCCTTGGCGACGGCGGCCTCAAAATCCTTCTCGCTGCCCGGCTTGACGTCGATTTGCGCGATCTCGGTGATCATCGGTTTCACCCTTTTGCTTGGTGACCGTATCTACCGCAGCCGGCACCAAAGAAAAAGGCGCCGAAACGGCGCCCTGCCCGGCCGAAAATGCGGCGCTCTCAGGCGAATAGCAGCACGGTGCCTGCAACGATGAGCGCGCAACCGAGAAACAGCGCGATCGGCCAATAGCTGCGGCTCGGCGTGTAACGTCCCTGGGCGCGGCGCTCGGCAATCAGGGCGGTCTCGTATTCGTCCGCTGTCGAGAACAGACAGGCAAAGCCGCCGCGCGTCGAGGCCGCGGCGGCTTCGAGCGACATCAGGGCGGCCTGCGGGTTCTGTCGACGGATCGATTCCATGACCGCAATGGTAGGAACCGAATGGTAAACAGAGGATTACCGCGAAGCCCTTTCGTCTCAGGCCGTCGCCGGCTGTGTCTTGGACTCTGGCTTCGCTGCACCGATCCGCGCGGCGCTCTGGCGGCGCCAGTTCTCCAGCGACAACGGCAGCTCCTCCGCGGCCTCGACACGATTACGGCCGCCGCGCTTGGCCTGGTAGAGCGCGGTGTCGGCCGAGGCCAGCAGCACCTCGAGCTCGGTGCCGGCGGGGCCGCCGGCCACACCGATGCTGACGGTGGTGTCGACCGATCCTTCGTCGACCACGACGCCCGAGGTCTCGAACGCCTCGCGTACGCGCTCGGCGACGAGCACACCCTCCTCCAGCGCGCAGGGCAGCAGTGCGGCGAACTCCTCGCCGCCGATGCGGCCCGACAGGTCCGAGATGCGCAGATTATTGACGACCACGGTCGAGAACAGCTTCAGCATCTCGTCGCCGGCGGGATGGCCGAAGCGGTCGTTGATCGACTTGAAATGGTCGATGTCGAAGATCATCACGGTGACGGGCCGGCCGCCCTTGGCCTCGCGCTCGATCGTCCGCGCACAGGCTTCCGAGAAGCCACGGCGGTTGAGCATGCCAGTCAGCGGATCGGTCGACGCGGCAGTGCGGTGCGCGGTGACGGTGCGCTCGGACACCAGCATGAAGATCACGAACACGGTGCCGACGGCATAGAGCACGAGCTCGACCGCGAACACGGTGACCCAGACGCTGTGGGAGAAGCCGGCATCGTTCGGGCGCAGGAAGCTGCCGAGCAGGATCGGCAGCATCAGCACGCAGCCGTGCATCACCGGCACCACGAAGGCCGGCCAGCGCCGTTGCAGGCTCTTGCGCCGCTCGACCCAGAGCTCGCTCGCGGTCAGCGCCGCATAGACCGAGACGATGCCGGCGCCGATGATCATGCGCAGCATCGACGCGGTGGGATCGAGCAGTGTTACGGTCGCGACCCAGGCGAGTGCACCAAGCACGAGACCGGGCCAGTTCGGCTTGCGGCCGTGGAAGACGCGCGCCGCATTCCACACCATGCCGCAGGCGACGAAACCGACCGCGTTCAACGCGAGATAGAGGTGCGGGCCGAGCTTGTCGCCGGTCGCCGTCCACAGCGCGACGGAAGCTGCGCCGAGCAGATAAGCGGTGCCCCACCATTTCAGCGCGGGGCTGTTCTCCTGTCTGCCGAAAAACACCATCATGGCGCCGAGCAATGCGGCGACCATCGTGGCAACCAAATAGAGCGTCATGCTATCGAGCGACATCATGTCGGCCCCCTCTTGAACATAGCAGTTACGCGATCGGCACATCCGATTTGCGCGCCCTTCCAGATGCGACGCTATGTCCCGCGAGTTCCATTCAGGTTTTCACGCGGCCCCAAGTTTTCGGGAAACTCGTCTTCAATTTGCGTACAAACGAATGACAAAAAGGGCGCTGAAATCAGCGCCCTTTTGCTTCTCATTGAAGCCGCTTTCGCGGCGAATGTGACCGAAGCGATTAACGCTTCGAGAACTGGAAGGACCGGCGGGCCTTGGCCTTGCCGTACTTCTTGCGCTCGACCACGCGGGAGTCGCGGGTGAGGAAGCCGCCCTTCTTGAGCACGGTGCGCAGCTCGGGCTCGAAATAGGTGAGCGCCTTGGAGATGCCGTGACGAACAGCACCAGCCTGACCGGACAGGCCGCCGCCGGCGACGGTGCAGATCACATCATACTGGCCGGAACGGGCGGCCACGGAGAACGGCTGCTCGATCATCATGCGCAGCACGGGACGGGCGAAATAGACCTCGACCTCGCGCGAGTTGACGGTGACCTTGCCGGCGCCCGGCTTGATCCAGACGCGGGCGACTGCGTCCTTGCGCTTGCCGGTGGCGTAGGCGCGGTTGAATTTGTCGACCTTCTTCTCGTGCTTGGGCGCATCGGGCGCCGCCGCGGTCTTGAGCTGCGAGAGCTGGTCGAGCGACTGAATGGATTCGGCCATGATTATGCGGCCCTCGTGTTCTTGCGGTTCAACTTGGCGATGTCGATCTTCTCGGGCGTCTGGGCCTCGTGCGGATGATCAGCACCGCCATAGACGCGGAGGTTGCCCATCTGGACGCGACCGAGCGGACCACGCGGGATCATGCGCTCGACGGCCTTCTCGAGCACGCGCTCGGGATGCTTGCCTTCAAGGATCTGGCGCGCGGTGCGCTCCTTGATGTGGCCGACATAGCCGGTGTGCTTGTAGTAGGTCTTCTGCTCGCGCTTGCGGCCGGTGAGGACTGCATGCTGGGCGTTGATGATGATGACGTTGTCGCCGCAGTCAACGTGCGGGGTGTAGGTCGGGAGATGCTTGCCGCGCAGACGCATGGCAACGATGGTGGCGAGACGGCCGACGACCAGACCCTTGGCGTCGATCAGCACCCACTTCTTCGTCACCTCGGCCGGCTTTGCCGAAAAGGTTTTCATGTCAGAGTTTCCGTGGACGGGGAATAGCGGCGCGAACACCGCACCGGACTGCGCGGGTTTCTAGAGAAGAGACGCGCAACGGTCAATGCCTGGACACGGAAATTATACCAATAAAATCAGTGTCTTATAAATAAGGTGCTATAATACCCCCAAAAAGATCAAACATTTGGAATGGAATAGGTCGATGTGACATGGGCGATCGGATCGGGCGAGGTCCCCGACAACAAGTTCACCTCCCCGACCGCCAGGCGCTTGCCGAGCTTCAGCAGCCGGGCCTCCGCCAGCACATCCTGCCCCGGCTGGCCCTTGCGCAGGAAATTGATGTTGAGATTGGTGGTCACCGCCAGCCCGATCGGCCCGATGGCCGACAGCAGCACCACGTACATGGCGAAATCCGCCAGAGCCATCAGCGTGGGGCCGGACACCGTTCCGCCCGGCCGCAGCATCCGTTCGCTGTAACGCTGGCGCAAAAGGCAGGTCTGGCCGTCCGCGCTCTCGATCATGATGTCGTCGCCGCTGAAGGCTTGGGGAAATTCGTCGCGGAGAAACTGCTCGAGCTCCGCTACGCTCATTTTCGCTAACGCCATGCCCCCTCACCCTCGCTTCACGTTGCTTGTTACATTAAGTTATCTGCGTCATCCAACTGCAATAACCCAAGCGGAATCTTCAATGTCCGTCCAGCCCGCCCGCCCCCCCTCCCCGGAACCGCCGATCTTGCTGCGGGAGATCGTCGGCAGTGTCGCCGTGCTGACGCTGAACCGCCCCGCCGCGCGCAACAGCCTGTCGGAGGCGATGATCGGCCAGCTGCATGCAAGCTTCAACGCGATTGCCGAGGACAAGCGCATTCGCGCCGCCGTCATCGCCGCCAACGGTCCGGCCTTTTCCGCCGGCCACGACATGAAGGAGCTGACCGCACGCCGCACCGATCCCGATCGCGGCCGCGCCTATTTCGCCGAGCTCATGAACGCCTGCAGCGCGATGATGCAGGCGATCGTGCACCTGCCGAAGCCGGTGGTCGCAGCAGTCCAGGGCATCGCGACCGCCGCCGGCTGCCAGCTCGTGGCGAGCTGCGATCTTGCGATCGCGTCGGAGGCCGCGAGCTTCGCCACACCCGGCGTCGACATCGGCCTGTTCTGCTCGACGCCGATGGTGGCACTATCGCGCAACGTGCCGCGCAAGCAGGCGATGGAGATGCTGCTCACGGGCGAGCCGGTCCCGGCCCAGCGCGCCCGTGAGATCGGCCTCGTCAATCGCGTGGTCGCCGCCGGCACCGAACGCGACGCCGCGATCGCGCTGGCGCAACAAGTCGCGCTGAAGTCGGCCTACACCGTCAAGCTCGGGAAGGAGGCGTTCTACCGCCAGGCCGAGATGAGCCTTGCGGACGCCTATCGCTATGCGGCAGAGGTGATGACCGAGAATATGATGGCGCGCGACGCCGAGGAAGGTATCGGCGCTTTCATCGAGAAGCGCGCGCCAACATGGCGGGATGAGTGACAACAAGAAAAGACGCCAGATGAACCACGACGCCTATCCCGACAATTACATCCGCGCCATCCTCAACAGCGTCAAGTCGATCGCGATGGTCGGCGCCTCGCCGGTCAATGTGCGGCCGAGTTATTTTGCGTTCAAATATCTGGCGCAGCGTGGCTACGACATGATCCCGGTCAATCCCGGTCATGTCGGCAAGGACTTGCTCGGAAAGCCCTTCGTCGCCTCGCTGCGCGAGATCGGACGTCCCGTCGACATGATCGATATTTTTCGCAGTTCCAGCCACATCGTGCCCGTCGTCGACGAGGCCCTCACGCTCGATCCGCTGCCGAAGGTGATCTGGATGCAGCTCGGTGCGCGTGACGATGCGGCGGCGGAAAAGGCCGAAGCCGCAGGCATCAAGGTCGTGATGAACCGCTGCCCAAAAATCGAATATGGCAGGCTGTCGTCGGAAATTTCCTGGATGGGCGTCAACTCGCGCACGCTCAGCTCCAAGCGCCCGCCTGCGCCGACGCAGGGCATGCGGCTGTCCCTCAATCGGATGAGTGTCGGCGGCGGCGAGACCGCGGCCTCTGATCGCGCCGCCAAAAACAAGACCGAACAAAACTGACGCAATAAATTTCCATTGCGCGAACGTGACAATGCGTAGCGCCGAGCTGTGAAGCGGCGGCTTGACGGCAGCCGTGACGCCGATCAGCATGCCGCGCGATTTCAGACCATAAGAACAGGACGCCCCCCAAATGAGCGATCGCCTTCCGGGATTTTCGACCCTCGCCGTGCATGCCGGTGCACAGCCCGATCCCACCACCGGTGCGCGCGCGACTCCGATTTATCAGACGACATCGTTCGTGTTCAACGACGCCGACCACGCGGCCTCGCTGTTCGGCCTGCAGGCGTTCGGCAACATCTATACCCGCATCGGCAATCCCACCAATGCTGTGCTGGAGGAGCGCGTGGCCGCGCTCGAGGGCGGCACCGCCGCGCTTGCGGTGGCCTCGGGCCATGCCGCGCAGGTCGTGGTGCTGCAGCAATTGCTCCAGCCCGGCGACGAATTCATCGCCGCGCGAAAACTCTATGGCGGCTCGATCAACCAGTTCTCGCATGCGTTCAAGAGTTTTGGCTGGAACGTCGTGTGGGCCGATCCCGATGACGTCGCAAGCTTCGAGCGCGCGGTGACGCCGCGCACGAAAGCGATCTTCATCGAGTCCATCGCCAATCCCGCCGGCAGCATCACCGATATCGAGGCGATCTCGACGGTGGCGCGCAAGGCGGGCGTGCCCTTGATCGTCGACAACACGCTGGCCTCGCCTTATCTGATCCGCCCGATCGACCACGGCGCCGACATCGTCGTGCACTCGCTGACGAAGTTTCTCGGCGGCCACGGCAATTCGCTCGGCGGCATCATCGTCGATGCCGGCACCTTCGATTGGTCCACCGGCGGAAAATATCCGATGCTGTCGGAGCCGCGGCCGGAATATCACGGCATCCGTCTCCAGGAGACGTTTGGCAATTTCGCCTTTGCCATCGCCTGCCGCGTGCTCGGCCTGCGCGACCTCGGGCCCGCCCTGTCACCGTTCAATGCCTTCATGATCCTCACCGGCATCGAGACGCTGCCGCTGCGCATGCAGAAGCACTGCGACAACGCCAAGGCGGTCGCCGAATTCCTCGCCGGCCACTCCGCGGTGTCCGCGGTGAACTATGCCGGCTTGGCAACCGACAAGTACAACCAGCTCGCGCGCAAATATGCCCCGAGGGGTGCGGGCGCCGTGTTCACCTTCAGCCTGAAGGGTGGCTATGACGCCGGCGTCAATCTGGTGTCGAAACTGCAGCTGTTCTCGCATCTGGCCAATGTCGGCGACACCCGTTCGCTCGTCATCCACCCGGCCTCAACCACGCACAGCCAGCTCGACGACGCCGCCAAGATCAAGTCCGGCGCCGGCCCCGACGTGGTCCGGCTCTCGATCGGTATCGAGGACAAGGAAGACCTGATCGCAGACCTGGAGCAGGCGCTGAGCGCGTAGAGTCTCAACGCTGTCCATCCGCACCGGGATCTGGCGCTGCGCCATGCCGAAGGCTCCGCGCCAGCTTCCGTCGCTACGGTCGCTCAACGCCCTCACGACTCAACCGGGCATCATGATCACGACTGCACAAGGATGGCCATGAATATCGCCGTGCCGGATATCGGAACGCTTTTCCCAATTCCCTCGCAAACAAGCGCTCACGATAAAAGGTTCCTGTTGCAGACCATAGCTCTCACCAAGAGAGTCCTGGGATCGTTTTCTTACGTCGAGATCGGCTCTTATCTCGGCGGGAGCCTGACCCCGTTTCTACTGGACCCCGCATGCAAGGCGGTGCTCTCAATTGATGAAAGAGGGCGGCAACAACCAGACGAGAGGGGCGCCAAGTACGACTATTCCGGAATTACGCACCAGACCATGATCGATAATCTGGTGTCGCGTGGCGTTCCGACGTCCAAGCTGACAACGTTCGATGGCTCGGTAGATTCGGTCCAAGGGACGGAAAACAGCTTCGATGTCGCTTTCATCGATGGCGAGCACACCGATATCGCCTGCTTCAGGGACTTCCTGTGGACGCTTCCGCTGGTGAAGAGCGATGCGATCGTTCTCTTTCATGACAGCACGCTGGTCTACAAGGCTCTCCGCATGATCAGCCTGTACATGAAGAAGTCGGGACAAAAGCATTTGTTCGCGAAGAACAATGAGTCTGACGTCACGGCCCTCTTCCTTGGAAAATTCGCCGAGATCGATTTCGCGAGAGAGTTCGGTCAAGCCGCGAACTGGGATGAGTTTTTCGACAAGTCGGAAACGGAGGTCATCCAGCACGTTCTGAAGAACAGGGTGAGCATTCAATTCGACGCGGTCGTCACCCCGGTCAGGACGTTCCCTGCCTGATCAGCGCAGCCCGTGAAAGCGCGCCCCGCGGGCGGCGGTTAACAGTCATTAACCATATCTGCCGCATACATGGACTTTGGATCGCGCCTTTGATTCGGAGCCGAAAATGCTGCGCTGGATGGTACCTGCCCTGGCAGCGATGCTGACGGTTTCAGCCGCTGTTGCCGCCGATCTGCCGGCGACGCCGAAGCGACGGGCCGCCGCTCCGCCGCAGGAACCGCCAAAGGTCTATGTCGAGACCGATCCGGATGCGCTGATCTCGCCGGCCTATGGCATCGGCAGCTACATCCGCAATTTGCCGGGCACGCCGCTGCTGCCGGGCTCGCATACGCTGCCGGGTTACTACGGCCGCCCCTGGGACTACGACTATCAGGGCTCGTATTACGGCGGGAAGCAGGTCGATTATTTCTGGCGCCTGCCCTACTCGTGCGGCATCTACGGTTATTGCTGATCAGCCGGGATCAGCCGGTCTGGCCGACCGGCACCACGCGCGGCTGCATCTCGGCCGATCGCCGAGAAGCGAGCCGCTCCGCCTGCATCACCGCAAGCGTGAGCACCACGATCGCAACCGTCTGGTGCGAGAGCGCGAGATCGATCGGCACTTGGTTGAGCAGCGTAAGGATGCCGAGCACCGCCTGCACGCTCACGGCCGCGAACAACCAGAGCGCACCGCTCGCCGCCGAGCCGGCGCGTGAACGCACCGCGTCGAACGCGTGCAGCGCCGCCAGTGCGAACAG
The DNA here is from genome assembly GCF_040548225.1 of Bradyrhizobium sp. S3.12.5. NCBI lineage: Bacteria > Pseudomonadati > Pseudomonadota > Alphaproteobacteria > Hyphomicrobiales > Nitrobacteraceae > Bradyrhizobium > Bradyrhizobium sp. S3.12.5. The sequence goes on from NZ_JBEPRF010000010.1 coordinate 248,066, forward strand.
CAGATAAGCCGTCATGCGGTGCTCGAACTGCACCGTCAGCACATTGTCGAACATGTTGCGCCACCACGGCGTCTCGAACCACAGCCGCTCTGCAGACGGAATGAAGGCGCCATCGATCTGCGGCCAGGTGTTGTAGGCGCGTCCGGCGCGCAAGCCCGCGACCAGCGCACCGAAATAGATCTGGATGAAGGTCACGATCACCAGCACCGCGCTCGTGAACCGCAGCCGCGCGGGAACGGCAAGCTGCGGCCGATCGGCGAGCCGCCGCACCGTCCAGACGATGCCGGCGAAGATCAGCAGCGCCAGCGCCAGATGCGTCGCCAGCCGATATTGCGACACCTCGACCCGCTCGGACAGACCTGATGCCACCATCCACCAGCCGACCGCGCCCTGGAGGCCGCCGAGCCCGAACAGCAGCCACAGCCGCCGCTTCAATTCGCCGGAGAGACCGCCGCGCCACAGGAAGAACAGGAACGGCAGCAGATAGGCAACCCCGATGAAGCGGCCGAGCAGCCGGTGGCTCCATTCCCACCAGAAAATCTGCTTGAACTCGGAGAGCGACATCCCGGCGTTGAGCTCGCGATATTGCGGGATCTTCTTGTAGGCCTCGAACGCGTCGGTCCATTGCGTCTCCGACAGCGGCGGCACGCTGCCGGTGACGGGCTTCCACTCGACGATCGACAGGCCGGATTCCGTCAGCCGCGTCGCGCCGCCGACCAGCACCATCAGCGCGATCAGGGCGGCCACGGAGATCAGCCACCAGCGCACGGCGCGTGAGTTTTTCGGGGCGGAATTCGTCGTCATTTCAGGGGCAAGACCAAGCCTTGTATCTAAGCTACTTGAACCGGACTGCGTGCCCCTTATAGTCCCCCGCTCCCGCAGCGCAAGTTACGCGAAAGCCGCAATATTCCGCCATGACGATCCGCACCCGCAAGTTCCTCGGCGCCATCCTGCTCCTCGTGCTGGCCACCCTCTGGGCCCTGCTCGGCATGGCGGCGGCGCAGATGCCGTGGATCGCCGAGTCCGGCTGGCGACAGGCGATCTACTATGTGGTGGTCGGCATGGGCTGGGTGCTGCCGGCGATGCCGATCGTGAGCTGGATGCAGCGGCCCGATCGCGCCTAACCCCGCAAACGCGCTTGCGCGCTTGTCGGATTTGAAGGCTCTAACCATCGTTGAGTCGGCTCGTAACACTGCCCGTCGGTTTCACCGGCGCAAACGCCACACCGGACACCAGCACGCGCATCATGCGCAGCGAGCGCATCCTCCCGTCCCAGGAAATCCGCGGCAGCGCACGCAGATTGGTGCGGCCTTCCGCATCTACGATTCCCGAAATGGTCGACACCGCGCTGGCAAAACCGGCCTCCTCCGCCATCACGACGTGGCTGCGCCGAAACGAGGCGCGATCGCCGAACGGAAACGCCAGATGCCGAATCTCGCGGCGGAAGGCCGCTTCCGCCACCGCCCTGCCCATCGTCATCTCGCGCAACGCGGCGACGTCCTTTATGTTGGCGAGAACGGGATAGTTCACGGTCGCGCTGCCGATCGTGACACTCGGGTCGGCAGCTAACTTGGCCAGATCCTCCCAGTCCATCGACGCCTCGCGCGAGAGTGCGGCAAGATCGATCCGGTAGCGCGTGCAGAGATCGGCGATCGCCACCGACAAATCTGCCGGCGGCAGCGAGCGCAGCCAGCTCTCGAGGAACGAAAACAGCGCCTGCTTCTCGGCATTATCAGTAACGGTAAAGCGCTGCTCCCTGTCGCCCATCATCAGGTTGATCCGGCTCTCGCGCGCGATCACCTGCTCGAGCCCGAGCCACCACGCCTCGCCGACGCCATCAGGAAAGGCGGTGGGAACGTAGAGCGTGAACGGCACGGCGTGGCGCGCCAGCACCGGATAGGCGAAGCTGATGAGGTCCTTGGCAGCACCGTCGAAGGTGAGCGCCACGAAGCGCCGCTTCTCCGGCAGCGTCACCGCGCGCCGGCAGACCTCGTCCATGCCGAGAAAATCATAATTCCAGCGCTTCAGCGCGCGAATAGCACGATCGAGAAATTGCGGCGTGATCTCGTTTTGGCGCAGTGGCTGGAACGCACCGCTCCGCCGCGGCCGCACGCGCTCGAAGCGCAAGATTGCGCCGGCGCCACGGCTGCGCAGCAGCGGCTGGCCGGTGAACCAGGCAAGCTCGAGCCGCAACCGCTCCAGCCATCTGTCGTCGGATGCCAATATCCCACCTTCGCGTTCGCCGGCGGCCCGTTCCCTCAGCTATTGTCATTACCCTTTGTTGACATTTATTTGCAAAGGTCGGCCACAGGCCGAAATACGCATTTTTCGTTTTCTCGACAGGTTTCGCGGATGACCATGGCTGCGGCGATGCAAAGCCGGACGGCAGAATCGCCAGCGCGGTCGAAAGCGAGCCGTATCGCGCATGTCGACCTCATCAGCGATATTGCAGAGGCTGAGGCGGTCTGGCGCGCCCTCGAGGAGCCCGGTCATCTCTTCACGCCCTATCAGCGGTTCGATCTCCTGGGCTCGTGGCAACGATCGGTCGGGGAACGCGAAGGCGCCCGTCCCTTCGTCGTGATCGCCCGCGACGCCGGGCAGACACCGCTCGCGCTGCTCCCCCTCGCGCTACGCCAGGGTCACGGTGTGCGCACGGCCTGCTTCATGGGCGGCAAGCACACGACCTTCAACATGGCGCTGTGGAACGCTGAGTTCGCAGCACAGGCTGTCACCGCCGATCTCGACGTACTGTTCGCGCCTTTGCATGACCAGGTCGACGTGCTCGCGCTGAGACGGCAGCCGAAGCGCTGGCACGACCAGCAAAACCCGTTTGCCATGCTGCCGCAGCAGAGCGCGATCAATGGCTGCCCGCTGCTTGCGATGGAGCCGGGCGGCCCGCCGGCATCCCGGATCAGCAACTCCTTCCGCCGCCGGCTGAAGAGCAAGGAGAAGAAACTACAGGCGCTCGCCGGCTATCGCTACCACCTTGCGACGACGGACGCGGACGTCACCCGCCTGCTCGACTGGTTCTTCCGGCTCAAGCCGGTACGGATGGCCGAGCAGAAGCTGCCGAACGTCTTTGCCGAGCCGGGCGTCGAACAGTTCATCCGCAGCGCCTGCCTCGCGCCGCGCGGCGAAGGCCGTGTCATCGACATCCATGCGCTCGAATGCGGCGACGAGGTGATCGCGATCTTCGCCGGCGTCGCCGACGGCCAGCGCTTCTCGATGATGTTCAACACCTACACGATGTCGGAGCACGCCCGCTACAGCCCGGGTCTGATCCTGATGCGCTACATCATCGACCGCTACGCCGAGCGCGGCTATCGCTCGCTCGACCTCGGTATCGGCACGGACGACTACAAGCGCATGTTCTGCAAGGACGACGAGGACATTTTTGACAGCTTCGTGCCCTTGACCTCGCGCGGCAAGCTCGCGGCGATGGCGATGTCCTCACTCAACCACGGCAAGCGCCTGGTCAAGCAGAACCAGATGCTGTTCGAGCTGGTGCGACGGCTGCGGCAAGCGTTCGGTTAGGCACCGAAGCGCTCCCTCTCCTTACGCCGCCACCACGCGCGGTCCTTCCATCCCTTCCGACGGCTGCACCGGCCGGCTCAGCATCGTCACTTCGCTGAAGCCGACGGCCTTGAGCTGCTCGCACATCAGCACGCGTGCATCCGCCTCCATCGAGACATCGGGCACCACGACGGCGCGAGCATTCGCCGTCAGCAGCTCTGCAGGCAAGTCTTCGGCACTGCCGGCGTCAACGAGCACGTGGTCGTAGGCGCGCAGCAGGGCATCGATCGCGAGCGTCACCCGCGGCGACTGAAGCAGGCTGCGATCGAAGCCGGGACGGCCAGCCATGACCAGGTGCAGCCGCGAGAGCTTGTCGCGCGTGATGACCTGCGCAAACGAGACCTGCCCTTGCATCAATTCCGCAAGACCGGGCGCCGTCGGATCGACCGACACCGCAGCAATCGTCGGCGAGGACGCGGCGAGATCGACCACGACGACGCGCGCGCCGCGCGCAAGATGGCGGGCGAGCGTCAGGGTCGACAGCGTGATGGCATCGCCCGAAGCGGTGCCGAGCACGGTGATCTTCTTCGCACCCGTCCCTGCAGCAATCAGGCTTTCGGCCAGTTGCCCGATCTCTGCAAACTCGCTGACATCGGCATTGGCCGTCATCGTTGGCTGAAGCGGGGCCGGCTCGATCTCGACCGCATCGACGACCGGCGCATCGACGACCGGCTCCTGGCGAGCCACAGACCGCGGGAGCGCAGCAAGGGCGCGCGGCGCGGTCTGGCGCAGAAGCTCACCGGTGACCACGAGACCTGACGAGAGCAGCAGTGTTGCCAGCGTCGCGATCAGCACGATCGGCAGCTTCTTCGGATAGGCGGGCGTGTTTGAGACGATGGCGCGCGAGATGATGCGGCCTTCCGCCGGCGCGGAATCGATGCTCTCGCGAGTGCTGGCCTCGCGGTATTTTCCAAGATAGGTCTCGAGCAGGTCGCGTTGCGCCTTGGCTTCACGCTCGAGCGCACGCAGCTGAACATCCTGACCGTTGGTCGAGGTCGCCTGCTTCTTGAGCTGCTCGAGGCTCGCGGTCAGGCCGTCGACCCGGCCGCCGGCGATCCGCGCGTCGCTTTCGAGCGAGCGCGAGATCTTGGCCGCCTCGTCACGGATCTGATTGTCGAGGTCGCCGAGCTGCGCCTTCAATTCCTTGATCCGCGGGTGATTGCCGAGCAGCGTAGACGACTGTTCGGCGAGCTGAGCACGCAGCGTCACCCGCTGCTCCGACAACCGCCGCATCAGCTCGGAGTTCACCACCTCGGAGGCCTCGATCGGCTTGCCGCTCTGCAGCATCTCCTTGATCAGCCGAGCCCTGGACTCTGCGTCAGCCCTCATCGAGCGTGCATTGTTGAGCTGGGTGTTGACCTCGCCCATCTGCTGGTTCGACAGCGTGGTGTTGTTGGTGCCGACGAACAGCGACGATTTGGAGCGGAAGTCCTCGACCTTGGCTTCGGCGTCGGAGACCTTCTTGCGCAGGTTCTCGATCTCGCCCGAAAGCCACTGGCTGGCGTTGCGGGCCTGATCCTGGCGCGCATTTTGCTGGAGCACGAGATAGCCATCCGCGATCGAATTGGCGACGCGCACCGCCAGCTCGGGATCCTGCGACTGGAATTCGACCACGATGACGCGCGACTTGTCGACGGAGTAGGCCTGGAGGCGATCGTAATAGGCGTCGAGCACGCGCTCTTCCGGCGTCATCGAAAACGGATCGCGGCCGATGCCGACCAGCGCCGCGAGCGACTTCAGCGGGGAGACGCCTTGCAGCACCGGGTCGAACTCGGGGCGCTCTGCAAGCTTGTTCTTCTTGATGATCTCACGCGCGAGGTCGCGCGACAGCACGAGCTGCACCTGGCTGGTGACGGCCTCGGGGTCGAGCGCCTGCCGCTCCTCGGTGCTGCGGTCGCTGCTCGGGCGCAGGAACACGTTCTCGCGGCCGTCGATCAGGATGCGCGACTCGGATTTGTAGCGCGGCGTGATGAGATTGACGATCGCGACGGAGGCGACGAGAGCCAGCATCGTCGGCACGATGATCCAGCCGCGCTTGCGCGCAAGCGCGGCGCCAAGCGCGTGCAGATCGATGTCACCAGATTCGGCTGATGCCGGCTGCGCAACGGCCGGCGCGGGCCGAGCTTCAACTCTGGGCTTGGTCTCAGGCTTAGCCTCAAGCTTGGCCTTCGAAACGGCCCGCTCGATGACGGCCTTGTCCTTGCCGGCACGCCAGAACGCTAAACGCATCGAACACTCCCGCAGGGCAACGCCACACATGTACCTCAATGGGGCCGATTACACTCCATTAAGGTTGCCGCTGGGTTAATCGCCACGTCTCGCGAGCCACGCACGCGCGCTCGTCACCGTTTGTTAACCACGAGGCCCCTTAATCCATCTCGATATTTCGAGAACATTGTTCGGCATTCGCCGTCGAGCGCTGGCTTTGATCATGCCCCCCTCTCCCGACCAGCCGCTTCGCATCCTTCACGCCGTACGTGCGCCCGTCGGCGGCATCTTCCGGCACATCCTTGACCTCGCCAACGGCCAGGTCGATCGCGGTCATCTTGTCGGGATTCTCGCCGACGGCCTGACCGGCGGCGAACGTGCGGACAAGGCGCTGGCTGAACTCGCGCCGCGGCTGAAGCTCGGCGTGCATCGGCTGGCGATCCGCCGCGAACCCTCGCCGGAGGATTTCCTGGTTTGGCTGCGCATGCGCCGCCTGATCGCCACGCTCAAGCCGGACGTCCTGCACGGCCACGGTGCCAAGGCCGGCGCCTTCGTGCGCATGCGGCGCCGCGCGGACGACACCATCCGCATCTACACCCCGCATGGCGGCTCGCTGCACTATCCGCTCAATACCCTGAAGGGCGAGTTCTACGCGCGGCTCGAGCGTACGCTGATGGATGCGACGGATTTGTTCCTGTTCGAAAGCGCCTTTGCCCGCGACACCTACCAGCGCATCGTCGGCACGCCCAAGGGCGTCGTGCATTGCGTCTTCAACGGCGTGACGCCAGAGGAGTTCGAGCCCGTCGTTATCGCCGACGATGCCACCGACCTCGCCTATGTCGGCGAATTCAGGCACATCAAGGGCGCCGACCTCCTGGTCGACGCAGTGGCGCGGCTGCACGAGAACGGCAAAAGGGTCACGCTGACGCTCGGCGGCGACGGCGAGGAGACGGCGACGTTGAAAGCGCAGGTCGGGCGGCTCGGCCTGGCGGACGCGATCCGCTTCACCGGCCACGTCAAGGCGCGCTACGGCTTTTCCAAGGGGCGCCTGTTGGTCGTTCCCTCGCGCGGCGATTCCATGCCTTATGTCGTGATCGAGGCGGGCGCGGCCGGCGTCCCCATGATCGCAGCGCGCGTCGGCGGCATCCCCGAGATCTTCGGGCCGGAGAGCCCGGCCCTGTTCGCGACGAGCAACGCCGAAGCCATGGCCGAGGCGATCGCGACCGCGCTCGATAATCCGCAGGGAACCGCCCAACGCGCAGTGTCGCTCCGCGAGCGGATCTCGACGCATTTCTCCCAGCAGGCGATGGTTGACGGCGTGATCGCAGGTTACCGCGACGCATTTGCAAATCATTAACCATCATTAAGGCCGCTTTAGAGAATCTTCCGATTTGTCCGATAATCGAGGTGCCAGGGGATGCTTGCCCGGGGATGCAAAGCCGCGCCCGCGGGTCGTTGGAATGGACGTGGACGCCTGTGGAACCGCTCAACGCACGCTCGATGCTCGATGCCGCAACCAGCGCCGCGGCCAAGCCGGCTGACCAGCCGTTTGTCGAGCGACGCCGCCGCCTGACGCCGGCCGCACTCGATGTCGTGAACCAGAAGGTCGCACGCGCCTATTCGCCGATCGTGATCACCGGCTTTGCGCGCGCCATCGATTTCGCGCTGCTGAGCGTGATCGGCATCGCCGTGTATGTCGCATACGTCATGCCGCTCGTCGGCTTCAGCTGGGTCTATCCCGCAGAGATCATAGCCGTCGCGCTCGCCGCCGTGGTCTGCTTCCAGGCCGCCGACATCTATCAGGTGCAGCTGTTCCGCGGCCAGCTTCGACAGATGACGCGGATGATCTCGTCCTGGTCGTTCGTCTTCCTGCTGTTCATCGGTATCTCCTTTTTCGCCAAGTTCGGCAGCGACATGTCGCGGCTGTGGCTTGCCGCGTTCTACTTCCTTGGCCTTGCGGCGCTGGTTGCCGAACGCCTGGTCCTGCGTTCGCTGGTGCGCAGCTGGGCGCGCCAGGGCCGGCTCGATCGCCGCACCATCATCGTCGGCTCGGACAGCAACGGCGAGCAGCTGGTCGAGGCGCTGAAGGCGCAGGAGGATTCCGACATCCACGTGCTCGGCGTGTTCGACGACCGCAACGACAGCCGCGCGCTCGATACCTGCGCCGGCGCGCACAAGCTCGGCAAGGTCGACGACATCGTCGAATTCGCCCGCCGTACCCGGGTCGATCTGGTGCTGTTCGCGCTGCCGATCTCGGCGGAGACGCGAATCCTGGAGATGCTGAAGAAGCTCTGGGTGTTGCCGGTCGACATCCGCCTCTCCGCGCACACCAACAAGCTGCGCTTCCGACCCCGCTCCTATTCCTATCTCGGCGAGGTGCCGACGCTCGACGTGTTCGAGGCGCCGATCACCGACTGGGATCTGGTGATGAAGTGGCTGTTCGACCGCATCGTCGGCAGCCTCGCGCTGCTCGCCGCACTTCCCGTGATGGCGCTGGTGGCGTTGGCCGTGAGGCTCGATAGCCCCGGCCCGGTCCTGTTCCGCCAGAAGCGGTTCGGCTTCAACAACGAGCGCATCGACGTCTACAAGTTCCGCTCGATGTATCACCACCAGGCCGACCCGACCGCATCAAAGGTCGTGACCAAGAACGACCCGCGCGTCACCCGCGTCGGCCGCTTCATTCGCAAGACCAGCCTCGACGAGCTGCCGCAGCTCTTCAACGTGGTGTTCTCCGGCAATCTCTCCCTGGTTGGCCCGCGTCCGCATGCGGTACAGGGCAAGCTGCAGAGCCGCCTGTTCGACGAAGCCGTCGATGGCTATTTCGCCCGCCATCGCGTCAAGCCCGGCATCACCGGCTGGGCCCAGATCAATGGCTGGCGCGGCGAGATCGACAACGAAGAGAAGATCCAGAAGCGCGTCGAGTTCGACCTCTATTACATCGAGAACTGGTCGGTGCTGTTCGACCTCGTCATTCTCCTGAAGACGCCGCTCTCGCTGCTGACCAAGAACGAGAACGCGTATTGAGTTGTGGTCCCCCAGCCCCACTGTCATCACCCGGCTTGACCGGGCGATCCAGTAATCGCCGGCAGCGGAAACTGCCACGAACAGCTCGGAGTACTGGATGCCCCGCCCCAGTGCGCAAGTGCGCACAAGGCGGGGCATGACGACGGAAGTATTGTGTTTCCAGTAGCGTGAGCGTGTGATGGTGTATGCGGCAACAGCCGGGGAAATGAATGCAGCGGTTCGCGCTGCGCCCGGCGTGCTGGCCCTCCAGCGCGCGCTGGTGTGGCTGGTCGGTGCGTCCGGCGCGATCGTCTTCATCGAGCCGAGCCCCTACGAGATCGCGACGCTGCTCGCCACCGTCGCCTTCTTCGCCACCGGCCTGCGGCTCAAGCTCGTGCTGATGCCGCTGGTGCTGGCTCTGGTCCTGCTCAATGTCGGCTACACCATCAGCGCGATCCCGCTGCTCGACCAGTCCGAGGTCGCAAGCTGGATCGCGACCTCGTGGTACATGGCGGTGACCGTGGTGTTCTTCGCCATGGTGACCTCCGAGGACACGGCGGCGCGCCTGGACATGCTGCGCCGCGGCCTCGTGGTCGGCGCGATGATCGCATCGCTTTCGGCGATCGCCGGCTACTTCAACCTCGTTCCGGGCGGCCACGATCTCCTGACGCTGTACGAGCGCGCACGCGGCACCTTCAAGGACCCGAACGTGCTCGGCGCCTTCCTGATCCTGCCGGCGCTGTTCGCGCTCCAGAGCGTGGTCTCGGACAAGCTGGCCAAGGCGTTCCGCAACGTCATCGCCTTCGGCATCATGTCGCTGGCGATCCTGCTCGCCTTCTCCCGCGCCGCCTGGGGCGGGCTGGTCCTGACCTCGGCCTTCATGCTGGCGCTGATGGTGCTGACCAGCCGCACCAATGCGCAGCGCTCGCGCATCATCATCATGGCCATCGTCGCGGTGGTGCTGGGTCTCGCGCTGATCGCGGTGCTGCTGTCGTTCGATTCCATTGCTGAGATGTTCAAGCAGCGCGCGAGCTTCGACCAGAGCTATGACGAAGGCCGCTTCGGCCGGTTCGGCCGGCACATCCTCGGCGCAGAGATGGCGCTCGACCTGCCGTTCGGCATCGGTCCCTTACAATTCCACCGGTTCTTTCCCGAGGACACCCACAATTCCTATCTGAACGCCTTCATGTCCGGCGGCTGGCTCTCCGGCGTGTGCTATCCCGCGCTGGTCTTCACCACCGTCATCACGGGCCTCCGCCACGTCTTCGTCCGCGTGCCCTGGCAGCGCGCTTATCTCGCGGTGTTCTCGGCCTTCGTCGGCACCGTCGGCGAGAGTTTCGTGATCGACACCGACCACTGGCGGCACTTCTGGATGATGCTCGGCGCGATGTGGGGCATGATCGCGGCCGCACAGGCCTACAAGATCAAGTCTGGCGAGGATGCTTCTTCAGCTTGAGCGCGGGCCGCTTCTCCGGCGGCGTGTCGAGCAGGCCCTTCAGTGCAGCGGTCGCCGCAAGCACGCCCTTGTAGCCCTCGTTGGCGAAACGCAGCAGCAGGCGCAGTTCCTCGTCGGAATAGGCGTTCCAGACCTTCTCCATCGCCTGTTGCATCGGCACATAGAGCTCGCCGATCTTCATGGCGGTCTCCGGCACGACGGCGATGTAAACCTTGCGGCGATCGGCCTCGTCCCGCTCGCGGCGCACGAGGCCTGCCTTCTCGAGCCGGTCGACTACGCCGGTGATGGCGCCGGTCGTGAGCCCCGTCACCTCGGCAAGCCGACCCGCGGTCACGCGTCCCTCGAGATAGAGGATGTCCATGCATTCGAGGTCGGAGTTGGCAATTCCGGCTACGTTTGCAACGGCTTGCCCATAGAGCACGCCCTGCGCGGACGACCGCCGCATCGCCTCTTCCAATTCTCCCAGTAGTGCCGTGCGCGCCTTCGCCCTTGACAAGGCTCACCTCATCTCTTAGTCGATATATATCTTAGTCACTAAGAGATTTAGTGACCGTAATTTTTCCTAGCATCACGGAAACGTCGGGAGCAAGCCAATGCCTCATCGTCCCCGCAAGGCCCTGATCATCGGCGCCGGCATCGCCGGGCCCGTAGCCGCGATCCTGCTGCGCCGCGCCGGCATCGAATCCGCGATCTATGAGGCCTGGCCCTACTCGAAGGGCATCGGCGGCGGTCTCCAGATCGCGCCGAATGGCATGCAAATCATGGACGAGATCGGGCTCGCTGGCGAATTGATCAGCCGCGGTTCGATCGCAGAGTCCTTCGACTTCTATTCGCAAGAAGGCCGAAGGCTCGGCTCGATCAACCGCGACATGGCTCGGCGCTTCGGCCAGCCGGCGGTCAATGTCTGCCGCGCCACGCTGAACGAGATGCTGATCGACAAGGCCTGGTGCGCCTGTGTCTCGCTCTATTTCGACAAGCGCCTGATCAAGATCGAGGATCGCGGCGACCAGCCGATCATCGCCTATTTCGCCGACGGCACTACTGCCGAGGGCGACTTCCTGATCGGCGCCGATGGCGTGCATTCGATCACGCGGCGTCAGGTGGTGCCGGACGGGCCAACGCCGTTCAACACCGGCCTGATCGGGTTCGGCGGCTTCGTGCCCCATGCCGTGCTCGACGGCCGCGCGATCGGCCGGCATGTCGAGACCACCTTCGGGCAGAGCGGCTTCTTCGGCTACGGCTATTGCAGCCCGGATCCGAGCGACGGCGTGATGTGGTGGAGCACGCAGCCGGCGCACGGTATGGATGCCGCGATGTTCCGTGCGCTCGACGCGGCGACGCTGAAGCAGCATCTGCGCGGCTTCCATCACGGCTGGCACGATCCGATCCCCGCCATCATCAAGGCAGCCGAGAACATCGTGGTCACCGACACGCTCGACGTCGCAACCTTGCCGACCTGGTCACGCAAGCGCTCGCTGCTGATCGGCGATGCCGCGCATGCAACCAGCCCCCATGCCGGCCAGGGCGCTTCGCTCGCGCTGGAAGATGCGATGCGGCTCGCCCGTCTGATGCAGGAGGGCCAGGAGCTAACCGCCACCTTCCAGGCCTTCGAGGCCGAGCGACGCCCGCGCGCGGAAAAGATCGTTGCTCTGGCGCGCCGCAACGGCAACAGCAAGCGCGAATTCAGCGCCACCGGCGCCTGGATGAGAAATCAGATGATGAAATGGCTGTTGCCGTTGGGATCGAAGAGCATGGAGTTCATGTACGCGTACGACGCGCGGGCGGTGTAGGAGTCCTCCTCCCTCTCCCCGTTCTTACGGGGAGAGGGTCGGGGTGAGGGGCTGCCCTCCGCGAAAACGGTGAAAGTTGGACTCGCGGAGACTCCCCCTCACCCGCCGCGCGTTCCGCGCGTCGGCCTCTCCCCGCAAGCGGGGCGAGGCGAAGAAGGCACCTACTTCTCCACCGCGAACGTCAGCCCCGCATGCTCCCGCAAGCGCTTGATCAGCTTGTGCTGCATCGCTGCGCCTGGGGTCCAGAGCCCGGCCGGAACATCCGGCGTGTCGCGCAGCAGGCAGATCGCACATTCGGAAACCATCTTCGCCGTTGAGGCATAGCCCGGATCGAGATCGCCCTTCACGGCCGCGCGGACCTGACGGCCGTCGGGCGCAATCGCGACATAAAGCAGGTCGTAATGGCCGTTGTCGCGCTCTTCCTTCGACGGTCCCTCACCGGGCTTGAGCGCCTCGGGGCCGGTCTTTTCGCTGTTGGCGGCCATGACGCGCCTGGCGTTGACCTGTCCTTCGTCCCCCGCTCCCGTCAGCACCATCTCGTCGTAGACGAAATCCCTGCCATACGGGAATCCCATCAGCATGTTGGAGCGATGGACGTTGCGCGTGTTGAGCGTCGCCATCGCGAACGGGGCGGACCAGGATTGCAGGTCCTCCTCGAAAACCGGCTTGTTGCCACGCGGCTGCTTGGGTCCTTCGAAGCCGGGCGTCAATGCAAACGGGTCCTTGAGGATCGAGACCAGGCTGAGGTCCTGCGCAACCGCCTCGAAGGTGACCCTCGCGCTCGCCGAGGTGCCGCCGGAGAACTTCCAGCTGAGGTCGCGGACGCGCCCTTTGACGCGCGGCGCCGGCGCTCCGAACACGCGCCTGGCTTCCTCTTGCACGAAGAACGTACCGAGCTCAAAGGGGATTGAGTCGAAGCCGCAGGAGAATATGACGCGCGCGCCACTCGTCCTGGCGGCCGCTTCATGCTTGTCGATCATCTGCTTCAGCCAGATCGGCTCGCCGCAGAGATCCATGTAGTCGGTACCCGACGCAACGCAGGCGGCAAGCAGGTCGGACCCATAAAGCTGGTACGGACCGACCGTGGTGACGACCAGCTTCGCCTGACCGACCATCGCCCGCAGCGACGCAGGATCGGCGGCATCCGCAACGATGAGCGGTGTGTCCGCGGGTGCGCCGATCGCGTCGCGAACGGATTCGAGCTTGTCTCTGCTGCGCCCCGCCATCGCCCATGCCGGCGCCCCCTCACCGAGGTAGTGCGTGGCGAGATATTCAGCGACGAGCTGGCCGGTATATCCCGTTGCGCCATAGACGACGATGTCGAACTTCGCGGACACGGATCACGCCTCCTTGGGGATCGCAGACCCTATGCTTCCACTGCGAACGTCAGCCCCGCATTATCCCGCAGCCGCTTGATCAGCTTGTCCTGCATCGCTGCGCCCGGGGTCCAGAAGCCGGCGGCGACATCGGTCACGTCGCGCAGCATGCAGATGGCGCATTCGGAGATCATCTTCGAGGTCGAGCCGTAGCCGGGATCGCGGTCGCCGGTGACACCGGCGCGGACCATGCGGCCGTCGGGCGCGATCGCGACATAAAGCAGATTGAAGAGCCCGTTCTCGCGCTCTTCCTTCGACGGTCCCTCACCCGGCTTCGGCGCGCTCGGGCCAGTCTTCTCGGCGTTGGCCGCCATCACGCGCTTGGCGTTGGCCTCGCCCTTCTCGCCGGGACCTGTCAGAACCATCTCGTCGTAGACGAAGTCCTGACCGTAGGGAAAGCCCATCAGCATGTTGGAGCGATGGACGTTGCGGGTGTTGATCAGCGCCATCATGAACGGCGCGGCCCAGGATTGCAGATCCTCCTCGAGCAGCGACCTGTTGCCCTTCGGCTGCTTCGGACCGGTGAAGCCCGGCGTCAGCGCGAACGGGTCGTTCAGGATTGCAATGAGGCTGATGTCCTTGGCGACAGCATCGAAGGTCGCCTTGGCGCTCGCCGCGGTGCCGCCCGACAGCGTGCCGCGCATGTCGCGCACGCGGCCTTTTACACGCGACGCCGGTGCGCCGAACACGCGTTTGGCCTCTTCCTGCACGAAGAACGTACCGAGCTCGAACGGCACGGAGTCGAAGCCGCAGGAGAATACGATGCGCGCGCCGCTTTCCTTTGCAGCCGCCTCGTACTTGTCGATCATCTGCCGCATCCAGATCGGCTCACCGCAGAGATCGAAATAATCCGTGCCGGTGGCGACGCAGGCCGCGAGCAGTTCCTCGCCGTAGAGCTGATACGGACCGACCGTCGTGATCACCGACATCGTCTGCTCTGCCATCGCCTTCAGCGAGGCGGCATCCGATGCATCCGCGACAATGAGCTGCGTATTGCCAGGCGCGCCGATCGCATCGCGCACCGATTTCAGCTTGCCAAGGCTGCGCCCCGCCATCGCCCATTTGAGTGTCTTGTCGCTCTTATAATGCTTAGTCAGATATTCAGCGACGAGCTGACCGGTGAAACCGGTCGCACCGTAGACGACGATGTCGAATTTCGCAGAGCTCATGGTCGACCTTTATTTCTTGGCGTAACTCACGCCCATGCCGGCGCGGACGTCGCTTTGAATCCCATAGGGCGGAATCGGATAGCGCAGGCCGTTCCTGGCCAGCGCCTTCATGCCCTCGATCGCCTTGGCGAGATGCGCAGGCTTCAAGGCCATCAGCATCTCCTCGTCCGGCACGCCGCCATAGCGCCGTTCGGCATAGCATGGCAAGGACAGGCTGGGCTCGCCGCTCTTGAGCGCCCGCCCCCAGGAATCCGCACAAGCGGTCTCGCCGACCACACCCCATTCGAACTTCTTGTAGCCGGTATATTGCAGCCCGTTGATCAGGATGATCATCTGCCCGGGCGTCGCGTAAACGAGGCAGATGTCGGGCGGATCGAGCCGCCCGCTCGCAAGCGGACTGACCGCGAGCGCCTGATATTGCCCGAACGGAACCACGTCCAGTGCCTCCTGGCGCTTGCGCGCATCCTCCGCGGTGCCGTGCCAGACGCCGACATAATTTTCGCCGGCAAGCCATTTCTCGTCCTGCGGGCTGAGCCCGATCACAGCGCGGCACTGCGCGCCGACGAGATCGTCGCCGGTAATGCCGACGGTCCACCCCAGGCGCGAGGCCATGCTGACGATCTGGTCGGTGGTGTGGACCGCATTCGGCCGCCTGATCTTCGGGATCGCCTCCATGTCCGCCGCACGCGCGAACAGCTTCATGCCGATCACCGTGGTCTTCAGCCGCAGCAGGCTGTTGAGATCGGCCACCAGGCCGGCAAGATCGATCGTATCAGCGGCTTGCTGCTGCATGGCATCCTCCCGGCGCGCCGATTCCGGCGCCTCTTGTTGGGCCTCTCGGGCCTGTTCTAGTCCTTGGCCGGCCCGGGAAGCAACTCGCTGGTCCGGCCCACGAGGCGGGAGGCCACAAGCCCGATCCATTCGCGCATAGCCGTATCGGTCCGGCCGAGACCATCCGCGCCGATATTGGTGAACGAGAACAGATCGTCGCGTCCGCCCATCCGCCAGTCCACGGGATAGGCTTCGACGTCAAATCCAGCCGTGCGGAAAATTCCGACCGAACGCGGCATGTGATAGGCCGAGGTCACCAGCAGCCAGCGCTCGCCCGGCTTCGGCGCCACCAACCGCTTCGTGAAGATCGCATTCTCGTACGTGTTGCGTGACTCGCGCTCCAGGATCAGGCGTTCCCTGGGTATGCCGGTATTCTCCAGGATGGGTGCAGAATAGTCGGCTTCCCTGGCGCCCGTTGCGACCAGGTTGCCAGAGCCCCCTGTAAAGACGATGCGCGCATTCGGGTAGCGGCGCGCAAGCTCGGCGGGCGCAAGCAGGCGATCGGCCGCGTGCGAGACCACCGGCGTGTGATGTGCTGCCGACAGATCGGTATCGACTGAGCCGCCCAGCACGACGATGCCGTCGGGGACACCGCGCGACGGATCCCACGCGGGAAAGCGCGACTCCAGCGGATAGAGCAGCAAATTGCCGAGCGGCGAAAACGCGGCGAGCGCGAGCAGAACCAGCGTGGTCGCGGCCAGTTTCCGGCCGAGCCCGGCAAAGCGCGTTGCCATCAGCACGACCGAGATGATCCCGAGCTCGACCAGAAGATTGATCGGCACCACTGCGGCACCAAACGTCTTGGAAAGAATGAAATACAGGAGAAACCTCGCTGAAATGATCGTGGTGCGCGGGCTTGACCCGCCCGCCCATTCAGAAATCTTCTTGGGAGAGGATCGATTGCCGGGTCAAGCCGGGGCATAACAGGATCTGCATAACAGGATCTCACGACAAGTTCTGATGAAACCGATTGGACGCGGCAAATGACCCATCATCACCTGCATTCAAGTCCCGAAACCTGCCATTGGGGCTTCTTTGAAGCCGCGCTCAAGCCCGCCCTCACCATCGCCAGCGGCGATGAGGTGACCGTCGATACCATCAGCGGCGGCCCGGACATGCTGCCGGACCGCAGCAAGTTTCACATTCCGCCGGAGATGTTCGAGGTTCATGCCAACAACGAGCGCATGCTTCCCGGCCACATCCTGACCGGCCCGATCGCGGTCGAAGGCGCCGAGCCCGGCGATGTGCTCGCAGTCGAGATCCTCGACGTCCAGCTCCGCCAGGACTGGGGCTGGAACATGATCAAGCCGCTGTCCGGCACCCTGCCCGACGACTTCCACGAGACACGAATCCTCAACATCCCGCTGGACCGGTCGCGGATGGTCGGCCGGATGCCGTGGGGCCTCGACCTGCCGCTAAAACCATTCTTCGGCGTGATGGGCGTCTCGCCGCCGCCGGCCTGGGGCCGCATCTCCTCGCTCGTTCCCCGCGCCATGGGCGGCAATCTCGACAACAAGGAGCTCGGCGCCGGCGCGACGTTGTATCTGCCGGTGTTCGTCCCGGGCGCGATGTTCTCCTGCGGTGACGGTCATGGCGTGCAGGGCGACGGCGAGGTCTGCGTCACCGCGATCGAAACGGCGTTGCAGGGCCGCTTCCGGCTGACGCTGCGCAAGGATTTGCGGTTCGACTATCCGCGCGCGGAGACGACGACCCACTACATGACCATGGCGATGGACCCCGACCTCGACCAATGCGCGGTGCGGGCGCTGCGCGACATGATCGTGCTGCTTGGCGAGACGCGAAACCTGTCGCGCGAGGACGCATATACACTGTGCAGTCTCGCGGCCGATCTGCGGGTGACCCAGGCCGTCAACGGCTCCAAGGGCATCCATTGCATGATCGAAAAGGCGATCGTGCACGGCTGACCGCGCCGGCACTTCCTGACCACTCCACGCGCGCCCACCGCCTGGACATGCCGGCGGCGCGCTGAATCACGTCTGATTTCGTTCGCGATTCCAACGGGCTAAGCGATGGGCTCAGCCTGCATTTGACTTCTGCCCCTGAACCTAAATAGAGTCTTAATCGTTACTTTTATGTACCCGAGTAAGAGGCTAGCGTTCGGGCCATGGCCACCGAAAAAGCCGAGACTGACCGAATTCCCGTAACCTTGGCGCTCTCGACCATCACCTACCTGGAGAAGTTGGTGAGACAGGGCACCCACGGCACCAGCGTTCCCGGCGTCGCGCGGACATTGATCGAGGAAGGCATCCGTCTCGCCATCAAGGACGGGCTTTTGTCGATTCGCGACAATGGCAGGACGTGAGCGCACGCCGAACGTGAAGCGGACGGATCTCGAGGAGCGGTTGGTCGATTGTCGCAACCTGGGACCGTTACAATGCCTGTTCTCTCACCAACCTGGACCAACGAACGCATCGAACTTCTGAAGCAGCACTTCGAGGCTGGCCTGTCCTGCCGCGAGATCGCCGCCGACATCGGCGTCAGCCGCAACGCCGTGATCGGCAAGCTGTCACGCCTCAATCTCACGCGTGGCCGCTCGGTCGACGAACGCAGGCTCCAGGATAGGAATCAAGACAGGAATCAGAACAGGCCTAGCGCCCCACGCGCGCCAAAAGCGGTGCCCCGGCTGCAATTTGAGATGCTCGCCACGATCTACGGCGAAGCGGATGGGCCTGTCGCGACCGGGCCGATCGACGAGGCCAATCGCTGCTCGCTGATGGAGCTCGGCGAAAACCGTTGCCGCTGGCCGATCTCGACGCCCGGCGCCGAGGATTTCTGCTTCTGCGGCAACGCCGCGCACGACGGACAGTCCTATTGCACCGGCCACAGCCGCCTCGCCTACCGGCCAAACTCGCGTGGGCGTGTCATGCGCGGCTGAAGCCCGCCGTCCCCCTGCCCCACAACGAAAAACCTCCGGCAGGGCACTACCGGAGGTTCTCTGGAGGCTTAGCGTGAAGCTAAGAGCCGTGATTTCTTGGAAACGGCTGACAGCTATATAGCTGAGCAACTCAGGTAAGTAAATAAGTTTGGTGGCGATGGATTCGCATAGCTCGTCTTCGCCGTCTGTGCAGAAGAGTTCGGTTTCTCGAAATCACCACCGCTCCAGAAAAAAGCCCCGGCGGTTTCCCGCCGGGGTCTCTGATCGATTTGCGCGATCGATATTAGAAGTTGCGCTGAGCGCGCAGCATCATGGTCACCGAGTTCTGGTCCTTCAGCTCATACACCGCAGCCGGCTTGGCGGCAGTCGAAATCGCCGGGACAGTGACGGCGCCGGAGTACTTCTGGTCCAGACGCGACCAGCTCAGGTCGGCAGTGAACGCCAGGTTCTTGACCGGAGTCCACACGGTGTTGACGCCGATGACGCCGAAGTTGAAGTCCGGGTTACAGGTCGAACCGGCCACTGCGATCGGAGCGAAGTTGGCGCAGATCAGGGCCTTGCCCGTGGTACCGTACTTCAGCTGGGCATAACCGCCATAGACGGCGCTCGCCCAGTTCGGGCTCCAGTTGTGGGTATAGCCACCACGGATGCCCCAGGTCTTGACGGTGTCGATGCTGCCGCCGGCTCCGAAGACGCCGTCAGCAAGACCGGCAAAGCCGATGCTCTGATACGCCGTGCTGCTACCGCCGAACATGAAGAAGCTCTGCGGGAACAGGCTCTGGAAGTTGTAACGCGTAGCACCGTCCGTGTAGACGGCCTGCAAGTTGACAACGTCGCCCGCACCAGTCGGGATGTTCTTGATCGACAGCGAGCCCTGCACAGCCCAGCCCCACTTGTCCGACGGATGACCGGACGGTTCCGTTTGTGCGTAGTAACCAGGATGCAGGTCATGCGCGGCAACCGAGAACTGGGCAAGCCCCCAGGCCTGGTCAACACGAACAGCACCGGTGATATCGGGGACGCGCGTTCCACCCCAAGCGTTGACGCCGTAGTTGCCCTGGATGAGAGCGTTACCAGCGTTTGTAGCAGCGGAGGAAAACAGCGGGACACCCGCACCACTAACAGAACCGCTGGCCGTGAAGGCGGTAACGTTCCACAGGTTCGACTGGCCGTTCGACGCCGTCGTCTCCTCCTCCAGCGCGATCGAACCGGTGATGCCCTGGCCGAAGTCAGCGGTATAAGCGAACTGGTTTATACCGTTGGTGTGATTGCTGCCGCCCGGAATGGAGTCGGGACCGCCAGCCGGATAGCTCTGCCACGGGGCATCGAAGATCGAGACCGTGCGGCCCATGGTGAACCCGGCGAACTGGATGAACGCATGGAAGAGACCGAGCGCAGGCGCACTCGGCGAGATCGCTGACGGGCTGCTGCCGGTGACGTTGGACGTATCATAGGTGAAAACCATGTCGGCGTAGGTGCGAACAACGCCGTACTCGGTCGCCGTGCGGGTATCGACATTGAGGTCCATACGGGCGCGGCTGTAGTAGTAGTTGGTCAGACGGTTGTTCGACCCACCGTTTGCACTGCTGGTGCTGTTATTGAAACCATAGTCGCCAGCGCCGCCGAGAATGGCGTCAGCGCGGACGTAACCACCCAGCTTGATGCAGGTGTCGGTGCCGGGCATGTAGTAGAAACCCGCACCGTAGAGCGAGCAGATCTTCACGTATTCGACCGCCTTGGCCTTGACCGGAAGATCAGCCGCCTGAGCTCCACCGACGGCGATCAGGGTCGCCGCAGTGCCGAGCAAAAGGCTCTTCACCACTTTCATATTAAAACCTCCAAGTTGCTCATTTTACAGAGACCGGACCGTGAGGCCCCCCAGATCTCCGTCTCTTCAAATCCGCTCGGCCGCTTAGCGCTTTCGGACACACCCGCATTCGACGCGAGGGACGTGGGCGAACCACCTGCAACGGGACGATCGAGAACCCCCCACCGTCACGGATCAATATGCCTGCGCTGTTCCCTTAATCAAAATAGTTTATTAGATCAGGTTTATGGTTTCGCCAGCTCTGTGTCCGTGGCGCAACACCGGATCTGGCGCGCCAAAAAAGGCTGATCGGATCATGTTTGTAATTTCGGTGATATAATTACCCTGCTCTGCACTTGCGTCAGGGCAGACTTGCGTGAACTATGGCAGCCACGAACACCAGCCGGAAAGAAATCGGCTCGCGGGAGTGACGCTGTGTCAGCGACGAGGAAAGAAGGGGCGCGCCTCCGCTCCACCGGCAATCTCGATATCATCAGGCGATTCACCTGGGAGATATCGTCGATCAACATGTATCTGGAGGAGCTGCGTCAGTTCTGGGCCAGGACGCTCGGCATCAGCGGACCGCAATGGCTTATCCTGATGGCGATTTCCGACCTCGACAAGGAAGACGGCGTGCCCGTCAACGTGGTCTCCAAGCTGCTTCATGTCGACCCGTCCTTCGTCACCACCCAGTCCAAGCTGCTGGAGAAGAAGGGCCTGCTGCGCCGTCGCCCCTCACCGACCGACGCCCGCGTGGTGCGGCTGTCGCTGGTCGATAAGACCCAGAAGCACATCGCGAGCCTCAACGAGCAGTACACGACGATTCGCGAATTCGTCTTCCAGGAGTTCGATGAGAACGAGCTGACGGAGTTCACCACCAAGCTCGCGACGCTGAAGACCCGGCTCGAAAAGGCCTGCGTCAGGATCTCCCTCGACTTCTGAGGCGCGCATCGGTTCTCGAGCTGGCAGGCCGCGCTCAGACCCGCTTGCCGGCTGCACCGAGTCGCGATTCGAGCCAGTCGAAGATGTATTCGTTGGCAAGGCTCGGATTGTCGGCGTGAGCCTGGGCAGCGCCGGTCTCCGCCGCGGTGAACACTTTCAGCACGATATCCGAGCTGCCGAGTTGGGATCTTTGCAGGATCTGACGCGCCCGATCGGCCTTGAGCCAGCCGTCCTCGCCGAGCGTGATCAACACCGGACATTCGGCGCCGGACGCCATCAGCGGCGCATGCGGCACCGGGACGACGCTGAGGTTGCTCATTGCAAAACGGCTGGCAAAGAAGGACCGCTCGTGCAGGTCCCACAGGCCGCCGTCGCAGACGGCCGCGGCGAGACGCGGCTCCTGCAGCACCGCACGCGCCACGAACGAAGAGCCCCACCCGTCCGCCACGATCGCAACGCGATCGAAATCGACGTCCTTGCGCTGCTCCAGATAATCCATCGCGCTGGCAACCGAGCTTTCGAGATCCCGGCGCTGCATAAGCGTGTCGGCGTAATCGTCACGCTGGTCGCCGAGCAGGTCCAGCGCGAGCATCGACAACCCGCGCTCGCGCGCATGTGGCGCGAGCTTGAACAGGAACTCTTCCTTGCGGTGACCGGGCTCACCGATGCAGATCACCGTCGGAGCGCGACCGTTCGCCGCAGGCGCAGGCAGGAAATAGCCCTGCAACGAATGTCCTTCGATCCACGGGATTGTCACGACTTCGCCGGCCGGCCCGCGCGCCGTGAGGAAACGGCGGGCGCATTCCTGCATCGCGAGCACTGCGACCCAGCGGCGCTCGTCGGCGGGATCGAGAGGCATCGCGGCCGCACCGTAGTAGTTCATCGCGCGCAGCCAGTTGCGCTGTGCCGTCGCCATATGGCCTTCCGCGAACGCCGCCTCGGCACGATGCCGGTTGGCCTGTGCCAGCTTCTTCCACTCGCGATGCCAGGACCGCTCGTCGCCGCGCTTCAGCTGCCGCGCGATCATCAGGCATTCGGCGATGGTGGCGCCGCCCTCTTGCGCCGCCGTAAGCAGCCGCGTGAACTCAGCGGAGATATCCTCTCCCTCCGGGCAGAGGATAAAGTCGTCGGAGAGGCATGCCGGTATCATCGGAGCTACGCTTTGTCGTGGCGCTATCCCGATTCACTAAACTATTTCAGTTCGCCAACCAAGCTGCCGCGCGCCGAATGGGACCCGTTCGAGATCACCATCGCTTGAACGCGTGTCATATGTCGCATGCGCGACATTCCGTATCGTCATAAGAGCATGCGCGCGCGTGGCGCAGGTAAAATTTCCAAGTAAAATTTCCAAATAATTGCCCGAGTAAAATTACCTGAACAAATCACCTGCGCACCTCTTGCGATGATGCTCATCATCCCTACATCTGCGCGCGCTCGCTGACAGTCCCCGCCAAAGAGAGTCAGCCGAGTCGCCAGCCGGCTTCCTGGGTGAAACTTTCGTAGAATGCGCGATCATACGCCTGCTCGGGCGCCGCGCGCACGCGTTCGTCGAGCAGCTTGGCATCCTCGCCGACCAGGATGCGCCAGCGCTCCGCCTTCACGCCGTCAAGGATGATCCTGGCGGCCTGCGCCGCCGTCGTTGGCGCCTCCTCGAGGAAGGTGCGGGCGCGTTCGGCGAACGCCGCCTGGATCTCCTCGTCCGACTTTTTGTCAGCATCTGGCACACCGGCCGCAACCATGCGCTTGCGCGTCAGCACGACCTCCTCGGCGTTGAGACGCTCCGATCCGTCGCCGCTCTGCACCTTGCGTGAGTTGGAGACGATCGAGGTGCCGATATGGCCGGGCATCACCACCGAGCATTTGACGTGCGGCGCGTGCAAGCGGAGGTCGTTGATCAGCGCCTCGCTAAAACCCTTCACCGCGAACTTGGCCGAGCTGTAGGCGGTATGCGCTTGGTTCATGCCGATCGAGGCCCAGAAGCCGTTGACGCTGGCGGTGTTGATGATGTGGGCTTCGTCGGCCTTGACCAGCATCGGCAGGAAGGTGCGGACGCCGAGATAGACGCCGCCCCAGCAGATGTTGAAGGTGCGCTCCCACTGCTCGCGCGTGTTGGTGAACAGGCTGCCGCCACCGCCGATACCGGCGTTGTTGAACAGCAGATGGATCTTGTCCGTCTTCTGCTGCTCGGCGAGCTCGTCGCGGAAGCGCTTGAGGTGATCCTCGATCGAGACGTCGGCGACATGGGTCGTGACGCGCAGGCCCTGCGGCAGCTTCTCGACCTCGCAGAGCCGCCTGGTCTCCGCCATCGTGGCCTCCGAGACGTCGCACATCGCGACGTTACAGCCCTCGGCAACAAGCTGCCGGGCGAGCTCGCGCCCCATGCCCGTGCCACCACCGGTGATGACGGCGATCTTTCCAGCAAACTCTTTCATGGGACTTCGGCCCCTCCCCTTATCGGCATGTTTCTTCGTCGTTGGCGCGCCGCAGGCGACGCGCGTGAAATGTAGCAGCGCCGCCGCCGCAGGTAAAAGCGGATCGGCGCTGCTGCTCGACATCAGTTATTTCGGGGTGCGGGCTATTCGGCCGCCTCGACTTGCGGTCCCTTCAACGCGCCGAGGGCTTCCAGCGCCTTACGGGTCGCAGCCTGCTGTGCTGGCGAGGCCTCCGGCATCGGCGCACGCGGATAGGTTCTGGGCAGGCCCTGGAGGGTCTGCGCGTAGCGGGTGCAGGCCGGCAGATTATCGGCGATAACGGCGTTCCACAGCGTCAGCAGCTTCTTGTGCAGGTCGAGCGCACGCGGATGATCGCCTGCCTTCACCGCATCCCACAGCGCGACGGAGGCGTGCGGCGCCGCGGTCAGGATCGCGGCTATCGAGCCGTGCGCTCCCAACGTGTAAGACGGATACATCAGGGCGTCGACTGCGCTGTAGATCAGCTTGTCCGGCGCCATCATCATGAGGTCTGCGAACAGCTTGAGGTCGCCCGCGCTCTGCTTGACACCGACGACCAGCGGCACCTCGGTCATGATTCGCGTCAGCAAGGCCGGCGACAGGTACGCCCACGGCACGACGTTGTAGATGATGATGGGCATGCCGGTCTCATCCGCTATGGCGCGAAAATGCGCCACCATTGCCTCGTCATCAGGCTTGAACAGGTAGTGCACCGGGGTCACCTGGAGCGCTACGACATTCATGTCGCGCACGAGCCTGCCGCGGCGGATCGCATCGCGCGTGGAGTCCACGATGACGCCGGCGATCACGGGAATGCGTCCCTTCACCGCATCCACGGTCGCTTCCATCAAGTCGCGATATTCCTCGTGGTCGAGCGTGTGCCCCTCGCCGGTCGAGCCTCCGGCCGCAACGCCATGCGCGCCGGCGCCGATCATCCAGTCGACCTGGGGCGCCACGAGCTTGGTGTCGATCTCGCCGTCCTTCCGGAACGGCGTCGTCATCGGCGGGATCACGCCGGTCGGTCGCACCTTCATGTTCTGCCCTCGCGTTTCCTTGGTCCCGTGGCGGCCCCGCTCTTTTGACGAGTATCCGCACGGCTGCCGAGCGTATCGGCTGCGCCGGCCTTGTGAAGGGCGGATCGCGCGGCGCTGCCCCCACAATCGCTCATTCCTGCGCCTTTTCCCTGTTGGTTCCCCGTATTTGTCCGGCTTCGGTTTATGGGCAATCTTTTTACAATCCGAATCATCAAATGGGGAACGCTGGGGCGAGCAGGCCCAGCTGGCGTGTCGTTTCCGACACAGGTTGTGGCACTCGGCTTGCATCCTCCTCGTGGTCGAAACTACCGAAGAGGTGACTGGAATGTTTATTACCGTCGTTG
The DNA here is from genome assembly GCF_040548225.1 of Bradyrhizobium sp. S3.12.5. Taxonomy (NCBI): domain Bacteria; kingdom Pseudomonadati; phylum Pseudomonadota; class Alphaproteobacteria; order Hyphomicrobiales; family Nitrobacteraceae; genus Bradyrhizobium; species Bradyrhizobium sp. S3.12.5. The sequence goes on from NZ_JBEPRF010000010.1 coordinate 272,945, forward strand.
CCGTGCTCTGCCGGCTTAGCGCTGCTGCCTCGGGCAGCTGTGTCGAGGAAATCGTGACCGACAGCAACATGACGCCCGATATGTCGATGATGGCGTGTGCGGTCGGTGCGCAGGCACCGCTTGCAAAGTGGATGGGCGAGCATCCGATCTATCACGCCAACTGGCGCCTCGACCGCTACAAATGCGTACCGGGTCACTACGAGATCAAAGGCCACGCCTAAGGCCCCGCAAAACGACGTCTATCGAGGAAACGCCCGGGGCCGCCTTTTCCCCGCGCGAGCACAGCTAGCGCCAGACCCGTTGCGGCGGCGCGCTTTGTGACAATCGTCACGCACCCACCCTCAAGCAATCGCACGCAAGATGATCGCCCGGGCCTGCCGCCCCTCCGGCGTCGGCATCAGCGCGTAATTGTGCGGCTGGTCACGGAGCAGATGCAGCTCGACCGGCACGCCCGCGGCCCTCGCCCGCGCGGCAAGATCGACGCTATCAGGGTACAGCAGATCGCGCGTGCCCGAAAAGATCGTCATCGGCGCCAGCGAACGGAAGCCACCGTTGAGAGGGCTGACGAAGGGATGGCCGACTTCGAGCTCGCCGGCATAGAGCCGCCCCGCTTCGACGATTCCCGGAATGTCCTGTATCGGATCGCGCACAGCGATTTCAACCTGCTCCGGACGGCTCACGGCGGCATCGGCTGCGGGCGAGATCAGGATCAGCCGGTTCGGCTGCCGATGCCCGCGATCGCGCAGCCATTGGCATGCGGCAAGCGCGAGGCTCGCGCCGGCCGAATTGCCGACCACCGTGACCTTTGCGGAGCCCGCATCCTCCAGCAGCATCCGCAGCAGCTCGGCCGTCTTCGGCACGACATCCTTCGCGGTCGCGCGCGGCGCAAGCGGATAGATCGGTACGACGCAGACGACGCCCGCCTTGCGCGTCATCTGGCCGACAAAGCGCCAATGCGCCGGCACGATCTCGTTGATGTAGCCGCCGCCATGCAGGAACATCACGTGGTTGCAGCCTTCGTGCCCCGATGACGGCGCCGTGTAATAGACCGGCCACCCGCCCATCTTCGTCAGCGTCACCTCGACGCCGCGGCCCAAACCGGTCGGCTCATGCGAGGCTGGCGCCAATGCGAGCTTCCGCACATGCGCCTGCACGGCCTCGGCTGAGGCAAGCTGCTGCTTGTAGGGAAGCTGCCGCAGCAGCACATTGAAGACGCGGCTCTGCAAGCTCGGCGCGGGATCGTTTGAAGGCTTCGCCTGCGCGAAATTGCATTCGCAAAGCCGCCCGATCGATAGCATCTTCGCAACGCTCATGCTCCTGCCCTCACCTGCTGCGCTTGGCCGGCACCAACTTGCTTCTATCCATCGGCCGCCGATCCTGCCTATAATGCGAGCATTCACTCGCTTTTCCTACTCGCATTCGGAATGCAGGATCATGGCGCGTAAACCGCCGACAAAACCCCGGAAAAATGCCTTGCAGGAGCGATCCCGCGCCACCGTCGACGCGCTGGTCGAGGCAACTGCTCGCATTCTGGTCCGCGAGGGTTTTGAGAAGACGAGCACAAACCGGATCGCTGAAATCGCCGGCGTCAGCGTCGGCTCGCTCTATCAATATTTCCCGAGCAAGGAGGCGCTCGTCGCCGCCGTGATCAACCGTCACAACGAGGAGATCATGGGCATCGTCCGTTCGGCGCTGATCGAAATCACAGACATGCCGCTCGACAAAGCCGTGCGTCGCCTCGTCACCGTCGCGATCGAGGCGCACCGCATCAACCCCGAACTGCATCGCGTCCTCGCCGAGCAGATCCCGCGCGCCGGAAAGCTCGACGTCGAAGCCTTCAACCGCGAGATCCACACTCTCGTCCGCGCCTATTTCGACAGCCACCGCAAGGAAATCCGCAAGATCGACCTCGATGTCACAACCTTCATCTGCGTCAGCACGATCGAAGCGATCGCGCACAACACGGTGCTGAACCAGGCCGCGATGCCGTCGGACAAGATGCTGCGGACGCTGGTGGACGAGACGACACGGATGGTGGTGGGATTTTTGAGGTGACTGCTGCTATGCGGGACACCATCTATAGCGCTTCACTCAGTCAGCCCTTTTCGGATGGTGTCCGGGTTGCGTAGCCCAGAAACTGAGCGTCGCTTACCCAAGCGGGCCATGCATACATCCGCCGCCCGCCCTACGAGGGCCGCTTCCGTCCAAAAGCTTAGCGGAGGTTGCTCCCCATCAATTGAAACGCTGTAGAAGCACTTGGGCGGAACGACGAACGTAATCGCTGCCGCATCGGCACCTACGAAGTGCGATCGCATATGGTGCCCGTGACCACTGAATTCGGAACCAAAGCCACCCAAGTTAGCGGATCACTGCCTTTGGCGATCGCCCGAATGCTGACCCGCGAGTTGATGCAAGCGGCGAAGCTCAGGTGAGAATGATGGGCACGGATCATACCGCGCCCTTTTCTGTCCTAAAGGCTGAACCTGTAATTGAGCGGCGGCGTGTCACCGAAGGTGTTGATGTAGGCTAGTATCAAGTCCCTCTCGATCGATCGTGTGTTGCCGCCCGTGAGCAGTAGCGCTACGCCGAGACGAGTTGCTGGGTAGTTCAAGCGCCAAATGGATTGCAGCGAACTGATCACCCCATGCGACCGCTCGGTGCGAAGTGCGGCGGTCCGTCTGAGTTGATTTAGTCTGCCAGCAAGTCCGCTGGCTTCACCAATATACAGCGTCCCGCTCGTGTGTTGACCACAGAGACGGTTGAAGGTCGAAATTCTCGACAGATCGCTATCCGCGTCTAAGCCTATGAGCCGATAGACCCCGGGTGACCCGTGAGTTCTTGAACTGAAGGATCCACCTTCTAAGAGGTAGTATTCCCACTGAAGGCAGAAGCAGATTTCATCCCAAGGCGGCATTTGCCATGGCATCAGGCATTCAGTCACATCACCGACGGATGCATTCGCTTGACGGTTCCAATAGTCGATCAGCGAAAGGACACCAATGCTCTCTGGCTGTGAACGCTCCATGTTCCGATCCTCAGCGGTGTTGGGGATTAGGCCTATCTCGCCTGATAGTCTTGCGCTCGACGCTATCATTGGAAAGTGCGGACGCTCACCAGACGCGGACTAGCGGAACAAGAGGCGGCGGACTATTGCGGCTTCAAGACCCTCGCCTCATGCGCGCTCTACGCTAGAGAGCGCGTAACCGCTTAAGTCGCTGATTTACTTGCTCCTCGCATAGCGTCAGCGCCCGGCTTTGATGGAATAGCTGACTTGCGAGTCACAGCACGCAAAGATTCTGCAACTCAACCAACAGGTTAGTGATATAGCTTGTGCGCACAGTTGCCTTCAGCGCTCTTTCGCCATAGAGCGCGCATGCAAACGCATTTTTGTAAGCCTTTGAAACAGCACGAGATCTCATTTCGTCAGCGAGGACTATTGTGAGCCTACCAAGCAATGCGCTCAATCTGACACATCGCTCCGCCCCAGATGAGGAAAAACGCAATGCGGCATCCCCAACGACTCGACATTAGATTTTTTGGCACTCAAATTCGTGCAGAAGGCATTCTTGGAATCCTAGGCACCATCGTGATTGTCGCTGTTCTCCTGTCGGCCTACCTTGGAGGCTAGTAACTCTGATGCCGGATACCGTGGGCGAACTGATCGAAGGCTATCGTAATGATCCTCAGTCGTCCTTTCGGAAATTAAGCCATGGAGTCCGCGTTAAACACGAACGCTTACTGGCGCGGATCACGCGAGAGCACGGGCACCGCTCACTCAAAGGAATTCGAGCTCGTGATTTGGTAGCTTGGCATGACGATTGGCTAGCAAAGGGAAAGATTGCCGCAGCGCATTCGCTAATGAGTCGCTTGCGGGTGGTATCGCGCTTTGGAGCCACCATTCTGGAGAACAAAGAGTGCCGCCGGTTAGCCGAGCGACTCGCCGAAATGCGATTCGAAAGACCCCTACCACGCAGGAAGTGGTTATCGTCAGAACAGGCGAGACTGATTAGGGTCAAGGCCCGCGAGCATTTCGGCTGGTATTCCATCGCTCTCGCCCAGGCTTTTCAATTTGACCTTCGCCTAAATCAAAAAGCAGTCATAGGCGAATGGGTGCCTATTGGCGAAACCGAGCCATCCAACGTGAGACGTGAGGTTGATGACAGACAAGAGAAATGGGTGAAGGGTCTTGAGTGGTCCGACTTGGATAAAGCGTTCGTTCTGCGGCGCGTAGGCCAGCGAGCGTCGGAGCTTCAATTCGATCTAAAGAACGCTGCGATAGTCATGGAGGAGCTGGCTATCTATGCCCGAGTCTCTATCGAGGAGCTTACTCGCGCTCATCTTCCTTCCGGCGGGCCCATTATCATAAACGATGTTACTGGACTGCCTTGGTCAACGGCGGAGTTTCGCCGGAAATGGCGCTTGGTTGCTAACCATGTGGGGATCCCAAAGCACGTCATGAACATGGATAGCGGAAAGTCTTTGCAGTCCGCGCGCAATGGCTCCAAAGTTGCATCGGTCTGACAGAACGCCGCACAAACGGAATTGTCCAGACTCATGCGTTAACCGCGCCGCGCTCCCTGAGACGCAACGCACCGAAGCCGGCCATCGTAGATTCTTTCCCATCCCACAAGGCTGGCCATAATGACATCATGCCCCTGTTTTGCCCGACGCGTCAAATCGATTCGGAAAAACGGTATCCGCCAATAGCCTCGCTACTGTGCATGGGGTTGTTTTCGGCATTTGGTTTACCGGCCAACCACACCGCCGGCTGCCACGGGTCGCAGCTCATGCGTCGCAGGCGGGAGCAGTTCCACGCCGACGGCCGGTCCGCCCGAAAGACGATTTGAAAAAATGGTCGGAGCGAGAGGATTTGAACCTCCGACCCCTAGTCTCCCAGACTAGTGCGCTAACCGGGCTGCGCCACGCTCCGAACGTCGTTCCATTAGCTAGGATCGCTGCTTTGCGCAAGGCGAGCTACACCATTTTGGCGTCTTCGCCCAAAGCCCCCGGAACCGACCGCAAAGAGGACGAAAAGCGCCTCAGCCGTCCTTCAGCGCCTGATCCAGCATTTCCCGGCAGGCGACGAGGTCGGCGAGGACCCGTCCGAGCCGCTCCCGGTCAATCGCGCTGGGGCCGGCGGGCGCGGCGGGGGTGCCGCCTTTGCGGAAGGTGGTGAGGATGTCCTCGTCGTCGACCTCCGCGAAGCGGAAGTCGATGCCCTCCTCTTCGTCGCCCTGGTAGTCGTTTTCGTCGGCTTCAGTGACGCCTTTGATGGGCGCCTCGTCGTCCGGCTCCACCAGGCTTGCCCCGATGGCGTCCTCGATCGCCCCGAACGAGACCGCGGCCGAGCCGTCAGCCAGGCCCTGCACCGATTTGACGCCGTGCTCTTTCAGGATCCGCTGCACCCCGCGGATGGTGTAGCCCTCGCCGTAGAGCAGACGGCGGATGCCCTTGAGCAGATCGACGTCGTCCGGGCGGTAATAGCGGCGACCGCCGCTGCGCTTCATCGGCTTGATCTGGGAGAATCGCGTCTCCCAGAACCGCAGCACGTGCTGCGGAATGTCGAGTTCCTGCGCTACTTCGCTGATGGTTCGGAACGCATCCGGCGCCTTGTCCAAATGCCAAATCCTTCGCGCGGGGCGGCTTACGCCTCGGGTTGAGCCTTGCTGGCGTCGCCATTGGTGCGGTGCTGGGCGTTGATCCGCTGTTTCAGGATCGCCGATGGCTTGAACACCATCACCCGGCGCGGCGAGATCGGCACCTCGGTGCCGGTCTTCGGGTTGCGGCCGATGCGCTGACCTTTCTTGCGAACCATGAAGGAGCCGAACGAGGACAATTTCACCGTCTCGCCCTTCTCAAGGCAGTCGGTGATCTCCTTCAGCACGAGTTCCACGAAGGCGGACGATTCCGTGCGCGACAGTCCCACCTTCTGGTAGACGGCCTCACAGAGATCAACACGCGTTACGGTTTTACTTGTATCGGTCATCGCCCTGCCCCACATCACGGCGAACAATTGTCGTCTGAAATTATGAGCTTACGTTACAGCGGTCAACACCGCTCATCAATGCAGACGCATCGATAATCGCGGCCAATTCCGACAAAATTTTATCGAATGTGGCTTTACCAGCGCACCAGCGCGGAGCCCCAGGTGAAGCCGCCGCCCATCGCCTCCATGAGAATCATGTCGCCGCGCTTGATGCGGCCGTCCTTGCGCGCCACCGACAGCGCCAGCGGGATCGAGGCGGCGGAGGTGTTGCCGTGACGGTCCACCGTCAGCACCACCTTCTCCGGCGCGATATGGAGCTTGTGGGCGGAGGCGTCGATGATTCGCTTGTTGGCCTGGTGCGGCACGAACCAGTCGATGCTGTCGGCATTGAGCCCGGTCGCCTCGAAGGCATCGACGATGACGTCGGTGATCATGCCGACCGCATGCTTGAAGACCTCGCGGCCTTCCATGCGCAAATGGCCCACCGTCTGTGTCGAGGATGGCCCGCCGTCGACGAACAGCTTTGCCTTGTGGCGGCCATCGGAGCGCAGATGCGTGGTTACCACGCCGCGGTCGGTTGCAGCCTTGCCCGGCTGCTCCTGCGCCTCCAGCACGACCGCGCCGGCGCCGTCGCCGAACAGCACGCAGGTGCCGCGGTCGTTCCAGTCGAGGATGCGCGAGAAGGTCTCGGCACCGATGACCAAGGCGCGCTTGAAGGCGCCAGAGCGCAGGAAATTATCGGCAGTCGCAAGCGCGAACAGGAAGCCCGAGCACACCGCCTGGAGGTCGAAGGCCGCGCCGTGATTGATGCCGAGCGCGTGCTGCACAGCGACCGCAGTCGCAGGGAACGTGTTGTCCGGCGTCGAGGTCGCGAGCACGATCAGGTCAATCGACTGCGCGCCCAGCCCCGCATCGGCGAGCGCGGCCTGCGCCGCCTTGATCGCGAGGTGCGAGGTGAACTCGCCATCGGCGGCGATGTGGCGCTCGCGGATGCCGGTCCGCTGCACGATCCACTCGTCGGACGTGTCGATGCGCGTCGCCAATTGGGCGTTGGTCATCACCTGCTCCGGCAGATAGGAGCCGCAGCCCAGCACGACCGAACGAATCTTGGTCACGAAACATCCTCCGGCGCGGTTGGCGCGGAACCGAGCGCGCCTCCATCGCGGTTGAGCATCTGATTGATCTTGTTCAGAAGATCGAATTTGGCCATGTCATATCCAACATCGATCGCATAGGCAAAGCCTTCGGCGTTGATCCCGCCATGGCTCTTGACCACGAGCCCGTTCAGCCCGAGCAGCACGCCACCGTTCGACTTGTTCGGGTCCATCTTGTCGCGCAGGGCCTGGAAAGCATTGCGGGCAAAGAGATAACCGAGCCTGGAGAGCCAGCTCCGCTGAATCTCGTTCCGAAGCAAGTCCGCCATCTGGCGCGCGGTTCCTTCGGCGGCCTTGAGCGCGATGTTGCCGCTGTAGCCCTCGGTCACGATCACATCGGCCAGCCCCTTGCCGATACCGTCGCCCTCGACGAAGCCAATGTAATCGAGTTCCGGCAGGTTCATCGCGCGCAGGGTTTCACCGGCCTCGCGGATCTCCTCGTGCCCCTTGATCTCCTCGGTCCCGATGTTGAGCAGGCCGACCGTCGGGCGCTTCTTGCCGAACACCACGCTCGCCATCGCCGCGCCCATCACCGCGAGCGCCACCAGATGGCGCGCATCGCCGCCGATCGTGGCGCCGAGATCGAGCACGACGGACGAGCCGCGCATGGTCGGCCACACTGCGGTGATCGCGGGGCGGTCGATGCCAGGCAGCGTGCGCAGATGGAAGCGCGCCATCGCCATCAGCGCGCCGGTATTACCGGCGGAAACGGCAACATCCGCCTCCCCCTTCTTCACCGCGTCGATGGCAAGCCACATCGAGGAGGTCTTGCGGCCGCGGCGCAGTGCCTGGCTCGGCTTGTCCTCGCCGCTGACGGCAACGTCGGTATGAATGATCCGGGAAGCGGCCTTGAGCCTGGGGTGGCGGTCGAGCTCGGGCTCGATCCTGGCGCGGTCCCCGACCAGCAGGAACTCGGTCTCGGGATGCCTGCCGAGCGAGACGGCCGCGCCTGGAATGACGACTGGGGCGCCGACGTCGCCCCCCATGGCGTCAAGCGCAATACGAACCTTGCTTGGCATCAAAATCCCGGAAACCTGGTCTGGCGCGGTCGTCCGCCGCTAGCGGGACCGCGAAATGGGTTCGCCATGGACATGGCGACCGGCCAAGCGCCACGCCGCACCCGGACCGGCCGGGACAATAGCGTTTTGTTATCCCGAAACAACCTCTTGCCCCCAGCCTTTTGGATTAAGGGCGATCCGCTAGCGGATGCTCGAATTCACAAAAATAACTTAAATATCAAATAGATGGAGTGAGCTTTCAAACTAGCGCCGCAAGCACCTCACGCCCCCGTAGCACAGCGGTGTTACGGGGAATGCCCAGCTATTTGTCTTTCTTCTTGCCCTGCTTATTCCCCTGGAGCGCCTCCAGCGCCGCGAACGGATGGTCCTTGGGGTCGAGTGCGGTGACCTCCGCCTCGAACACGGCCCCGGGCTTGCGGGGATAAGGATCGATCGCCAGGAACAGCGCGTCGGTCGCGATACGGCCGAGATCGATGATTCCGTTGACGATGGCCTCCGCCGGATCGGCGACCTCCGTCGGCTCCTCGCCGTCCTGCCCTTCCTCGATCAGGTCTTCCAACCGTCGCGTCTTGGCCTCTGGCGCAAAGGTCAGATCGATCTCCTCGTCGATCTCGCTCTCGATCGGATCGAGCGTGACCACGCAGGTCTGGCCGACCCGGGCACGAACACGGCCGGTGACCTGGAGCCGGCCGCCACTCTTCGGCACGACATCAAAGGTGGCCTGAGCCGACAGAATGTCGTGCACGCCCGCAAGACCCGCCATCGCCTGTCGCTCCGCGGCCGAGGCCTCCAGCTCACGGTGCAAGCCGGTGTCGGGAATGTGCGCAACGGTCACAGGCGCGCGCCAAGGGTCGGGCTCAGTTGCGGCTAAAGGTCGGCTCATAACGTTCCATCCTCGCGAGGCGGTGCGGGAAATTTGAAGGATCCGAGCAGTAGCGCGGGATCGTCGATCTGACCGAGACCCGCACTCGCGGCCTGTGCGTAACCGGCAAGCCGCCGCGCCTGATCCAGCCCGACGCCGTTCAAGATATTCTTGCAGATCGCCTGCGCCAGCCCCCCGGCGCCGGCGTCGATCGCCTGGTCGTAAGCCTGGACGCGGCCGTAAAAGGCCTCGCCGAAGGCCTGCATCCGCTTCGGGACGGTCTGGTCGCCTACGCCCATTTCGCGCAGATTGTCGTCCATGTCCTCGCAGAAGCGGTCGAACAGGGCCTGCGACAGCTCCACCCCGCCCTGCGCGGTCCTTAAGCGCCGCAGCAACAGCCAGAGGTGCAGCAGCAACAGGTCGAAACGGCCATTAACCGTATCCGGCACGCCCAAGTCCCGGTAAAATATGGGTTCTCGCGCCTGCGTCACGATCATGCCATAGATGGCCTCAATGGTGCCGGCCGGGGCTAGCCGGGGTTTCCTGAAGTGATTGAACGGCCAAAGCATTGTGGTTTCCGCAAGCGGGCGCGCGCGAGTTGCATTCAGAGCCTCCGCCCGGTACTTCAGCGCCTCGCGCGACGCAAGGGGACGGAATCAGTTCCGCTATGACGATAACGAACCAGACCGGCCTGCGCGCAGACAAGCGGCGCGGCCTTTATGCACGCTGGCGCGGCTTGCGCATGCTCGCGGCCGTGGCTCTTCTGGTCGGTGGCGCCCTCGCGGGATGCACCGGCGAGCAATTCCAGAAGGGCTACATCCTGCCGCCCGGCGCACTCGAGCAGATTCCGATCGGCGCGAGCCAGGACCAGGTGCTGATCGTGATGGGCACGCCCTCCACGGTCGCGACGCTGGACGGTGAAGTGTTTTACTACATCTCGCAGCGCTCGGAGCGCATGGTCGCCTTCATGAACCAGAAGGTGGTCGACCAGCGCGTGATCGCCGTCTATTTCGACAAGAATCGGCGCGTGCGCCGCCTTGCGAATTACGGCCTCCAGGACGGCAAGATCTTCGACTCCATCAGCCGAACCACGCCGACCTCGGGTCAGGAGATGAGCTACCTCGCGCCGCTGTTCAAGCTGCTCAGTTTCAACTGAGATCGTGAGCTGACATTTCGGCCTGCGGCGTCGTGCCGCTCTCCGCCCGCCGCCCAATGCGACTTGCCGTTGCACGCCGGGTTCCATACGCTCTCTGCAAAACAAGAAGCAGGGAGTGGATTCGTGCCCAACAAAGTTCTGTCTCGCCGTCGCGTGCTCGCCGGTGCCGCCGGTCTGTCGGCCGCAGCCATCCTGCCGCGGTCGAGTCTTGCGGACTGGAAGCCGACCGAGAACATCCGCGTCATCGTGCCGGCTGCAGCCGGCGGCTCGACCGACGTGATGGGGCGGCTGCTCGCGGCCCATCTCCAGTCCGCCTGGGGCCAGACCGCGGTGGTGGAGAATCGCTCGGGCGGCGGTGGCACGATCGGAACGGCCGAAGTCGTTCGATCCAAGGCCGACGGTCACACCATCCTGATCGGCAATCCCGGGCCGAACGCGATCGCCTACAGCATCTTCAAGAACCTCGGCTACAAGCCGGACCAGCTCCAGCCGGTGTCCAACATGATCCGGATCCCGAACATCGTGTCGGCGCATCCGAAGACCGGCATCAAGTCGGTCGCCGAGCTGATTGCCTTTCTCAAGGCTAATCCGGACAAGCTCAGCTACGCCTCCTCCGGCGTCGGCCAGAGCCCTCACCTCACCGGCGCCTGGTTCCTCCAGCTCACCGGGCTGAAGATGACGCACATCCCGTTCCGTGGCGCCGGGCCTGCGCTTCAGGCCGCGCTTGCCGGCGACATTCAGATCCTGTTCGACAATCTCTATCCGAGCCTGCCGCAGGTTCAGAACGGCACGCTCAACGGCCTCTGCGTCACCACGACCGAGCGGAGCGATCTCGCACCGAACCTGCCGACCATGCGCGAGTGCGCGCCGGAGCTTGCGAACTTCGATGTGTCGTCATGGTTCTCGGTGTTTCTGCCGAAGGGCGTCCCGGCCCCCGTGCTCGAGGCGCTCAATCTGCAGGTCAAGGCGATGCTGGAGCGCGACGACATGAAGAAGCAGATCACCGCTATGGGCGCCCGCGCCGACTACGGCACGCCGCAGCAATTCGCGGATTTCGTGGACGCCGAGACGAAGAAGTTCGCCGGCATCATCCAGAAGGAAGGCCTGCAGATGGATGTGCAGTAGACTTGCGCTGCCAACAGGAACAAAAACCCCGCGGCTCGCGCCGCGGGGTTTTGGCTTGTGTCGTTTGCGGCTCAGTGCGCCAAAACCGCCAGCAGCAACAGCGCCACGATATTCGTGATCTTGATCATCGGGTTCACCGCCGGGCCCGCCGTGTCCTTGTAGGGATCGCCGACGGTGTCGCCGGTCACGGCGGCCTTGTGGGCATCAGAGCCCTTGCCGCCGAAATGACCGTCCTCGATATACTTCTTGGCGTTGTCCCAGGCGCCCCCGCCCGAGGTCATCGAGATCGCGACGAACAGGCCCGTCACGATCACGCCGAGCAGCATCGCGCCGACCGCCGAGAACGCCGCCGACTTGCCGGCGACGCCGCCGCCCGCGATGGCGTAGATCAGGAAGTAGACGACGATCGGCGACAGCACCGGAAGCAGCGAGGGGATGATCATCTCCTTGATCGCCGCCTTGGTGAGCAGGTCGACCGCCTTGCCGTAGTCCGGCTTGTCGGTGCCCTGCATGATGCCCGGCTTCTCGCGGAACTGGCGACGCACCTCCTCGACGATCGCACTGGCCGCGCGGCCGACCGCGGTCATGCCCATCGCGCCGAACAAATACGGCAGCAGACCACCGAACAAGAGGCCCACCACGACGTAAGGATTGTTCAGCGAGAAGTCCGGATTGACGCCGGCGAAGTAGGGATGGTGCGCGGAGTCTGCAACGAAGAACTTGAGGTCCTGGTTGTAGGCCGCAAACAGCACCAGCGCGCCGAGACCGGCTGAGCCGATCGCGTAGCCCTTGGTCACCGCCTTGGTGGTGTTGCCGACCGCATCGAGTGCGTCGGTCGACTTGCGCACTTCCTTCGGCAGGCCCGCCATCTCGGCGATGCCGCCGGCGTTGTCCGTCACCGGGCCGAACGCGTCGAGCGCGACAACCATGCCGGCCAGCGCCAGCATGGTGGCGGTCGCGATCGCGATGCCGAACAGGCCGGCGAGGCTGTAGGTGACCAGGATGCCGGCGATGATGACGAGCGCGGGCAGCGCGGTCGCTTCCATCGAGATCGCAAGGCCCTGGATCACGTTGGTGCCATGGCCGGTCACCGACGCCGCCGCGATCGACTTCACCGGGCGATAGTCTGTGCCGGTGTAGTATTCGGTGATCCAGATGATCAACGCGGTGACGACGAGGCCGACGATTCCGCATTCGAACAGCGACATGCCGGTGTAGTCGACGCCGTCGAGCTTGCCGAAGCCGATCAGGTAGTAGATCACGCCGGCGATTCCGATCAGCGACAGGATGCCGGTTGCGATCAGGCCCTTGTAGAGCGCGCCCATGATCGACTGGCTCGGCCCGAGCTTGACGAAGAACGTGCCGATGATCGAGGTGATGATGCAGATGCCGCCGATGGCGAGCGGCAGCGTCATCATGTCGGAGAGGATCGGCGTCTTGGCGAAGAAGATCGCCGCGAGCACCATGGTTGCGACCGCGGTCACAGCATAGGTCTCGAACAAATCGGCGGCCATGCCGGCGCAGTCACCGACGTTGTCACCGACGTTGTCGGCGATCGTGGCCGGGTTGCGCGGATCGTCCTCGGGAATGCCCGCTTCGACCTTGCCGACGAGATCGCCGCCGACGTCCGCACCCTTGGTGAAGATGCCGCCGCCGAGACGGGCGAAGATCGAGATCAGGGACGCGCCGAACCCGAGCGCCACCAGGGCGTCGACCACGGTGCGGCTATCGGGCGCGAGCTTCAGCGAGTGGACCAGGAAGCCGAAATAGAGCGTCACGCCGAGCAGCGCGAGACCCGCCACCAGCATGCCGGTGATCGCACCCGCCTTGAAGGCGAGCTCGAGGCCGCCAGCGAGCGACGTCGTCGCGGCCTGGGCGGTGCGCACATTGGCGCGGACCGAGACGTTCATGCCGATGAAGCCGGCCGCCCCCGACAGGATGGCGCCGATCAAAAAGCCGATCGCGACATAAAGCCCAAGGAAATAGGCAAGCAGCACGAAGATGACGATGCCGACGATGCCGATCGTGGTGTACTGGCGCCGGAGATACGCTTGTGCGCCTTCACGCACAGCTCCCGCGATCTCCTGCATGCGCGGTGACCCCGCATCCGCACTCAACACCGAAGACGTCGCCCAAATCGCGTAGACGACGGAAAGCACTCCGCAGAGCACAATCAACCATAATGCTGTCATGTGATTTTTGCCTCAGATCCTTGATGTACGTACCCCCGGCGCCTTTTGTTTTTCCGTCAAGCGGTGCGGCGCCCTTATGTTGAACAGGGCCGCCCCTCGCAGAAGGTGTGGCCCTGGTCGGTCACAAGCTTGCCAAAATCAAATTGAGGGTGCAACGCCGGATGAGGCCGAAAAAGCCGATCTCGGCAAGTATTTAGACCTAATCCCGCGCGCCCGGCCGCCGGCCCGGCGCAATTGCTAGAAGTGGCTGTAGGACAGACGCTTCAAGGCCAACTCCTGGCCCTGCCCGTCCAGGAAACGCGGCCGCTCATGGCCCGCGACGATGGTGCCGATCGCGGTGACGGCCAGGCCGACCGCCCGCCCCGCTTCCATCAGCGCATCGCTCTGTTCCGGCGGGACCGTGCACAGCACCTCGTAATCGTCGCCCCCGGCAAGCAGCGTCTCAACGCAAATGGCGCTGCGCACGACCAGGCCTGCCGCCGCGGCCGAGAGCGGCACGCTCGCCACGTTGACCGTGGCGGAGACGCCGGACGCCGCGCAGAGTTTCGTCAGGTCGCCGGCGAGCCCGTCGGACACGTCCATCGCCGCTGTCGCGTGGTCGCGCACCGACTGCGCCAGCACATTGCGCGGCTGAGGGATCCGATAGCGCGAGATCAGCGCGTCTTTCGCAGCTGGATCGGATGCCAGCGCTGTGGCCACCGCGCCGCCGATGAGCACGTCGAGACCGAGCGCGGCATCGCCGATCGTCCCCGTCACCAAAAGAACGTCGCCCGGCCTTGCGCCAGTGCGGCCAACCATCCGCCCCTTCGGCACGCGGCCGAAGGCGGTGATCGAGATCATCTGCGGTCCCGGCGTCGACACCGTGTCGCCACCGAGCAGCGGGCAGGCGAAGCTCTCGGCGTCCTCGCCGAGCGCATCCGCAAACGGCCTGAGCCAGGCATCCTCCTTGCTGCGCAGCGCCAGAGTCAGCACGAAGCCGGCGGGCGCAGCCCCCTTGGCGGCAAGATCGGACAGGTTCACCCGCAGCGCCTTGCGCGCGATGGTATCGGGCGGATCGGTGGCGAGATAATGCACGCCCTCGACCACGGCATCGGTGGTGACGACGATGTCGTCGCCGGACGAGGACAGGATCGCGGCATCATCGACCAATCCGAACGCACCCGGATCGGTCGCCAGCGGCTTGAAATAGCGTGCGATCAGGGAATCTTCGGCGGAGGAATTATGCGGGTTTGCCATCGGCATCAGCCCCAAACACAGTTGTCATCACCCGGCTTGACCGGGCGATCCAGTACGCCGAGCCGCCTCTGCTCAAGCACGTCCGCCGCGGAGTACTGGATCACCCGCCTTCGCGGGTGATGACAGGCGAATATGCGGCAGCCGCATCGCATCACTTCACCGCCCCTGCGGGCATCTACCCCCGCCCGAACTCATCACCGCGAAACTGGCGGCCGATCTGGTCGAGCACGGCGTTGACCATGCCGGTCTCCTCGCGGTCGACGAAGGCATTGGCGACGTCGACATATTCGGAGACCACGACACGGCCCGGCACGTCCTTGCGGTGCTGGAGCTCATAGGCCCCTGCCCGCAACACCGCGCGCAGGATCGCCTCGATCCGCTTCAGCGGCCAACCCTTCGATAATGCCTCGTCGATCAGAGGGTCGAGCTTCTTCTGGTCGCGCACGACACCGGAGACGACGTCGCGGAAGAATGCGGCTTCCGCCGGCAGGTAAGTATCGCCCTCGACCTCGTTGCCGAGCCAGTGGCTCTCGAACTCCGCAAAGATGTCGTTGATGCCGGCGCCGGCGATGTCCATCTGGTACAGCGCCTGGACGGCCGCGAGCCGTGCCGCACCGCGCCGGTTCGCTTTCTTCTCCGTAAGCCCCGCCGGCTTCCTGGTGTCAGCCATGGCTCAGGCCCGCGCCAAGCGGCGCTTGATGCGGAGCATCGCGATCGCCGCGCGCGCGGCATCACCGCCCTTGTTGAGCTCGCTGGCGCGCGCCCGCGCCCAGGCTTGGTCCTCATTGTTGACGGTGAGAATGCCGTTGCCGAGCGGCAGCTTTCGCGCCACCGCAAGACCCATTAGCGCGCGAGAGGATTCCTGCGAGACGATCTCGAAATGGATGGTATCGCCGCGGATGACGCAGCCGAGCGCGACCACCGCGTCGTAGGGCTTGCCGTTCGCCGCAGCCGCGTCGACCGCGATCGCCACTGCCGCCGGGATCTCCAGCGCACCGGGAACCGTGATGACGTCGTGCGTCAGGCCAGCCGCCTTCAGTTCGGCCACCGCGCCGTCCAGAAGCGCGTCCTGGAGATCGTCATAGAACCGCGCCTCGACAATCAGCGCACGTGCGCCGGAAATGTCGGTCTGGTCCTTCAGGGGTGCGCGCCGCGCGTCTGCCATCGTCTCAATCCGTTTACTGGGGTCGGCGCTATGTAGTCGCCGCAGGCGGGTAAGCCAAGTTTTAAACCGTCATTTCCGTCAGGCGCGCCGCATAGCGGGCCATCAAATCAACCTCGATATTGACCTCAGTGCCCGCCTTCCAGCCGCCGATCGTCGTGACATCAAGCGTATGCGGGATAATCAGCACCGAAAAGGTCACGTCCTTCACCGTATTGACCGTCAGCGAGACGCCGTCGAGCGTGATCGAGCCCTTGGTGGCGATGAAGCGCGCCAGCTCCCGCGTGGTGGAGAGTTCGAACCGTGCCATCTCGGGTAGGTCCTCGCGGCTGACGATGGTTGCGATGCCGTCGGCATGGCCGGCGACGATGTGGCCGCCGAGCTCGTCGCCGATCTTGAGCGCACGCTCGAGATTGAGCCGCGTGCCGAGCTTCCAGTGCTTCGCGGTCGTCAGCGCCAGCGTCTCGGCGGCGGCATCGACGTCGAACCAGGTTTTGCCTTCAGCGACGCCTGAGGCGACGACGGTGAGGCAGACGCCGTTGCAGGCGATCGAGGCGCCGTCGGCGATGGTGGTCCGATCGTAGCTGCAGGCGATGCGCAGCCGGTGCAGCTGGCCCTGCGCCACGGGCTTGAAGCTGACGATCTCGCCGATATCGGTGACAATGCCGGTGAACATGTTAGGCGCGCTCGTAGATGGTGAGAGTATCGTGACCGAATGTCTCGCTAGCATGAACCTTGTAGGCCTGCGACTGCGTGATTTTCGACAGGGGCAATGCATCGAGCGCATCGACCCCGTCCGCGCCAACCTCTTCCGCTCCGCGGAACAGCCAGATCTCGTCGACGAGGTTGGCGGACACGAACGATGCCGCAACGCGGCTGCCGCCCTCGACCATCAGCCGCGTGATGCCCTTCTCGGCGAGCGCATGCAGAACGGCCGGAAGGTCGAGCCCGGCTCCTCTACCCGGCGGTACGCGGATCACCCGCGTGCCGGCAGCGCCAAGGCGTGTCGCCGCGGCGGCTTCGGCGAGTTCGGAGCTGACGACCCACAGCGGCGTCTCGCGCGCGGAATGAACAAGCTGGCTCGCGGCCGGAATGCGCAAATTCTGGTCGAGCACGACACGCACGGGAGAACGCGCTTCCAAACCCGGGAGGCGGCAATTGAGCTGCGGATCGTCCGCCAGCACCGTGCCGATGCCGACCAGGATGGCATCGCACGAGGCGCGCAACAGATGCACGCGGTTGCGCACAGCTTCGCCCGTAATCGCGATCGGCTTGCCGCCGGCAGCGCCGATCTTGCCGTCAGGTGAAACCGCGAGCTTCAGGATCACATGGGGACGCTTGTCGCGGATGCGGCGGAAATGACCGGCGTGGTCGAACGCGGCCTCCGCGGCGCACGGGCCGACATCCACGGTGATGCCGGCCGCGCGCAAGCGCGCATGGCCCTGCCCCGCCACTTCCGGATTGGGATCCTCAATCGCCGCCACCACGCGTTTGATGCCGGCTGCGATCACCGCGTCTGCACAAGGCGGCGACTTGCCGAAATGCGAGCATGGCTCGAGTGTGACATAAAGCGTGGCGCCGCGCGCCCCCTCGCCGGCCCGACGTAACGCCTCAGGCTCGGCATGTGGCCGTCCGCCGGGCTGCGTCCAGCCACGGCCGACGATGACACCGTCCCTGACGATCACGGCGCCGACGGCTGGATTGGGCCAGGTCCGCCCCTGCCCGCGCCGGCCCAACGACAGCGCAAGCTGCATGAAGCGGCGATCGGCGTCCTTCGTCTCGCGGATCTTCTGGGCGAACTGATCCTCCAGGATTCGGAAGATCATTTGCGGATCGCGGCGAGCCGCGCTTCCTCCTCACCGGAGAGCTCGCCGAGCACGTCGGCGAAATCCTTGGCCTCGCGGAAATTGCGATAGACGGAGGCGAAGCGCACATAGGCGACGTCGTCGAGCGTACGCAGATGCTCCATCACGGTCTCGCCGATCACCTCGGAGGAGATTTCGGCCTCGCCGCCGGTCTCGAGCTCGCGCACGATGGTGGAGACCATCTTCTCCACCCGCTCCGGCTCGACCTGCCGCTTGCGCAGGCTGATCGACACCGAACGCATCAGCTTGTCGCGGTCGAACGGCACGCGGCGGCCGTTGCGCTTGATCACCGTGAGCTCGCGCAGCTGTACGCGCTCGAAGGTGGTGAAGCGAAAATTGCAGGGGACGCACACGCGCCGCCTGCGGATGACGGAGGAATCCTCGGTCGGACGCGAGTCCTTTACCTGCGTATCGAGACTGTTGCAGTTCGGGCAGCGCATCCGTGTACCTTGACCAGTTTACTTGGACCTTATTGATAGATCGGGAACCGGTCGGTGAGCGCCTTGACCCGTTCCTTGATCGCGGCCTCGACCAGCGGCGCCTTGCCGTCGTCGGACTGCGCGATCGCGTTGAGGACCTCGGCGATCATGCCGCCAACCTGCTGGAATTCGGCGACGCCGAAGCCGCGGGTCGTCGCCGCGGGCGTGCCGAGACGCAGGCCCGAGGTGACGAACGGCTTTTCGGGGTCGAACGGAATGCCGTTCTTGTTGCAGGTGATGGCGGCGCGGACCAGCGCCTTCTCCGAGACGTTGCCCTTCAGGCCCTTCGGCCTGAGGTCAACCAGCATCAGATGGTTATCGGTGCCGCCGGAGACAATATCGAAGCCATGGCTCTTCAGCGTCTCGGCCAGCGCCTTGGCGTTCTCGACGACGTTCTTCGCGTAGGCCTTGAAGTCCGGACGCAGCGCCTCGCCGAAGGCAACCGCCTTGGCCGCGATCACGTGCATCAGCGGGCCGCCCTGCAGACCCGGGAAGATCGCCGAGTTGAGCTTCTTGGCGAGCACCTCGTCATTGCTGAGGATCAGGCCGCCGCGCGGACCGCGCAGCGACTTGTGCGTCGTGGTTGTGGTGACGTGGGCATGCGGCACGGGCGAGGCATGCACGCCGCCGGCAACGAGGCCAGCGAAGTGCGCCATGTCGACCAGCAGATAAGCGCCGACCGAATCCGCGATCTCGCGGAAACGCTTGAAGTCCCAGGCGCGCGAATAGGCCGAGCCGCCGGCGACGATCAGCTTCGGCTTGACCTCTTCGGCCTGCCTGGCGACCGCGTCCATGTCGATGATCTGATCCTCGCGGCGCACGGTGTAGTGCGCGGCCTTGAACCATTTGCCGCTCATGTTGACGGGCGAGCCGTGGGTGAGATGGCCGCCGGCCGCGAGGTCGAGGCCCATGAAGGTGTCGCCGGGCTGGAGCAGCGCCAGGAACACCGCCTGGTTCATCTGGCTGCCGGAGTTCGGCTGCACGTTGGCGAAGTTGGCGCCGAACAGCTTCTTGGCGCGATCGATCGCGAGGTTCTCGGCGACGTCAACCCACTCACAACCGCCGTAGTAGCGCGCGCCCGGATAACCCTCTGCGTACTTGTTGGTCATCACCGAGCCCTGCGCTTCCAGCACGGCCCGGCTGACGATGTTCTCGGAGGCGATCAGCTCGACTTCATGGCGCTGCCGGCCGAGCTCGCCCTTGATGGCGGCGGCGATTTCCGGGTCGGCCTGCTCGAGCGAGGCGGTGAAAAACGAATCGGGCGCGGAGGCGGTTTTGGCGAAGGTCATCTTGCGAATATCTCCACCGCCGCAGCCTTTTGGCGGGCTGCGGACGGGTCTGGTGTGGTGATCGGAAGCGGCGAGCGCGATCTACCACATCGCCCGCCCTCGGCCAAGTAGTTGCGGGTCGGGCCTGACATTTATGCAAGATATGGTGGGGATCGAAGGATTTGGAGCGTGGACGGCTCTCCGGAACCGCACCGATCCGACCATCCCAGAAGAGTCCGATTCGGACCCAAAATGGCGCGCTGGCGCCCGCCAGATTTCCCCCTACAGCCCGGTATACCCCGCCTTCACGGGGTCCACGCTGCCGTCGAGCTGGCGCAGATAGGTCAGGCCGCACACCGTCAACCTGTGGGGGTCCGTCTCGCCGGCTTCCATCAAGGTGTTGAGGTAGTTGGTCACCTTGGCCCGCGCCTCTGCGCTCGCCGCGGACGTGCGGTTGGCGAGCAGGTCGTAGGTCTGCATGATGCGGTCGATGGCGGCTTCCATGGCACCCCTCTGGTTCGCTGGGATTTCGGGAGTTTTGATCAGGCGGCTCGGGCGCCGGACTGCGCCTCGAACCTGACAATGGCCTTGTTGGCCAGCCTGATCTTGTTGAATTCGCCCTGCTGGAGCAGCTTGATGATGATCTCGAGCAGGCGCTCATTGGTGACGAGCGTGTCGGGGATCGCACCGGAGCGGCGAAGGTAATTCGCGGCGATCGCGTAGGAATCGCTCACGAGCTCGACGTTCGTAGCCTGCAACCCGCGTTCGACCAGCATCGCATCCTCCGATCCGGAGAAATAACCGGAAGGCAGGGAACTGGTTCCGCCTGACTGTCGATTTTTTCGCAACCGCGAGACGACAAAACGCGCCGGTCCGGGCAGAAGCCGGGCCAGCGCGCTTGGGGGAAGTCCAGGCACGTTCGGTAGACGCTTTCGGGAAGGCTTGCCGGTCTTGTTATGGGCCGGCTTGGCCAAATCCCTTCGAAAGCTCAGAGCCGATACAGGATCTGGTCGGTCCAGAACCGCTCGAGGCGGTGCAGCGACTTGTTGAGGGTCGAGAACTCCTCGCCCGAGATGCCGCCGACCTGTTCAACGGTCTTGACATGCTTCTGGTAGAGTGAGTCGACGATGCGGCGGATTTCCTGGCCCTGCGGCGTCAGGCGGATGCGCACCGAGCGGCGATCGACGCGCGAGCGCTGATGGTCGAGGAAGCCGAGCTCGACGAGCTTCTTCAGATTGTAGGAGACGTTGGAGCCGAGATAGTAACCGCGCGTGCGCAGTTCGCCCGCGGTCAGCTCCTTGTCGCCGATGTTATAGAGCAGGAGCGCCTGCACGGAATTGATGTCGGCGCGGCCACGACGATCGAACTCGTCCTTGATCACGTCGAGGAGACGGCGATGCAACCGCTCCACCAGAGTCAATGCTTCCAGATAGAGCGACTGCACCGAACCCTGCGGGCCCGAAACGCGCTCTGCGGTATCTGCCGCAGTTGCGACGGCTTTCATCATGACACTTCCCCTGTTGTCGTTTTTATCGACACTCATTCGACGAAACTTGTGTCCCGTCTGATAGGTGCAACTTAAGGGGAGGCGTTTGAAGATCGGCTTAAATAAGAGAATAAAGAGATCATGAATTTAAGACAGTGAATTGCGGATTAAGCCTGTACCACAAGGGCTTTTCGCAACCCTCTGTTGACCGTCGCAAGGTCCTGTTCACCCTCCGTCCGCACGTTCTGTCGCATTCCAGAACAGCCCCGCCCCGTTTCGAAACGCACGCTTAGGAGCTGTGGCGGATATCGCCAGGTCAATGAAAAGTTACCTCGAATTTTACGCAACGAGTGGTCAACCAAGTCGCGACAACTTCGCTCGTGTCCCGGACGAGCGCAGCGAAGATCCGGGACCCAAAAGCCGGAGCATAGGTAGTGGAGACATGGGCCCCGGCTCTGCAACGCATCACGCCGGAAGTGCGGCGCGCTGCGTCGCGTCCGGGGCACGAGAGTTCGCTATGGCGGCCGCTCGCGCGCGGCCATCCAGGCGAGCGCGAGATAGGCGGCGAGCATGAAGGCCTCGACGCCGACCACGACCAGGCTGCCGCCATAGATGCCGGGGAACATCAGCTCGATCACCGCCATCGAGACCACGGTCGTGAGCCACACCACCGCGCCCCAGGGCGTGGCGAGCCAGAGGCCGACGGCGGCGACGAGCTCGATCACGGCGAAGTAGATGGTCGAGGCCTGCCAAGCCATCGACTGGTTCTCGAACGCCTCGTCCTCGCCGCCGACGAAACCCGTCACCTGCGCCCAGTGATAGAGGCCCTTCAGGATCGACAGCAGCGCCATCACCCGCAGGAACAGCACCAGCCGGCGCGTCCAGACATTATCATCGGACTCGGGCCGCTCCGACGAGATCGCCGCAACCGACATCGCGCTGTCGCGGGCGCTGTCTCTGACGGCGTCCCTGGCATTGGCGCTGTCGCGGGCCGCATCGCGGGTGGAGATCTCGGACATGGCCCCCTTCTGGCTGTTTCGCCCCGCAAAATCAATCGGCAGCGCGGCTCAGTTCGATTCTGCCTTGCGGCAGGTCAAGCCGCGGTGACGGGAACCACGCGAGCTGGTATAAGAATAATTCCAGCCGGAGGAAGAGTGATGGCGATCAAATACGGACGTCCGATCGAACTGCGCGAGGTCGCGCGCGGGACTGGTGCAGCGGTGCCCCATGCCCTCGATCTGACCGTCCGCCCGCGCCGCAACCGCAAGGCCGAATGGGCCCGGCGCATGGTGCGCGAGAACGTGCTCACCACCGACGACCTGATCTGGCCGCTGTTTTTGATCGACGGCAACAACAAGCGCGAGCAGATTGCCTCGATGCCCGGCGTCGAGCGTCTCAGCGTCGATCAGGCCGTGCGCGAGGCCGAGCGCGCCATGAAGCTGACGATCCCTTGCCTTGCACTATTTCCCTACACCGACCCGTCCTTGCGCGACGAGGAAGGCTCGGAAGCGACCAACCCGAACAATCTGGTCTGCCAGGCGGTACGCGCGATCAAGAAGGAGTTTCCCGATCTCGGCATCCTCTGCGATGTCGCGCTCGATCCCTTCACCAGCCACGGCCATGACGGCCTGATCGCCGACGGCAAGATTTTGAACGACGAGACGGTCGCGGTGCTGGTGCGTCAGGCGCTGGTGCAGGCCGAAGCCGGCTGCGACATCATTGCCCCCTCGGACATGATGGACGGCCGCGTCGCGGCGATCCGCGAGGCACTCGACCGCACCGGTCTGCTCGACGTGCAGATCATGGCCTATGCGGCCAAATACGCCTCCGCCTTCTACGGCCCGTTCCGCGACGCGATCGGCTCGGCCAAGACGCTGACCGGCGACAAGCGCACCTACCAGATGGACAGCGCCAACACCGACGAAGCGCTGCGCGAGGTCGAGCTCGACATCTCGGAAGGCGCCGACATGGTGATGGTGAAGCCGGGCATGCCCTATCTCGACGTGCTCCGCCGCGTGAAGGACACGTTTGCGATGCCGACCTTCGCCTACCAAGTCTCGGGCGAATACGCGATGATCGCAGCCGCCGCCAACAATGGCTGGCTCGATGGCGACCGCGCGATGATGGAGAGCCTCTTGGCCTTCAAGCGCGCCGGCGCGGACGGCGTGCTCAGCTATTTTGCGCCGAAGGCGGCAGAGAAGCTGCGGAGCCAAGGATAAGCTCTCGTAGCCGGTGGGCGTATCTCCCGCGTCGTCGTGACGCCTCCCCCGCCCCCGAATCGCCGGAATATTTCGGCTTGTTAACCTCTGCGCACCCTTGGCAGGGGAATAGCCTGTTCCCATGTCCTGCCACGGGAGTTTTCCCTGGGAGGACGGACGATGTCTTATGATTCGGGTGGTGCAGGCGCCTGGCGCAGTGATGGCGCGGCTCACGCCTACGATCCCTATCTGCATCCGGAACTGTTCCGCGGTGTCGCGACGCGGCGGGTGTTCGCGTTCCTGATCGACATGGTCGTGATCTCCGTTCCGGTCATCCTCGGCTACATCTTCATCGCGGTGTTCGGCGTGGTCACGCTCGGCATCGGCTGGGCGCTGTTCTGGCTGGCCTGGCCCGCCTCCGTGGTCTGGGCCATCGTCTATTATGGCGCCTGCATCGGCGGTTCCTCCTCCGCGACGATCGGGATGCGGATCATGGACCTTGAATTGCGCACCTGGTACGGCGCGCCCGGCTACTTTGTCCTCGGCGCCACCCATGCCGTGCTGTTCTGGGTGACGGTGTCGTTCCTGTCGCCGTTCGTCGTGCTGGTCGGCCTGTTCAACGGCCGCCGGCGCCTGCTGCACGATTTCGTGCTGGGAACGGTCGTGATCAACAACTCGGTCCGCGCACCGGTGCCGCAAGCGGCCAGGACGTACTGATCAAGGACCTATCAACCAAGTCCGCTTAAGCTGGCTGACCTGACCTGCCAAGCGGACCGATTGACCCGGAGCTTTCGTAGCGCGATGCTGACATTCACTTCGGAGGCCCACGACGTCCCTTGACCCAGCACTCGCGCGACACCCCACAATTTTACCTCACGGCGCCGTCCCCCTGCCCGTATCTGCCGGGCCGCCATGAGCGCAAGGTGTTTACGCACCTCGTGGGTGAGCGCGCCGGCGACCTCAACGACCTCCTGACCCATGGCGGGTTCCGTCGCAGCCAGTCGATCGCCTACCGGCCGGCTTGTGACCAGTGCCGGGCCTGCGTCTCGGTCCGCGTCATCGCCAACGAGTTCCGCCCTTCCCGCAACTTCCGCAAGGTGATGGCACGCAACGCCGACATCATCGGCGAGCAGCGCAGCGCAGTCCCGACCTCCGAGCAATATTCGGTGTTCCGCGCCTATCTCGATGCCCGCCACCGCCATGGCGGCATGGCCGACATGACTGTGCTCGACTACGCCATGATGGTCGAGGACAGCCATGTCGAGACCCGGATCATCGAGTACCGCAAACGCGGCCCCGACAGCGGCATCACCGGCCGCGGCGAGGAGTTGATCGCGGTCGCGCTCACCGACGTGCTCAGCGACGGCCTGTCGATGGTCTATTCGTTCTTCGAGCCGAGCCAGGTCAGCCGCTCGATGGGCACCTTCATGATCCTCGACCACATCGCACGCGCCCGCCGGCAAGGGCTTCCTTACGTCTATCTCGGCTACTGGATCGAGGGCTCCAAGAAGATGGACTACAAGGCCCGCTTCCTGCCGCAGCAGCGCCTCGCGCCCTCAGGCTGGCTGCGCATCGATGCGCAGGGCGACGCGGCGTCCGAGCCGCAGGATTGAGGGACGGTGGGTCGACGTCGCGCGGCGAGCAGAAACACGCGCGTGCCATCCGCACTCTCCATCCTGGTCGCACTCCCCGCCCTAATCATGACATCGAGCATCGGCGCCCATGCCTGCGATCCCGGCTACAAAGACCATTATGGTCGTTGCGTCGAGGCCAAACCTCCACCAGCCAAGCTTCTGAAGTTCCTCAACGGCTACGGACAACAGGTCAATAAGGTTGGCGAGATCGCCGATCTCTTTGCCCCGGATACTCGTTTATTCGACACGACTGAACCTGGGCGCAAGATCATCCATTCGTGGACACGCCCCAATGCAGACGTCGAGTCCGATGTTAGAATCGAGAAGGTCCTGCCCGATTTCTATTATGTCACCATGAGCGTATACGACGGTCCGATCTCATGCGGCCGTGATGAAAACAGATCGAAGGGACCGAAGGCAACGCTGCAGGGTTACGTGCCGAAAGCCAATCCGCAGGATGTGCCATCTCTCTGGAAGTTCAGGCACATGTCTGGACTGTGTTAGTCGGCAATGAAAAGAGGTTACGCAACAAGCAAGTCGCCAGCGCAGGCGACGCATGGTTGCCAGTATTGGCCTTGACATCCTGTACGTTAGATATACATATATCGTCACGTATATCTAACGGAGGGCAAGTCATATGCAAGTCGCCAAATGGGGAAATAGCCTTGCAGTCCGCCTTCCCGCCACGATCGTCGAAGCGCTTCGGCTGAAGGAAGGCGATGAGATCGAAATTCACGTTGCTGGGGAGCGGGAGTTCAGTGTTGCGCGCAAGCCAGACCGTGCCGAGCTGCTAAAGCGTCTTCGTGCCCTTCGGGGCAGCCTTCCTGCCGACTTCAAGTTCGACAGAGAAGAAGCGAATGCCCGCTAGCTTCTTCGACACCAACGTCCTCGCCTATCTCGTGTCAGGCGACGCGACGAAGGCTGATCGCGCCGAGCAAGCTCTTTCGGGCGGCGGCGTGATCAGCGTGCAGGTCCTCAACGAACTTGCCAACGTAGCGCGCCGGAAAATGCAATTGTCGTGGCGAGAGACGCACACTTTCCTGGACTCGTTGCGTGGTCTACTGACGATCCACCCCGTCACGTTGGATATTCATGACACCGGCCTGAGCCTCGCTGAACGTTATGGAATGGCGACCTACGACGCGATGATCGCAGCCTCGGCGCTTCACGCGGGATGCCAGACATTGCTGTCCGAAGACTTCCAACATGGGATGGTGTTGAAGGAAGGCCTTCGCATCACCAATCCGTTCCTGTGATCTACCGCTAAGCCGAACGGTCCCCGTAGCGACATCACCCGAACAGCGTATCTACCAGCAGCTTCACGTTCAGAACCACGATCACGCCCGCGACGATCCACGCGATCGCGGCGACGGAGACCGGAATGGCGAACTGCCCCATCTTGCGGCGGTCGGAGACGAAACGGACCAGCGGGATGACCGCGAAGGGCAGCTGCATCGACAGCACGACCTGGCTGAACACCAGCAAATCCGCGGTGCCGCGCTCGCCGTAGATCGCGGTGACGATGATCACCGGAACGATCGCAATGCCGCGCGTCACAAGGCGGCGCGCCCAGCTCGGCAGGCGCAAATCGAGAAAGCCTTCCATCACGATCTGGCCGGCCAGCGTCGCCGTCACCGTCGAGTTGAGGCCTGACGCCAGCAGCGCCACCGCGAACAATGTCGAGGCGATGCCGAGACCGAGCAGCGGCGACAGCAGCTCAAAGGCCTGACCGATCTCGGCGACGTCGGAATGGCCGCTCGTGTGGAAGGTCGCGGCGGCGACCACGAGGATCGCGGCATTGATGAACAACGCCAGCATCAGGGCGATGGTCGAGTCCGTCGTCGCCCATTTGATCGCCTCGCGGCGCCCTTCGTCGTTGCGCTCGTAGGCGCGCGTCTGCACGATCGAGGAGTGCAGATAAAGATTATGCGGCATCACCGTTGCGCCGATGATGCCGATCGCGATGTAAAGCATCTCGGGGTTGGTGAAGATTTCGGCCTTCGGCACAAATCCCCTGAGCATCTCGGCAACCGGCGGCGCTGCCGCGGCAAGCTGGACCGTGAAGCAGACTGCGATCACGACGAGCAGCGCGATGACGAAGGCTTCGAGGAAACGGAAGCCACGATTCATCAGGATGAGAAGCAGGAAGGCGTCGAGCGCGGCGATCAGCGCGCCGCCGACCAGGGGAATGCCGAACAGGAGCTTGAGCGCAATCGCGGTGCCGATCACCTCGGCGAGATCGCAGGCGATGATCGCTGCTTCGCACGCGAGCCAGAGCATGAAGTTCGTGGCGGGCGAATAGGTCGCGCGGCAGGCCTGCGCGAGGTCGCGGTCGGTGACGATGCCGAGCCGTGCCGCCAGCGATTGCAGCAGGATCGCCATCAAGTTCGAGAGCAGGATGACCGAGAGCAGCGTGTAACCGAACTTCGATCCGCCGGCGAGATCGGTCGCCCAGTTGCCGGGGTCCATGTAGCCGACCGAGACCATGTAGCCCGGGCCGACGAAGGCCAGCAGCCGCCGCCACCACGCCCCCGCTGCGGGGATGGTGACCGTGGCGTTGACCTCGGCCAGGCTCTTGGTGGTCGGCGCGTCGGCGCGCCAGCCGGTGGCTTCAGGGGTCAGATCAGGCGATCGGGCATCCATGCTGGCACAATACTGAAGTCGAGGCTTATTGCAACTCATTTGCAACTGCATCTAGCCGCATCGGTTCCGCAGCCCTGTCGGGAAGCGGGTGGGTTTGGCCGTCCCAAGAGGCGCCTACTGGCGGCAGCTCGACTTTGCAGGAAACGCGCCATGTCAAATCCGCCTCGCCTCCCAAAAACCTTCAACCGTCTCGCCTGGTCCAACCTCTCGGCACAGTCGGCCGAGCAGATCGCGCTGGCCGCTGCCCCCATCGTCGCCGTGCTGACGTTGGGTGTGGCGGAAGGCCAGACCGGCCTGCTCCAGACCGCCCTCACTTTGCCCTTCGTCCTGTTTGCCATCCCGGCCGGCCTGCTCGCCGACCGCATCTCCCGCCGCTCGCTGATGGCGGGCGCCGAGGCGCTGCGAGCGGTGGCGCTGGCAACGATCGTGCTGCTGCTCGCGCTCGGCGCGCTCAACCTGCCGCTGCTGGCGTTGCTCGGCTTTGCCGCCGTGTGCGGCACCGCGGTCTACAGCGTGGCCGCGCCGGCCCTGGTGCCCTCGCTGGTGAGTTCGGAGCTGTTGCCGGCTGCGAATGCCCGCATCGAGCTTGCCCGCACCGTCGCCTTCGCGAGCGGCCCTGCGGTCGGCGGAGCGCTAGTGGGCTGGCTCGGCGCAAGCCCCGCCTTCGGCTTCGCCGCGGCGCTTTCGGCGATCGCGGTGGTGCTGCTCTCTGGCATCTACGAGCCCGCACGTGCGCCCTCGCCGCGGCGCCATCCGTTCCAGGACATCCGCGAGGGCGCGGCCTTCGTGTTTCACCATCCGCTGCTGCGGCCGGTGTTCGTCACGCAATTCATCTTCAACACCGGCTGGTTCCTGCAGATCGCGGTGTTCGTGCCCTACGCGGTGCGCCATCTCGGCCTGACCGCCGCCGGCGTCGGCGCCGTGCTGGCGATGTACGGCGTCGGGATGGTGATCGGCGCGCTGTTTGCGACACGCGTGATGAAGCGCATCGCCTTCGGCACCGTGGTCGGCCTCGGCCCGGTCACCGGCTTCGTCGCAGCTGCCGTGATGGCGCTGACGGTGCTGGTACCCTCACCGTGGCTTGCGGGCCTCAGCTTCTTCCTGCTCGGCGTCGGGCCGATCCTTTGGGTGATCTCGACCACGACCTTGCGCCAGTCGGTGACGCCGCCGCGCCTGCTCGGGCGCGTGTCCGCGATCAACATCATGAGCTACGGCGCCCGCCCGCTCGGCTCGGCGCTCGGCGCCATCGTCGGCGGCCTTTACAGCGCGGAAGCGTGCCTCTACCTCGCCGCAGCCGTGTTCGCCGTGCAGGCGCTCATCATTTGGCTGTCGCCTGCGGTAGCGCTGGATCGGCAGCCGGCCATGGTGGGGGACGAATTGACTGCGCGGTGCTAATTCGCCAGATACCGCTCGTAGCTCCCGGTCACCGGCTCGCTCGCGTCGACCTCCGGATCGAGCGTGTAGAGATCCTGCGCGCGGCCGATGCCGCGCAGCGCATAGCGACCGGTGGAGACGAGATAGCGGCGGCCGGCGGCGTCGAGGCCCTTGTAGAACTCTGCCGAGGCCAGCAGCTCGCGGTCGACCGAGCGGCTCATCGAGGCGATGCGGCTGACCTCGTTGACGGTCGGTCCCACCACGGTGAAATCGAGCCGGTCCTCGCTGCCGATATTGCCGTAGAAGACCTCGCCGACATGCAGCCCGATATAGGCCGACGTCGTCGGACGGCCTTCCACCGCCCGACGTTCATTCAGCGCCCCGATATTCTTGCGGAACAGGTGCTCGGCCCGTAGCGCGGCCCGCCGCGCATCCGCCATGTCCTCGCCCCAGAACATCGCGAGCACGCCGTCGCCGATCAGCTTCAGCACGTCGCCGCCGGCCTCGTGGATCGCGTCGATCACGGCCTGGGCATAGTCGTTGAGAAATGGGATGATCTCGTCCGGCCCAATGCTCTCGCTGATCCCGGTCGAGCCGCGCAGATCCGAATACCAGAGCACGGCATTGATGCGCTCGGTGACGCCGCGCGAAATGCGCCCGCGCAGGACCTGCTCCGACGCATCGCGTCCGAGATAGACGCGCCCCAGCGTCCGCACAATGTCGACCTGCTGCGCCGACTTGATCGCGAGTCCGAGCACCGGCACGAGATCGCGCAGCGCGGCGAGTTCGGCTTCCGTGAAGCCATCGTCGCGTCGCGTGGTCCAGGAGGAGTAGAGGCAGTCCATCTGCCCGAGCGCTCCGGTCTCGCCGAAGCGGTGCACGAAAGCCAGGAAATGGCGGTGACCCGTTTCGGCGAGGTCGCCGATTTGCGAGAAATCGAGCGAGGGCGCGTCGGCGAGGTCGATCACCATCTCGTCGTGGCCATGCTCGAGCAAATGATAAAACACCGAGCGGCGCCAGTTCTTGGCCGCGTCGCCCTCGGCGGTCG
The DNA here is from genome assembly GCF_040548225.1 of Bradyrhizobium sp. S3.12.5. Taxonomy (NCBI): domain Bacteria; kingdom Pseudomonadati; phylum Pseudomonadota; class Alphaproteobacteria; order Hyphomicrobiales; family Nitrobacteraceae; genus Bradyrhizobium; species Bradyrhizobium sp. S3.12.5. The sequence goes on from NZ_JBEPRF010000010.1 coordinate 302,832, forward strand.
AGCCGTATTCGACCACGTCGCTCTCGTTGGTCGGCGTATCGCTCCAGCGGAAGGCGCGGCCCTCGTAAATCGGATGCAGCGTGTCGATGACGACGAGCCCGCGCGAGAGTTCCAGCCCTTCGGCTCGGCAGCGCTCGCAGAAGCCGCGCAAGAGTTCGGGTTCGGGCAGGCCGGTGAGCCCCTGGCCGGCCAGCCAGTTCATCAGCGCAAGGCGCGAGGTCAATTGCATGCGCCATTATGGCGTGCCTTCGTGACGAGCGGAAGGCCGCGCCCAACCAAGGCTCCCGCCCGCAGCAGGTCGAATATGTCGTGGACGCTGTTGACGCGCCCGCGCCTCGGGCTGCAAATGCAAATGATGACACCGACGACCAGACATACGGCGACATGAGCGGGCGCCAGCTTCCAATCATCCTGGCGCTCGGCACGACTCAGACCCTGGCCTGGGCCTCCAGCTATTATTTGCCGGCCCTGCTCGCCGATCCGATGGCGCACGATCTCGGCATCTCCACCAACTGGATCTTTGGCGCGTTCTCGGCTTCGCTGGTGATCTCCGCGATGCTGGGGCCGCGGATCGGGCGGCAGATCGATCTCTTCGGCGGGCGGCAGGTGCTGTCGGTCTCGAACCTGACCATTGCCGCCGGCCTCGTGCTCCTTGGATTGTCGCAATCCGTTCCGGTGATGGCGTTCGCCTGGCTCGTGCTCGGCATCGGCATGGCGATGGGGCTCTATGATGCCGCTTTCGCCGCGCTCGGCCGCATCTATGGCACCGAAGCCCGCAGGCCCATCACCGGCATCACGCTGATGGCGGGCTTTGCCTCGACCGTCGGCTGGCCCCTCACTGCCTGGGGGCTCGCCCATATCGGCTGGCGCGACACGTGCTTCGCCTGGGCTGCCGCCAACATCCTGATCGGCCTGCCGCTCAATTTCTTCATGCTTCCGGCGATCAAGGGCGCCAAGCAGGCGGCTTCGACGGCGGAAAAACCGCATCTTCCGCTCGACCGCACCATGATCCTGCTGGCCTTCGTCTTCGCCGCGGTCTGGACCGTCACCGGCGCGATGGCCGTGCATTTTCCGCGCATCCTGGAGACCATGGGCGCGACCCATGTCGAGGCGATCGCGGCCGGCGCGCTGATCGGCCCGGCGCAAGTGGTCGCGCGCCTGCTCGAAGCAGGCTTTCTCAGTCGCTTTCATCCGCTGTGGTCGACGCGGCTCGCCTGCCTCACCCATCCGATCGGAGCTGCCGTCGTCGCCATCTTTGGAGCTCCTGCGGCGAGCGCGTTTGCGCTGTTCCACGGCTCCGGCAACGGCATCCTCACCATCGCGCGCGGCACGCTGCCACTGTCGATCTTCGGCCCGAAGGATTTTGGCTACCGCCTCGGCATCATCGGCGCGCCGGCGCGAATGGCGCAGGCGGTGGCGCCGCTGGCCTTCGGGCTGCTCATCGATGTCATGGGCGCCAAGGTGCTGATGGTCTCGTCCGCGCTCAGCCTGTCAGCGCTGGCTGCGCTGTTCCTGATCCGCGCGGCGCCGCGGCCGGATTGACCGAGCCTGCGCTTTCGCGCACAAGCGCACCATGACCGACGACAAAAGCCCGCCCCGCACGTTCAAAGGCCTCCTGCGCTGGGCCATCACGCCTCCGCAGGCCTGGGGCGTCTATCTCCTCGCCATCATCCTGGTCTGGCTCGTCTCCTTCTACGCCGGCACGCTAAAGCCGAAGAAGACGCCGGACACGAGCCCGCCGACGGTCACTGCGCCAAAAAGCTAAGCCGGAGAGCTAGGCCGGTTCGGCTGGGTGGTCGCGATCCAGATGCCGGCGAATACGGCGACCAGCCCGATCAGGAGATTCGGCGTGATCGGCTCGCCGATCAGTAGTGCCGCCAGCAAGGTCGCCGCGATCGGATTGACCGTCATGGTGTTGGCAACGCGTGTTGGCGTCGCGCGCGCCAGCGCTATGACCCAGAGGATGAAGGCGAGCGCGCCGCCGCCTGCGCCGAGATAGATTCCGGCGATCCATTGCGCCGTCGTGAAATGGTCGAGCGCGGCAAAGCTGCCCTTCGCAAGGCCCACGATCACCAGCACCGCAGCGCCCGCGCCCATGCTGACCGTCAGAAAGCCGAGCGCGCTGGAGCGCTGCATCAGCGGTCGCGCCAGCACGTTGTAGAAGGCCATACAGAACACCGCGCCGGTCATGATCAGCTCGCCGCGCCAGGCGCCCGGCGGGCTCTGCGCCAGGCCAACCGCCAATGCCGCGGCAACGCCGAGCACGGCAATGCCGACGCCGCCGATCTTGCGCGCTGTCAGCCGTTCCACGCCAAGTATCGCACCGACGACCATGGTGTGGAGCGGCAGCGTCGCCAGCGCGAGACTGGCGCGCGCAGCGGTCGTGTAGGAGACCGCGATATTGTAGAGGACGAAGAACAGGCCGAAGAAGCACATGCCGAGCGCCATCACGGCCGGCCAGTCCGCGCGCTGCGGCCAGCGCACACGGAGCAGCAGCGCACACGGCAGCAGGCACAGAAAGCCGATCCCCCAGCGCAGGATCGCCAGCATGACCGGATCGGCGCCGACAACGAGATAGCGGGTGATCGCAGCCGCGGTGCCGCCAATGCTGCTTGACGCCAGCGCGATCGCGACCCCGAGCCCTTCCCCCACGCTTCGCCTCCCGTCCCGGAGCTTCTGGAGGCGGCTAGCACATCCCTGCTGCCACCCTGGTGGCAACAGGGTCGCCGGCGAAGCTATTCATAAAACTCCGGCGACATCTTCTGGCTGTCGCGCTGGGCCTTGTCGTGGTTGATCCAGAGCTGCACCTTCTCCTTGTCGATCGTGTCGGCGATCTTCTGCATCGAGGCGACCGACTGGTCCTTGCTGACATTGTTGACGGGAACGCGCCGGGCCTCCCAATTGCTCTTGAAGTGGACTGCGTCGCCGGAAAGCACGACCGCCCCGGTCTTCGGCAATTTCACCAGCAGCGACTGGTGCCCCGGCGTGTGACCGGGCGTCGAAAGGATGGTGATGCTGCCGTCGCCGAACACGTCCTTGTCGCCCACGAGCAGCTCGACCGGATGCGACGGCTTGAAGCGCGGCTCGTTGTTGGCACCCGGCCAGTCATATTCGGCCTTCTGCACGTAGAGCGTCGCTTGCGGAAACATCTCGACATTGCCGATGTGATCGGGGTGCGTATGCGAGACGCCCATCGCCTTGATGTCGGTGGGCTTGACGCCGATCTGCTCGAGCTGGGCTGCGAGCGTCTTCGGCCGCTTCCAGGTCACGGCCTTCGGATCGGCAGGCGCAAGCCCGTTCGGCATCGCGGCGACGGCATCGGAGATGCCGGTGTCCCACAGGAACCAGCCCTGGCTGTGCTTGATGAGATAGCAGGTGTCGACGAAATCCATCGACTGGCCTTCGTTCACTCCGGGTGACCAGCGCCCGATGTCCCCGGCAACACCCTCACCGCAATTCATGATGTAGAGTCTCTCGACAGCCGGCTTTTGCGCGAACGCAGCCTGGGCGGACAGCGCGAATGCGGCAACGGCGAGAGCGAGCGTGATCTTGCGTGTCATCCTTGGTCCTCCCTGGCAGCGCCTACTAGCTGCGACCGAGGATCAACCCCGCCCCTGCCGCAGAATTCCGCTTCCACCCGGCCAGTATAGGCCCGAGCCACATATCTTTCGAACGCTCAGTACCAATGAAACCGGCGATTGACAGCGTGGCGCGATTTCGCTGTAATCAGCGCCATGGGGATTTGAGCGATCTCCCCACGAGGCGACATGCCCAAGTATCGCGTCCCGTTTGCTTTATGCGAGGACGCATCATGTCAAGTTTCACGACCATATCATCCGACAAGCTGGCGCGCCTGATCGGCACGGCCAACGCCCCTGCTCTGATCGATGTCCGCACCGAGGAGGATTTTGCCGCTGACCGGCGGCTGATCCCCGGCTCGATCAAGCTGAGCCATGAGAATATTGCTGAGTGGGGTGCCGCCTTCGCCGGCCGCTCCGCGATCGTGTCATGCTTTCGCGGCGAAAAGCTTGCGCAGGGCACCGCGGCCTGGCTCAGGCAACTCGGCGTCCGGGCCGAGACGCTGGAAGGCGGCTTCGAGGGCTGGAAGGCGGCAAAGCTGCCGCTCGTCGATACCCGCAAGCTGCCGCCACGCGATGCGAAAGGCCGCACCGTCTGGGTGACGCGGGCGCGGCCCAAGGTCGACCGCATCGCCTGTCCCTGGCTGATCCGCCGCTTCGTCGATCCCAACGCGGTGTTCTTGTTTGTTGCACCATCCGAGGTGGTCGCGGTCGGCGAGCGCTTCAACGCCGCCCCCTTCGACATCGAGAACGTGTTCTGGAGCCACCGCGGCGAGCTCTGCACCTTCGATGTCATGATCGAGGAGTTCGGCATTGCCACGCCGGCGCTGCTGCGGCTCGCCACGCTGGTGCGCGGCGCCGACACCGCGCGGCCGGATCTCGCGCCGGAGGCGCCCGGCCTGCTCGCGGCATCCCTCGGGCTGTCGCGGATGTACGATGACGATCTCGACCAGCTCGAGGCCGGCATGCTGCTCTACGACGCCTTCTATCGCTGGTGCCGCGATGCGACCGGAGAAACTCACAACTGGCCGACCAACAAGGCGAAGGCGTGATGGATATCCGTAATGCCCAAGCAGGAGCTGATGCCGGTCACGGCATCAGCTTCGGCGAGGCCTTTCGCGTTTGGCTCCGCGTCGCCTGCCTAAGTTTTGGCGGGCCCGCGGGCCAGATCGCGGTGATGCATCGGATCCTGGTCGAAGAGAAGAACTGGATCTCCGAGGGCCGCTTTCTGCATGCGCTGAATTACTGCATGCTGTTGCCGGGACCGGAGGCGCAGCAACTCGCGACTTATGTCGGCTGGCTGATGCACCGAACCGCCGGCGGACTAATGGCGGGCGGGCTCTTCATCCTGCCCGGCATCATCGCCATCATGGGCCTGAGCTACGTCTACGCCGCCTTCGGCAATGTCAGCTTAGTCGAAGCGCTATTCTTCGGGCTGAAGGCCGCCGTGCTCGCCATCGTCGTCGAGGCCGTGGTGCGGGTCGGCAAGCGCGCGCTGAAGAACCGCATCATGATTGCGCTGGCCGCAATCGCCTTCGTCGCCATCTTCTTCTTCGCCGTCCCCTTCCCGATCATCATCATCGCCGCCGGCGTGATCGGCTATGCCGGTGCCAAACAGGGCCGTCCCGAGTTCGCGCCGGCCGGTCACGGCAACGGCGGCAACGGCGCCTTGATCGACAGCATGCTCGGCGAAGCCGTGCCCGACCACGTCCGCCCCGACACCGGCCGCACGATCCGCGTCGGCGCGTTGTGGCTGGCGCTCTGGCTGGTGCCGGTGATCGCGCTGCTTCTGGCCCTCGGACAGGCCAGCGTGTTCAGCCAGATAGCGCTGTTTTTCTCAAAAATGGCGCTGGTCACGTTCGGCGGCGCCTACGCGGTGCTGGCTTACGTCGCCCAGCAGGCGGTCGAGCATTATCACTGGCTCAAGCCGGACGAGATGCTCGACGGCCTCGGCATGGCCGAGACCACGCCCGGCCCGCTGATCATGGTGCTTCAGTTCGTTGGCTTCATGGCGGCCTACCGCGACCCAAGCGGGCTGTCGCCAATGCTTGCCGCCACGCTCGGCGGGCTACTCGCGACCTGGGTCACCTTCACGCCCTGCTTCCTCTGGATCTTCGTCGGCGCCCCCTATATCGAGCGGCTGCGCGGCAATACCGGACTTGCCGGCGCGCTCAGTGCGATCACCGCCGCCGTCGTCGGCGTGATCCTCAACCTCTCGATCTGGTTCGCGCTGCACACGCTGTTCCGCGACACTGTGCCGGTGCACGCCTTCCCGCTGGATTTCGACAGGCCGGTGCCGACCAGCGTCGACGTGCCGGCGCTGGTGCTGTCGATCGCGGCTGCAACCGCGATCTTCCGCTTCAAGCTCGGGATGCTGACGGTGCTGGCGGGCAGCTGTGCCGCGGGTGTAGCGCTGCGGTTGGCGGGGGTGATCTAGAACCTAGAGCCCGTAGGATGAGTAAAGCGCAGCGAAACCCATCTGCAGACTTCAAGGCGCGCGGTGATGGGTTTCGCCAGTGCTCCACCCATCCTACGAGCTACGGGCTGCCGTTAACGAGCCCAGCACCTGCGTCCGTCGATTGTTGCCCGTCGGGCAAAACACCCGCGGCGGCCTGCCACCGCTTGTCAATCACAATCTACGAAAATATTCCACTTTACCGAAATTCGGATTTGTCGTACAAGCGAAACACCCTGGCCTTCGACAAGGGGCGGATCGCGATCGTCACGAACCGCGGGCTGGGCAGCGATGGACGCGACGGCGTCGGGCGCGAGCGGCATTGCAGGGCGGCTTCGGCCGTGAGCAATGATCGTCGTGCCAACGACACGACGCTGACAGCGTCTTCGCATGGCTCCGGGCGTGAGCACACGCCAGCTCCCGGAGTTCCAGCGAAGACGTGCGCGGACGAACAAGTCGTGTGGTCCTGACGCCCGGAGCCTGTGCGTCAAGTCCTGTGGTGAAGTTGCGGCCCGACCGGGCACGCGCATCAGTCATCTGCAGGGCGACGGGGGCAATAGTGCATCGCTCCCCGGGGAGAGCACGAAGGACACGTTAAAACCATCGCGCAGGGAAGGCCGGGCGATCCGGCAACACCTGTGGTCCACCCCGTGTGCATTTCTATGGCGCACGGACCTTGCGGGTGCCAGCCGGCGCCCGGCCTTCCCTGCGCCCTCGTTTCCACGAGAGCGCTTGCGAGAGACAAAACTCGGGCGAAAGGCGCCGCGGGAACGCAAAGATGTGTCTGCTGTTTGAAATGTGAATTGGAGAGCGACGGCCTCGCCGCTTGCTCCGTCGGGGGGGGGGGGGGGGCGCCCCCCCCCCCCCCCCCGCGGGACGGAAAGAGTATTGTTTGGTTGGCGGGCCCACCC